>DASZVS010000001.1:0-47387 GCA_035546975.1 Saccharimonadales bacterium (SeqCode)
CCAATAAAGCTCCTGCTACTCCTTGCAAGGCCCGGAAGATAATTAGCGCTGTGCTGCTCGGGGCCACGGCGCATAACAGCGAAGCCGCACCGAACCCAAGTAAGCCGAGCGTCAGAATCCTTTTGCGCCCTAGTAAATCCGACAAAGATCCAGCAATCAGAATAAAAGAACCAAGCGTCAACAAATAAGCATCAACTACCCACTGCTGGGCGGATAAACCGCCGCCCAAGTCGTGCTGGATTGCCGGCAATGCGACGTTTACAATCGAGCCATCCAAGAACGACACAAAAGAGGCCAAAATGGTTACTACCAATACTAGTCTTTGCTGCTTGCCCAAACTCATCTCCTTTCAGGATAGCAGACGCGCTTCCCTTCCTTAAGAGGCTTATGGTTTAATGTGACTATGCCTCCGCAGTCTCCGCAAAACCCTTATCAGCCCCAGCAGGGGCCACAGCAGCCAGTACAACCCCAGCCTCAGGTCGGGCCACAACCGATGCCGCAACCGCAACAGCCAGGACCCGTAACTCCGCAGGCCCCGCAGCCCGGCCAGCCAGCAGTGCAGCCGAACGAATATGCCTTTATCATGGAGCCGGCTAAGCCGCCGCGGCAAAAACTTAACCTTATACCGGCCGGCTCATCGCTTCCTATTAGGATAGCCGTTGTCGGCGGCGGCATTATCATTCTTATTATATTGTTCACCGTCATCAAAGGCCTCGTCACCACTCCGCCTTTCGACACCACCGCCATGATAGGCCTGGCACAAGACCAGCAAGAAATGATCCATATTACCAGCCAAGCGCTCCAACAGAGCAAACAACAGCAGGCTGCCCTCTCGCAAAATACTATGAACTTTGCAGTCACGGCGCAGGCAAGCTTATCGAGCGACCAAAACCAGACGTTAACCTATCTGAAGAACAACGGTAAAAAGGTGAAATCAGGTACGCTGAATCAAAAAGTAAGCGCCACTACGGATTCGCAACTATCTACGGCAGCGTCTAACAGCACCTTTGAGAGCACGTACGTCCAGCTTATGGAAACTGAACTTAAAAATTACCAGACCGCCCTTAAAACCACATTCGTTGATACCAAGGGTGCTAAAGGCCGCCAACTGCTCAACCAGGAATATACGTCATCCCAACTTCTTTTGAACCAGCTTCAGAATTCGCCGGGCGCCCCTGCGGGTACTTAGCCCGTAACAAGGTCATAGCTGTGCCGGATCAGATCCTGGACCTCTTCCCATGTTAGTTGGCCGGACAAAATAAGCGTATTCCAATGCTTTTTATTAAGATGATAACCAGGCATGACTTCTTCGTATTTCTCGCGAAGAACTTCGCTTAATTTCGGGTCGCACTTAAGGCTGAGTTGAACTGGATTCTTCCCTTCGCGGATAAGCGCAAACATTTTGTCTCCCGCTTTATATACGGCAACTCCTTCGCCAAATGGGTAGTCCAATCTGGCATTCGGCATGCTTAATATATACTCCTCGACTGTCTTATGATCCATCGTATTTAATTGTAATACATGTTTTGCCCACAAAACCCCGTAACAATCTTCATGGCAATTATTAAATCCAATCGTTCATAATGTTTGCAAAACCGTCCATGAAATGGTTAGATAGTACCGAGATCCGGGAACATCTTAAACGAAGGGAGCGTGTTCGATGGTTTGGACTGTAGCTAGTGGCATTAAAAAGAATGCACGTACAAAGATCGTGAATTTTACTATGGCACTGGCCTTTATGGCAGCCAGCCTGAGCGGTGTAACGCCCCTCTTTGCCCAGAAAGCTTTTGCCGCGGGCAGTAAAAGTGTTTGCGCCAGCGGTTGTGACTCTACAACTATCCAGGGCGCTATTAATCTTGCCACCTCTGGCGATACTATCAATGTGGCGGCTGGTACATATACCGAAAACGTTACCGTTAACAAAGCCGTGTCCATTATGGGCGCAGGTGCGGCTAGCACAAAGATTGTCGCAACCGACGGCAACTCAACTCCCCTAACTTTCAGTACAAGCGGTGCAACCGTCAGCGGCTTCACCATCACCCATGACTATACTCCCGCCGAAAAATCCGCCTGGAATTTTAATAACAATGGCGTCGCTTTTGGTCAGCTAACTACTGGCAATACGCTAGAGAACAGCACGGTCTCCCTGAGCCGTAACGGCATATATATAAACCGCTCCCAAAACAACATTATCAACAACACCATCACCGACAACCGTACTGGCATCAATGCTACGAATACCATCGATGGCACTAATATTACCGGCAACACCATCTCAGACAACTGGACCCTCGGTTTTGTGTACTATGATTCCGGTTATTCCACCAATTTCAACACCGTGACGATGACCGGTAACACTTTTGATAACAACTGGTACACGCAGGTAGAAGTAAAAACTGCTGCTGGCAGCAGCGGAACCCTCGATGTTACCAACAACACCTTTTCCGATAGCCCGGTAACATACACAACCTCTTCAGATGCAAGCTTGAATGAGCCCGGTTTTGCAGCCCAGCAGCCAGTAGAACTCGGCGGCAGCGCTACTAAACCGGCTACGGCTTACCCTACCCTGCGTATCTATTCCAGCGGTTCGGTTGTTTTGAAGCACACTCCGAAAACTTTACGTGTTGGTGCAAGCGAGCCATATCACACGATTCAGTCCGCTATTAATGACGCTTCCGATGGCGACACCATTGCAGTTGACGCCGGCACTTACAATGAAAACGTTAACATCAATAAAAGCCTGACGCTCGACGGCGCGCAAGCCGGCACTTCTGCTACCAGCGGCCGGGCTCACCAGGGCGGCAGCGAGTCCACCGTTCCCGGCACAAATAACTATGCTGCCACCTTTGCGGTAAATGCTCCGAATGTAACAATCGATGGCTTTGACTTCGGCCCAAGCTCCGATGATCCTTCGGCTGGACCGAAAGGCGTAGATTTAGGTAATAGCTCTGGCGCTACTGTTGAAAACAGTATTTTTGAACACAACCAGCGCGGCATCAGCCTTAACGGCGCTAGTAACGTTACTGTCAAGGGAAACTTGTTCACACATAACAATGCTGACCCTGAAAATAACGCCAGCATCTGGGGTGATAATGTCAGCACTATTAACATCAACCACAATGAGCTTGATAACGCCAGCAATACGGCTATCAACCTCGCCACAAATAGCAACCATATAACGATTGATAGCAACAACTTCCAGAATAATGGCAACACTGCCGTCATTTGGGGAGACAACAACGTTACTTTCTCAAACAACACCGGCTCGAACTTTAATGGTTCGGGCCTGTTCCTTACTGGAAGTAATACAGTAAACATTACTGGTAATAATCTCTCGGCAGGCAGCACCTTCAATGGCGTTTCCATTTCGACAGCCAGTGGTTCGCCGTCATCTAACCTCACGTTCACAGGCAATACAATTACCGGCTTTGAAAACGGTATTAATATCGGTTCCGGAGCACTGAGCGACACGCTTACTGCGCACAACAACAATCTTAGCGGCAACAGCGGCGCCGGCATCAACGCACCTACTGGCGCATCTCCCGTTGTCGATGCCACTAGTAACTGGTGGGGCAACGCTTCGGGCCCGAAGGACAATACCGGTAGTGACGGCAGCAGCCCGGACAAGAATACTAGTGGTACCGGTTCTGCCGCCATCGGCGCCGTAAAGTACGGTCCATGGTGCACAGATAGCGCCTGTTCTGCCGACAGTTCGGCGGTTCCCGGCCAGCCGACAGGACTGCACGCCAAATTCCAATATGACAGCACGGACGTAGCGGACGGTTCTTACTTAAGCTACACCTCCAAATCCGGGGGTAATAATCTTGAATTACTCTGGACTGCTTCCAGTGGTTTAGTAACCGGCTATCATATCCTCACCACCTATCCGGATGGCACTACGCACACGTTCTACCAAGGCCCTAATACCAATGCCTGGTTGGCGACTTACGACGGGTTTGGCCAACACGGTAACGGTAAATACACCTTCCAGGTTGTCGGCGTTAATAGTAATGGTAACTCCACGCCCTCAGCTTCTTTCACACTCTACTACGACAATACTAAGCCGACTGTCGCGTTCACATCCCCGACTCCGGCTGATAATTCCTACGTAAACAGCAACTTTACCGTTGGCTATACCGCAAACGATAACGTTGCGCTGAAGAGCGTAAACGTGAGCCTGTACGATACCGATTCTTCGCACTCGAACCACTGGGTTGTCACTTGCTACAGCAATACAAGCGAAAGTGGTATAAGCGACAGCGGAACATGCACAGTGCATATTCCGGCTAACACGCCTGACGGCAAATACTACCTTCAAGTTGGCGCACAAGATAAAGCTCTTAATTGGAGCGTAAACTCTACCCGTACAATCTACATCGACCGGACAGCACCAAATGCACCGTCTATTACAGCTCCTAACAACGGACAATACTTTGCCAGTACGCCCATCAACAATGCATGGACTGCCGTCACTACCGACGTAAACGGCAACACTGAAGCCATTGACCACTACCAAGTAGCCTATCTCTATGACGATGGCCATACCTTCAGTGGCAGCACTTGCTCCGGCACCCAAATCAACGGCCACACAGTAAGCGGTTGTCGTGACGCGTCAGGCACTTCACGCGGCCACACGCCAAGCCTAAGCGAACAAGGCGGCGTCACAATCTGGGTCCGAGCAGTCGATAAAGCAGGTAACGATAGCGCTTGGAGCAGCCCGGTTCATTACTACTACGACACTTCGGTGCTCTCAGCTCCGACTCTCACTGCGCCGACGAATGGCGGCTCTTACAACATCTATACCCACGACTTCGACTTCACTTGGGATCCGGTAACTGATCCAAATCACGGTCCGGTAACCTATGAATGGGAAAGTTCTCTCAGCAACACAACGAACTCTAGCGGCGCATTTAGCAGCCAGCTTGCTCATCACGCTGGCTTAACAAGTACTTCGCTGCCTGAAGGTAATTCTCCGGAAAATACGTACTACTGGCACGTACGAGCTGTCGACCAATATGGCAAGCCCGGCCCGTGGAGCAGCACCTGGAGCGTCACTGTCGACAATACTACCCCGGCTGTTCCAACTAATCTGAGCTGGAAAGATTCCAGCAATGCAACCATTTCAAATGGCGGCTATACAAACTCGTACAACGGCACGGCCAGCTGGCAAGATAGCTCAAGCGATGTTGACCACTACATCTATAAGTACTGGAATAATATAGCCTCCTCGCCATACAACAGCGAGGCCAATGCGTGGACCACGACAACCAGTAATACCAGCCTGGCGGGCGTCTTTAATCAAGGCGAAGGAACACATTACTTCTGCATCGAAGCTGTGGATGCTGCCGGTAATACATCTGCCTGTAGCGCAACGTTTGCCGTCACATACGATACTACAGCCCCTGTAGTTCACATCACTGCGCCGACAGGCGATACGGTACGCGGTACAGTCACTATCAGCGGCACCGTTACAGATGCCAATCCCGACCACTATTACTTAGTCGTAAAAGATTCGCATGGCAATGTGATAGCCGGCCCCGGTACTGTTAATGCTGCAAATGTTTCTAACTACAATTGGAATACAACAGGTCTTAATGGCACGTACACCATCGACCTCGAAGCCCGCGACAAAGCAGATAACAAAGATGCTGGTTCAGTCGCAACAAAAACCGTAACCGTAGACAACATGGCGCCTAGTACGCCAAGCGCTTCCCCGGCAGGAGGTACATATACCACATCCAATGAGCCTCTCGTCTCGCTTTCCAGCAGCGATAACGACACCGCCAGTCCAGCCATTTACTATACGACCGATGGATCTACACCTGACAATACCAGCACTCCTTACACCGGTGCCTTTACTATAAGCTCCAGCGAAACCGTTAAGGCTGTCGCTTACGACGATGCCGGCAATGAGAGCGGCGTCATGAGCGAATCGTACACCATCATCAACACCCCTGCCCCTATAGTCTTCTCCAGTACATTCTCAGGCAATGCCTTCACGGCGGCCTTCGTCCAGGGCGGCGGCAACGGCCCCACGACTTTCGCCACTACCACGCCTGGCGGGAATGGCGGAGCAGGCACAAACGGCGGTAACAATAATGGCGGCCAGGTTCTTGGCGACGCTTCCGGCACGTCAGGTACAAACACCGGCAATAACGACGGTACTGTGAGCGTTAAAAGCGCTTCCACTAACAAGAACGACAACAAGAATTCTTCAGCCTTCCTCGGACTTGGCTGGTGGTGGCTACCGGTAGTCGTTGTCCTCTTCGGTCTCTTCTTCGCCCTCTTCCGCCGGGCAGATGGCACCGACAAAAGCGCCTAGAAACCTTTCCGGAACAAAAAATTAAGACGCGCTTCTATTCCCTATGGCCTTTGAACCACTCAAGATAATATTGCAGTTCGGCAATCGACGCTTGGATATCGTCAAAAGCTCGATGTACTTCTTTCTTTTCGAATTCCACATCGTAGGCGCCCTGCATGAACACCTTCCATGCGCTCACATCAAGCATCCGGTAATGCAGTTTTAGGTCTAGCTGGGGCCACCATTGCCGGATAAAAGCCCGGTCATTGTGAATGCTATTCCCTGCCAGCACGGCAGGCTCGGCCCCGAATTGTTGTTCAACCAGCTCTACGAGTTCCCGCTCGGCTTGTTCAGCCGGCTTTGCGGCACCGCTATCCATTTTTGCCACGAATTCGTCGCGGTTGTGCGGATAATCCTTCCACCAGATGTTTTTCTGCATGCGGTCCACAACCACCTGCTTATCCTGCTTCACGATCGCTTCATAATTTGCCAGCGTTTTAAAGTTAAAGTCTGTAATTTCAGCCGCTACCTCAATAATTACATCTTGGCGCGGATCCAACCCTGTCAGTTCCAAATCTACCCAGAACAATTTTGTCGGTTTCGCTTTTTTGTCGATCATGGCATATATTGTAACTTTTTCAGGAGCTTAACGGTAGGCGGGGATAATTTTTCATTCGGAAGATCTATAAAGTCGATCCATCGTAATTCGACCAATTCTGAGGTTTCGTGGGCCGGTATCTCCTCTGCGGGTTTGCCGATCCGTATCTCATACGTGAAGAAATTCATGGCAACTATCACGCGTTCGCCAGTGTCTTTAAGTGTTTTCTCACTTTGCCCGGTATCTCCGTCCTCCACTAATTTCGGCTTATACGGACTAATATCCAGGCCCGTCTCCTCCATTATTTCCCTATGCAGAGCCTCAAGCTTCGTCTCGCCTTTCTCTATGCCACCGCCTGGAATTACCCAGCTGCCGCTATATACACCACCCGCCGTAGGAGCCGTTTTGCCCATAAGAAATTTGTTATCGCTCGAGATAATGAGTGCTGCGACTACGTCCCGCTCAACCGTTCTCATTCTCTAGATTTTAGTTCCTTGCCAGCAAAAAGAAAACCCCGGATCTCTCTGGGGCTCTTTGCGCAAATTTCTCAAGCTTACGCTTATCGTCTTAAGCGCGGACGGTTTTGAGTGCGTCGCTGTACTTAACCAGCGAATCTATCAAATTAGCCAGGCTTGCTTGCGGGCTATACGGCCCTTCTTGCAGTTCTGCCTTCAGCACGCCTTCTTGATCGATAGCCTGTCCCACCTGATCGGTGAAGAACAATGCATCGGGCAAAGTGACAGCACCGTTTCCGGGCAGCGTGATACGCAAGCTCGCGACAGCCTGGGCGCCGCCGGCAGAACCGTGAGCCACCAGGGCGACCGGCTTGTCCGCTATTTCATTACCCAAATTGTCGAACGCGTTCTTTAGCACGCCGGCCATCGAGCGGTTATATTCCGGCGTCACGATAATGTAACCTTCAAATTCAGCAATCTTATCCACCCACTTCTCGACGTCGGCCGATAGTTCCCGGTGTGGGTTATAACGCGGCGGCATTGCCTCGTCAAAAAACGGCAGCGGATAGTCCCGCAAGTCAAGGACCTCAGTTTCAGCTTTATTAGCAGCTTCTTTAGCTACCCATGTTGCCAGCTTATCGGTTACGCGACTCTCACGAGTGCTACCTACAATAATAGCGATTTTTGCCATTGCTTTCCTTTCTTAGCTTCCTATTGTATGCTATACTTTATATAGCTTTAGCTACTTCAGTATAAAGCCATTACTATACTTTGTAAAGTATGAAAATAACTTCTATTACTAAACCAATCGAACCGAAAGTCGGCTGCATTGCCTCGGCTATGGAAATTGTCGGCAATAAGTGGACGGCACTGATCTTGCGCGATCTCTTCAGCGGCCCAAGGCGTTTTTGCGAATTGGAAAAATCCGTTGGAAACATTAACCCGCGCACACTTTCCCAGCGGCTTGACGATTTGGAAGCCCACGGCATTATCACGAAACAGAGCTTCGCCGAAGTACCGCCGCGCACTGAATACACCCTGACTAAAAAAGGTGAGGATCTCTTGCCTATCCTCAAGCAAATGGCCGCCTGGGGCACCAAGTATTACCAAAAAGATTGCTAATTTATATTAAGAGCAAATAAGTGCGCTGCGTATTACTTGTGTTCTTCGAAACCGAGCGCCGCGGAGTTAATACAGAAACGCATGCCTGTCGGTTGGTCCGGCGCATCACGAAAAACATGGCCCAAATGGCTGCCGCATTTCGCGCACATAACTTCAACCCGCTGCATGCCGTGACTGCGGTCTTCGGCCAGCTTTACTGCTTTGGTATTCGCCACATCGTAAAAGCTCGGCCAGCCGCTGCCGCTATCAAACTTCGTGTCGCTTTTAAAAACCACATTCCCGCAAGCCGCACAGGTATAGTCGCCTGTCTTGTCATTGTGTAGCAGTTTGCCAGTAAATGGCGCTTCCGTGCCTTTCTCGCGCAAAATATGATATTGCTCGGGCGTTAGCTTATCTTTCCACTCATCTGCCATACTTCTATTATACGCCGGCTATTCGCTGCGGATCGAGCGTCCGTGCACCATAGCGAGGAGCGCCATGCGAACATACATGCCATTTTCAACTTCCTCGAAGTAGCGGGCACGGCTATCATCATCCACGGCCGGATCAATTTCGTCTACACGCGGTAAGGGGTGCATAACTATCGAACGTCCTTTTGCACGCTTCATTGATTCGGCATCAAGGACAAATGAGCCCTTTAGCCGTCCATATTCTTCTTCGGAAGCAAACCGTTCATGCTGTATACGCGTCATATAAACTACGTCGACTTCGCCGATAACGTCATGGAGATCCTGCACTTCCTCCTGCCGAACCGCCGGGCCTATTTCAGCAACAATATCTTCTGGCATGGCAAGCTCTGGCGGCGATACATAATAAAGCTTTGGGTGGCCGTGCAGCGTAAGCAAACGCGCCAGCGAATGCACCGTCCTGCCATGTTTTAAGTCGCCCACCATTGCAATCTTTAGTTCGCCATATGGCCCGAACTCATCCAATATAGTGCACATATCGAGCAAAGCCTGCGTCGGGTGCTCGCCGACACCATCGCCCCCGTTAATAATTGGACGGTCACTAAAGTCCGCGGCAATCCTGGCGGCACCCTCTGTCTCATGCCTCAACACAATTGTGTCCGCATAGCGTTCCACGGTACGAATAGTATCTTCCAGCGTTTCACCCTTGGAAATCGATGAAAATTCAACCCCCTGGGTTGAAATCGTCGCCGCCCCAAGACGCTTGGCGGCTGCTTCAAATGATAAAAAGGTCCGCGTCGAAGGTTCATAGAAAAGATTTGCCATTACAAGGTCGCTAAGCAAGTTGGATCGGCCGTTTTCTTGAACCATGCTCCTCATCGCGTCGGCCTCGGACATAACCATAACTACGTCTTCTTCTTTAAATTGCCCGACCGAAACAATGTCTTTCCCGTAAAAATCACCGTTGATTGGCTGCACGCTACCCTGCTCTGCCATACGCCCCTCCTTATAAAAAACCGGCGGACAGGCCCACCGGTTTCATTCATTTTTGATTATATATTACTCAAGGAAACTCCTTGCACATGAGTATAGCACGTTTAAAAACGCTTCGATTTACAGAATTATTTATGCTTCGGTTTGTTCAGCTTTTCTAACCGGAAGACCTTGATAATAACGTAGATAATAACTAATACGAATAAGAACTCAATCAGGCCATACACCAAATCGCCCCAGGCAAAGTTGGCATAGTGGGTATGAAAATGCAGTGTAAATGTCCGCTGGGAGAGCTCGGTCGCAAACAGAAGCTGTGAAAGCGGATTTATGAAGTCGGCAACCAACTGCTTAACGAGTCCTTGTACCTGGGCGGCTATAACAAAACCTATAGCTAAGGTCACCACCGTATATTCCCGCAAAAATTCCGTAAAACCGCCAACTGGATTGACTTCTTCCACTACTTTACGGCTTACGCGCTGTTTCGGCCGGCGGGTACTTTGCGGCTGCTGGATACGCATCGTAGTGCCAGTTGTTACTTGCTGGGCCGTAGAAGGTTTATTTTTTTGACGTTTTCTTTCTGCCATTACTCCTACATTATATCACATTTTGTCTGGTGCTGCAATACCTAGGAGCCCCAGCCCGTTTTTAAGCGTATCGGCATATCTATTGACCAACATGAGCCGGGTATCTTGGCGCGCATCGCCGAGTACCCGGTTATGCTCGTAAAACCGATTGAAAGTCTGCGCCAATTCATACAAATACGTGCAAATATAGTGCGGCATTAGCTCCATAGCGGCCTTATTCACAACTTCAGGGTACTCGGATATTTTGCGGGCTAGAGTTCGTTCCCCCTGTTCAAAATCACTATTCCCTTCGCCGCCCGGCCGCTCCTCAACTTTTCTAAGTATGCTCCTGGCCCGGGCATGAGCATATTGCAGGTACGGACCGCTGTTACCTTCCAAGCTAACTGACTCTTCCGGATCATAAATAATATCGCCGCCCATGCGGTTTTTAAGAAAAGCGTACTTCACGGCACCCAAGACGGTATCGTCACTGTCCTGGCCGGTGAACGCTTGGTTTGCGCGGGCTGCCGCATCGAGCACATCGACAGCTCGCAGAAAATTACCTTTCCGGCTGCTCATTTTAACGCCGCCTTGGAGCTTCACGATGCCATGCGTAAGATGAGTGGTGGCTTTGACCAGTTCCGGGGCAAATTGCTCAACGCTCTTTAGTACCACGGCAAGGTATTGCTCCTGTTCATTACCGGTAATAATTACTGAGGTATCCGGCTGGTAATCGTGCTGTTTGAGCATAAGCAGGCCGACATCTTTGGCTTCATATGTCGGTAGACCTTCAGAATTTATGAAAACGCGCGTATGCAGGCCATATTTTTCGCCGTCAAAAACGACTGCCCCGTCGCTTTCCTGGTAAACGCTGCCGGTGTGTTCGCGCACGGTTTTGAGTCCTATTGGAGCGGTTTCACTCTCTGGATAGTACTTCTCGAAGCGGGTACCGATGCGCGCATAAAAATCATTAAAGTAATCGTAACTCCATTGCCGGCACGTCCAGTAAATTTGCGCAAAGGGTGATTCATGGTCATCCTCGTCGTGCAACTGGTACACGCGCTTATTTAACGCTACGATGGCAGTTTTTGCAGCTTCATCGTCTTCATAGGCCCTGGTTCCCCGGACATACGCACCAGCCATCCATTCCGAGCGTTTTGCAGGATTGATTGCCTGCAAACCTGCTGGATCTTCGCCGCCAAGTTCCTGGATGATCGCCCACATAGTTTTGCCGACATGCAAACCCACGTCGCCGCCAAAGTTTACCCTATGGACGGTGGCGCCCGCTTGCTCGAGCAAATTGGCGATAGCATCACCTACTACACTGGTATACAAATGGCCGGCATGAAGGACTTTGAAAGGATTTGGATCAGAATATTCGGCAACGGCCGTTTTCCCGGCAAGCCTTTTGTCCGGCATATCCTGTAAATTTTCCTCTAAATAACTACCCCTTAGGCGCACATTTATAAACCCTGGGCCGGCTACGTCTACCGATTCAACTTTGTCTTCTAACTGTTCCTTTACAGCCGTAGCAAGTTCGTCCGCAACCTCGCGCGGATTTTTGCCCATCTGGCGTGCCATTTGAAGGGCAATATTGGTAGAATAATCGCCGAATTTTTCTTCGGGCCGCGTTAACTCAACTACAATATCTGCCCCATAAACCGATTTAGCTACAGATGTAATTAAAGATTCAAGCTCTTGTTTCATTCCTAACAGTATATAGCTTCTCACCGGGCGAACTAAAATAAAGCGGGTTCGCTCGGATTCATCATATAATTCTCCTAACCAGTCGAATTATAACAGAGGTTACCGGGGTTGTTGCGGAGGAATGTGCTGGGCCGATACCTGCCCTGCCTGCCTGAGCAACTTGGAGCCGCGCCACAAAAGGCCGTACATGCTAAGTAACAATACAAAGAAAGAGATAACCGTAATGAGCATTTGCGGATACTGGGCCGGGTGTACCACCCTGTCGGAAATGTCAAAGAGCAGGCCGCCAGGATTGGTGAGAACATCCCAGCTGTTCCAACGAAGGTCCCTGCCAACATACACGGCCACGCTGCTTACAAAGAGCGTGAGGGCTATCAAAAAGGCTGCCGTCGTCCGCGCAAAACGCCGCCGTAGCTGTATATGAATTAGGTACAGGCTGCTGAAGCCAAGCGTGACGCCAGTATAAATAAAAGAGGTCAGCATCACCGTATCAAAAACTACATCCACCCGCCGGACATCTTGTAAGTGAATAAAATCGCTGATCATATAAAAGCTATTGGGCAGAAATACTATCCAAAGCAAACTGGTAACCATCGCCTCCCAACTGGACCATAATTTGCGTTGCAGCACCGAGACGAGCCTGACCGCAAAAAGGAGCGGCAACCACGCTAGAAACAGATTCCACAGCAAATAATCAAACTCTAGGCTCTGGTTCCGCCAGGCACCGTATGCAAAAAGGCCGATACTCACAAGCGTGGACGCCAATAGGGCAAAAATATACTCGGTTCGGGCCGACCGCCTCATAAACATAACTGTTTTATTATAGCTTAGTTCGCTGAGGCGCCTGCCGGCTCGCCGGTGGCAATCGCATCAGAATGATTAGCTACGTATTGGTACGTCTGGTTTAAGTTCTGGGCCTGCCCCATAACCGTGTCCGTGATAGAAAATAGTACTGCCAGGTATGCAGCGGCAAAAAACAATAACACCAAAAACAACTTCATGCCAGCAGTTATAACAGCCCCGCTTAACAGATGCAAGCATAGGCTTTTTGCAAAAAACAGCCTTATTCAAGCCATAAGTTTTTTGAATTTTTCAATAAGCTCTACGGGTGTCGGATTTATGCCGTTCAGTAAGGCCGTATACAAGCTGACGAAATCACCGAGAACAATCGTATAGAGCAGTTGCTCAAGTAAGTTACTCCCTCCCGCCTCTACAATGATCGGGTCCGGGCGCAAACCCGACAATAGGCGCTGCGCTACTGTGAAGCGTTTTTGAATCCGCGGATGCTCAAGTTTGCTATGAAGTTCTATAACGGCATACGGCTTGTCGACTGGCTGTTTTGACCAGCCAATCATTTCATTGTGGTTAAATTCCGAGAATTGGTTTGCCCAGGCGATATGTTTTGCGTTTTCATTAAAACTTATCTTCCATTTATACGCTGCCGGCCACAATTTTGGCCCAGCATACACAACCGCCGATTTGCCTATAACCTCAAGAGCAATTTGTTTGGCCACGTTGTCTTTAGTGGGCACCGCCGGCAACCAAGGTTGAAGGATTTTTTGAACAAAATCCGCCTCAGCCGCCAAGGTGTCAGCCGCCTTATTGGTAAGCCCTGCTGCGTCAGTTATCGTCAACAAAGCCTTCAGGCTATAAAAAACAGCGTGGCGGGGCTGTAAGCCGCTTGGCACAGTAACTAGTGAGTACTGCTTTTCTTTTGCTATTTCAGCCAGTTTGCCGCCACTGGTAATGACTGCTATACGGGCACCTTTTTGTTCGGCTTCATCAATTGCGCTGAGAGTTTCTTCGGTATTTCCAGAATAGCTCGAAGCAAAAAAGAGCGTGTCCTTGCCAACATACGCCGGAATTGTGTAATCACGGCAGATTTCGAACGGAATCGGTAGGCCGGGCCACGTTTGCGCAACCAAAGCAGCCAGCGCCGAACCACCCATCCCTGCAAAAACAACGTTAGAGATGTTCCCCGTCTCTAATACTGGCGTAATAGTAAATTCGTATTGCAGTTGCTGCCACTGTTTTTCGGCCACTCCCAATGCATCTTGCGCGTCCCGTTCATGAATCATTTTGAGGTCATCAAGCATGCTTTTCTTCAAACTCCTTGTGCTTTTAGAGGCTAGTTGTTTATAGTATAGCTTACGTATAGATAAGCAGGGGGAGGGCATGTTCGGACAACACGATCACCACGATGAAGATAAAAAAGATGAAGAGCACATGGTGCATTCATCGGATAATCCGGCACCTTCCGACAACTCTTCGAGTGGTACGTGGCACCACCCCGGTGTTCCCCTAAACGGTTCTCACGACGCTGGTTCGCTGCAGGACGACAATAATGGAGCTGCCACTGCAGTCCATGATGGTTCGCAAACTGTAGGCGGTGCAGCACCTGCAAATGACGATACTCATAATGAGTACTCCGGCTTTAGCGGGCATTCCAACGATCAAGCTTCGACCGACGACGATGCCGGAGACGACTCATCCGACACAGACGAAGACCTTGCAGATTTGAAACTCCAGGCTCTTTCCAAGCTTTCTCCGCTCGTTGACCACTTGGAACAATCTCCCGAAGAGAAATTCCGTACCCTCATGATGATGATACAAGCTAGCGACGACCAAAGCCTCATCAAGCAGGCTTACCAGACCTCACTGAGTATCGGCGATGAAAAAGAGCGCGCCCAAGCCCTGCTCGATATCGTTAATGAGATCAACTACTTCACCCAATACCCTGCCAGCAATCAGTAAATCTTTCTAAGCTGGCTGCAAAACTATACCGCTGATTTTTTGTGTCGTGGCTGTATCGGTAGGCGTGATATTTTCCCCTGTCTGTTGCCTCCCCGAATAGGTGCGCGGTGCCCGGCAGGCACTTGCCAAATACCGGCGTAGATCTTCGCCCATTTCTGCCGCAGATGCATACCGATTTGCCAAGTTAGGCTCCAAGGCTCTCAATACAATAAACTTCAGCGCACCTGGTATGACGCGCTGATTCTGCCAAAAATGCCCCTCGTGTGGAAGGAATTTTCTTGATGCAAGTTCGTTGCCCCTTATCGTTGTCTCACCTGCCGATAAAAACGGCAGCTGGCCATCGAGTAGCTCGTGGAGCATCGTGCCTACACCGTAAACATCACTCTGCGCAGAGACTTTCACGCCCATTAATTGTTCGGGCGACGTGTAGCTTGGCGTACCAGCAAAATCGCTAGAATGCGTAATTGCCGTGTCTGCTATCCTTCGGCGTACATCAGCTTCGGCAGTTTTTTCTATGTCATCGCCAGAATCCATATGCCTTGCTATGCCAAAATCCGCCAGCGAAGCCACCCCAGCGGTTTGCATAAGAAAGTTGGGCGTCTTTACGTCACGGTGCACAAAGCCTTGCGCATGCACATAGTCCAGAACCTCCAACGCCGATAAACATAGCCGGGCAACCAATACCGGTTTAGGGCCTCTCGCCTTTAAACGATTTGGCAAAGATCGCGAGCCAGGCATAAATTCGGTCGCAATGTATGCAAAATCATCATTCCGCACAGAATCCAATAAGCGTGGTACTTGCGGATGATCCAGGCTTTCGTATATATCCGCTTCGCGCATAAGCCGCGAGGCAGCATTTTCGCTCTCAGGTTTCTCGGCCTTTATAAAAACTTGCTGGTCATTTTCATGATCATAGGCGCGCGCCTTAAAAAGCGACATCCCGGTTCGTATGGGTTCAAGCACTTCATATCTATCTGTCGGTATAGGGAATGCAGTTAATTCCGGAGTTGCTACGGCACTGGCCATCTCTGTTTTATCCTTACGCTTACAATTATACGCTGCCTGAAAACTACCAAATATAGTAAAACGCAAATTATATACTATTAATATACAATTTTCAATACAAAAAGGATCCGCAATTTTTGCGGACCCCTTTTCAAAGAATTTAGCTTCGAGCTTTACATCATGCCCATGCCACCGGGCATACCGCCGCCGGCCGGAGCTTCAGGCTCTTTTTCGGGCACTTCCACTACAAGCGCGCCCATAGTCATGGACGTACCGGCAATAGAAACCGCATTCTGGATAGCTTCCTTGGTTACGCGGGCTGGATCGACAACACCTGCCGCTTTTAGATCTACGAGCTTAGTCGGCTTATTAACGTCCACACCGTGCCCGGCTTTCCCGGATTTGACTTGCGGCAACCATTCGTCGGCATTAAGACCGGCATTCGTCAAAAGAATGCGAAAAGGTTGCTCAAGTGCCCTAACCAGCAGCTGCTGGCCCGCAACTACAGAGTCATCGTCATCCGTGCCCGGTTTAACAGTTGTTGTTAAGTTAATGAGCGTTACACCGCCGCCAGGCACGACACCTTCTGCTAGCGCGGCCTTCACGGCGTGTACTGCATCATCTACGCGGAATTTCTTCTCCTCGATCTCGGTTTCGGTAGCACCGCCGACTTTAATAACGGCGACTTTTCCGGAAAGTGACGCGTGGCGCTTTTCCAACTGCTCTTTGTCGTACTCGCTGGAAGCTGCATCAGCCTGGGCAGCGATCTGCTTAATTCGCGCGGTAACCTCTGCTGGAGAACCGCCGCCTTCGATGATAGTCGTTTCATCTTTAGTAACGATAACCCGGCGGGCAGAACCAACAACATTCAAATCGGCGGTTTCAAAGCTATGGCCAAGGTCCTCACTGATAACTTCGCCACCCGTTAGGACGGCAATGTCAGTAAGGATGTCTTTGCGCCGGTCGCCAAAAGCCGGAGCTTTGACGGCAACGGTATTGAAAACACCTTTTAGACGGTTCAAAATCAACGTGCCGAGCGCCTCGCCCTCAAGATCCTCGGCAATAATTACGAGGTCTTTTTTGCCAGCCTGGGCCAACTTCTCAAGCAGCGGCAAAAATTCCTGCACACTAGAAATTTTCTTATCGGTAATTACAATAGCCGGCTTGTCATACACGGCTTCCATACGGGCTGTGTCGGTTACCATGTACGGGCTGACAAAGCCGCGGTCGAAGGTAAAGCCTTCTACTACTTCACTCTCGAGCTCCAAACCTTGGCCTTCCTCAACCGTCACGACGCCGTCTTTGCCGACTTTATCGATAACATCGGCGATCAGCGAGCCAATACCGGCATCGCCCGCGGAAATAGTAGCCACTTCCGCTACGCGGCCTTTTTTGCCTTGAATGTCTTCGCTCATGCCGCCCAGCGCCTTAAGTACATCCGCAGCGGCCTTTTCCAAGCCCTTGCGCAGCAGCATCGGGTTGTGCCCGGCTGCGATCAGCTTATTAGCTTCGTTCAGAATATGATAGGTCAAAACCGTAACGGTGGTAGTGCCATCGCCAGCGACGTCATTCATCTTTGATGCGGCTTGTTTAATTAGTTCCGCACCGACTTTCTGGCCGAGCGTTTCATCGTCAACGTCAGCTAGATCAACGCCTTTAGCCACCGTCACCCCATCATGCGTTACAGTAGGCGCGCCGAAAGACTTGCTTATAACGACATTGCGCCCCTTCGGCCCCATGGTCGTCTTGACCGCGTTATATAAAATCTCCGCGCCGGCCAGCACGCGCTTGCGGGCTTCATCATCATAAAAAACTTTCTTTGCCATCTATACTCCTCCTACTTTACGGTCGCCAGGACGTCTTCTTCTTTTACTAAGATATACTCTTCCTTGCCCACTTTTACTTCGGTCGTACTGAAACTTTTGTATACAATCCGGTCGCCCACTTTTATTTGCCGGGCTGTCGGGCCAGTTGCCACGACTTTCGCCGTTTTCGGTTTTTCTGTAGCCTTTTCGGGCAAGTAAATGCCGCTTGCAGTTTTAGGTTCTGCTTCTTCGCCGACAGCAACAATATAGTCGCCAAGCGGCTCTAAAGGTGCGCTCATCTGGTAACCTCCATCTCGTTTCTTGTCTTTTGCAGATGGCAGCTCTTCGCCTCACATCTGCTTCTAGCACTCAATATACTAGAGTGCTAAAAACTGGTCAAGCCTCCCCGCTTCCAGCCGTGTATAATGGATATTCGATGATAAACGCTACCGTTTTGATGTCCGGCGCTGACTACTTTACCAACAACGCCGCCATTAACGATTTAATGAACGCTAAAGTCTCCGTCGATGTCGAAGGGGCTAAAACCGAACACACACGTATAAAATTAGCTCTTGAGCAAGCCGAGGTGAAAGTTATTCAGGTACCTGCACCGAAAGATTGCCAGGACGGCGTCTACACGGCCAATTGGGCCCTTGTGAGAGGCGGCAAAGCTCTTATGTCCCGTTTGCCGAACGCTCGCAAAGCCGAAGAAAGCTATGCCCTCCAAGCAGTCAAAAAGCTTGGTTTGGAGCCACTCATATTACCGCCGGAAGTAGAGCGCTTCAGCGGCCAGGGCGATGCCGTGCCATGCGGCGATATCGTTTTCACGCAGTCGCCGTACCGCACCACCAAAGCGGCTCATCCTTACCTTAAAAGCGTGCTCGGTTTTAGAGAAGTTATCAGCCTTGAAACCAAACCGGCCCGGTGGTTCAGGTTCGGCCCCGCTAAAACCAATAAGTACACTGGCCTGCCCGATAGCCCTACGTACGACATCGACTTAGCTATCGCGATTCTTAAGTTTCCTAGCGAAGGCAAAAAAGGCCTCATCGCTTATTGCCCAGAGGTATTCAAGCGTTCCAGCCGCGATTTTCTGCGCAAGTACGACGGCGTTGATAAAATTGAGGTATCTAAATACGAGGCGCTCAGCGCCTATGCCTTAAACCTGGTGTCCACCGGAGAAACGGTGATTATGAACGCCGGCGCGCCAAAGTTCGAGGCTGCACTGCATGAGCATGGCTTAAAGACCCATACCCTTGAATTGCCGGAACTCAAAAAAGGCGGCGGTTCCATCCGCTGCAGCACCCTCACACTTGATAATTAACCTTTGAGTATGCGGTCGAGACCGAGACGGCCGTAGCGCTGGAGTTGTTTTCGTTCTACTTCTGTTGCAGCCCCAACAAGCGTTACCGGATTACCAATCTGTTCTTTTATCCAGTCCAGAAATTCGACGCCTACTCGGCGCGCATTTGGCGATGCCCCATCAATAGGCTCGGCGCTCCTGCGCCCTGTCTTGATAGCGCCCATCAAAGTGGCAAGCACTTCCCCGTCTTTTTCGAATAATGTAACCTCAGCTCCCCATGACCCCTTTTTACTTCTTCGCGGATCTTCGAATTCACTCTTCCGACCCTGCTCTATACGGAAAGATATAGTCGGGTTCCCGCCATAACTATTACCCCTATTCAAATTGCCATACGGATCAGTGATTATACGAAACCGCGGCGAGTCGCTCCGCTGGTTGGCCTGCCTCAGGAATGAAGACACTTCAACGCCCGGAAGCTGCGGAAACCTGCCCGGCAAATGATGCTGGTCCACGATACCTTCAAATTGGGCCTTAAGGTCTCTGAAGTCTTCGACTGTGGCTGGCGTGGGTTCATCGCTAAAACCAACAACACGTTCAAGCCCGAGATTTGGAAATTGGGGCTGGCCTGTTTGTTTTTCGGACATGTTTACATATTATCATAAATATGTACGAAAGTCAATTTAGTGCTGTCGGTGTCTACCCTATTTTACGCAGCGTTTCGTGTGCTACATCTATCTCGTTCCATGGATGCTCACCCTCAGCATCCTCGATGGTCTTTTCATGTCCTTTGCCCAAAAGCAACACCGTATCGCCCTTTTTGGCCCGGCGGAAGGCGAACTCGATAGCTTCCGGCCGGTCATGCACCAAAAAGAGGTCTTTTTTCCGTGTTTTGCCGGCCTTCTCAGCACCAACGGCAATATCATTCATAATCTGTTCAGGATCCTCCATCCGGTCATCTTCTTGGCAAATAACAACCTCGTCGCAGTACTTGCCTGCCAGCTCGCCCTGCTGCGGCCGCTTACCTTTATCACCGCCCCCCAGGCTACCGAAGACAGCTATCATTTTCCCCTTCACCGTCGGCCTCAGATCTTTAAACAGCTTCTCGAAACTGTCGGGTGAATGCGCATAATCGACAATTACGTTGAAATCCTGCCCTTCATCTATCCGCGTCATACGACCTTCCACGCTTGGCAAGGCGGCTATCCCCTTCTCTATTTGCTCCGGAGTCAGGCCAATAGCCCGTCCCACGCATAATGCTGCCAGTGAGTTGTCAACGTTGAACTTGCCCGGAATCTGCGTGCGGATATGGTACGTGTCATCATCAACTTTCACCTCGTAGCGCACGCCGTCGCTGCCGAGCTGTATATTTTGCGCCTGCACATCACCTTTTTTGGTGCCGTACAGAATTACGTTCTTAATGTCGCTAGCAAAATATTCGGCATTCGGGTCTTCGGCATTAATAACTCCGGTTCTGAGGCCACGGCGGTTGCGGTTAGCCATCTTAAACATCATCCGCTTCGCATTCCGGTAGCGTTCGAATGTCCGGTGATATGCTAGGTGTTCGTGCGTTAAATTCGTCAGCACGGCAACGCTATATGGTACGCCCCAGACGCGGTGCTGGGCCAGAGCATGGCTGGTAGTTTCGAGCACCAGCCAATCGATCTTTTGTTTCTTTAGCCATTTCAGCCGTTGGTTTAATTCCGGGGCACTGACGTTCGTCATATGGTGCATTTGCGGCTTGACGTCATCGCCAACGCCCCAGCCCACTGTGCTGATCAAACCAACTTTATAGCCGGATTCGTGAAGCATCCGATGAATCATATAGGCTGTAGTAGTTTTGCCGTTCGTGCCGGTTACGCCTATTACCTTCATGCCGCGTGCCGGAAAACCGTTGATTGCGCTGAAGAGCACGGCTTCTGCTAGGTGTCCGTATGGCTCTATGGCAGGAAACAAGCCGGTTGGGATAACTTTCTTGACGGCACTACGAAAACTCATTGTATCCAGTATACTTTACACTTGATGAAAGTTTTAGGTATCGAAACGAGTTGTGATGAAACGGCCGCTGCGGTCGTAGAAGACGGCTACAAACTGTTAAGTAATGTTGTGGCGTCCAGCATGGAATTGCACGTGAAATACGGCGGAGTTGTGCCGGAAATTGCAGCCCGCAGCCACATTGAAGTTATCCTGCCCGTCATCAACCAAGCTCTCGCTGACGCTAACTGTACCTGGGATGATATCGACGCTATCGCTGTCACTTACGGCGCCGGCTTAAGCGGCAGCCTTTTGATCGGCGTCATGACCGCCCGTACGCTTGCCATCACGCACAACAAGCCGCTGTATGCCATTAACCACGTTGAAGCCCATGTGTATGCCAACTTCATAACGGAAACTTCCCTAGCCGGCTACCAAGCTGTTTCTTCCCAGCCCCAGTTTCCCTTCTTGGCAATTATCGTGTCTGGCGGCCACACTCAGCTGGCCCTCTTCCGTGACCATTTTAATTACACGCTGCTTGGCCAAACCCAGGATGACGCTGTCGGCGAAGCCTTTGACAAAGTGGCTAAAATGCTTGGCCTGCCTTATCCTGGCGGCCCCTCGGTCGCTAAAGCTGCAGAAAAAGGCGATCCGCACGCTTACCAGTTACCCAAAGCAAAGATGGACAAATACGACTTTAGTTATTCCGGCCTTAAAACTGCCGTTTTAAGGCTTGCACAAAAAGAAATAGGCGAATCATACGACTTCCCCTCTTGGAAGCTGCCAGAACGGCTCTCTGAGGCTCAGAAAGCCGACATTGCGGCTAGCTTCCAGCACAAAGCCATTGAAACCATTGTCGAAAAGGCAGTTCTTGCCTGCCGGGAGTTTAACCCTAAAAATGTCGTCATAGCCGGGGGCGTTGCCGCCAGCCAGGAGCTTCGGCGCCAACTTACCGAGGCCCTGCCCTTGCCCATCGAATATCCAGACATCAAGCTCTGTACCGACAATGGAGCCATGGTCGCCACGCTTGGTTGTTTCGCTGCGCTGAAGCAGCAAGTGGCAGCAGATCCCTATACGCTGGAAGTTAATCCTAACCTTTCAATGTAGTTTGCTTTTTGTTCATCCTTTTAGCAGCTTAGTTTAAGAATTATTACAGAGGTGGTATGATGGAGAACATATGAAACTACCGAAGGCCTATAACCCCAGCGAATACGAAGACGACATCTATGCGCTCTGGGAAAAAAGTGAAGCATTCAAGCCTGCGGAAAAAGGGGATGCCTACAGCATTGTCATGCCGCCGCCGAACGCGAACGCTAATCTTCACATCGGATATGAATTGACCGCCGCACTTGAGGATATTGCCGCCCGTTACCACCGCCTAAAGGGGGACTCCGTGCTTCTGCTCCCCGGTGCCGATCATGCCGGCTTCGAAACCCAGTCCGTATACGAAAAACAGCTCGCCAAAGAAGGGAAGAGCCGCTTTGATTTTTCACGTGAAGAGCTATACCAGCGCATATGGGATTTTGTGGCGCTTAACAGGTCAAACTTTGAGTCCCAGATGCGTAGCATGGGAGTTAGCTGCGACTGGTCGCGTTTCACTTTTACACTTGATGACAAAATAGTACAGCGCGCATACCAGACATTTAAAAAGATGTGGGACGAGGGGCTTATTTATAGAGGTGAGAGGTTAGTTAACTTCTGCACTTTCCACGGTACGGCCTTTGCTGATATTGAAGTTATCTACCGTGAAGAGAAAGGGCATCTGTGGCACATTCGTTATCCACTGGTTGACGGGAGCGGGGAAGTGGTCGTAGCAACTACCCGGCCGGAGACCATGCTCGGCGATACGGCAGTTGCCGTTAATCCTAAAGATAAACGCTATACAGCCTTAATAGGCAAAACAGTAAAATTACCTTTGACGCACCGGGAAATACCAATCATCGCCGACGACTTCGTGGATATGCAGTTCGGGACTGGCGCCGTGAAAATCACACCCGCTCATGACCCTAACGATTTCGAGGTTGGCCACCGGCATGACTTGCCATTCATCACTGTTATCAACCACGAGGGCAAGTTGACGGAAGTGCCCGATCCATATCTGGGGCTGACAGTTGAGGATGGCCGTAAAAAAATAGTCGAGGATCTGAAAAAAGAAGACTTCTTGGTAAAAGTCGCGGACCACGCGCATAACGTCGGCCATTGCTATAAGTGCGATACCGTAATCCAGCCGCTGCTTCGCGACCAGTGGTTTGTGAATATGAAACCACTCGCCAGAGAGGCTATTAAAGTACTTAGGGCAGGGAAGATAACGTTTTATCCGGAGAGCAAGAAGACGGAGCTTATCGCTTATCTTGAAGGGCTGCACGACTGGAACATCAGCCGGCAAATCGCCTGGGGCATTCCTATACCCGCTTTCCAGAACGTGGACGAGCCGGATGACTGGATCTACGACGAGCGTGTCAGCGAAGAAACCATCTCTGTAGATGATAAAACGTACCGCCGCGATCCAGATGTATTTGATACCTGGTTCTCCAGCGGCTCGTGGCCATATGCGACACTCGATTATCCAGAAGGCAATGATTATAAACACTTCTATCCATTGAGCCTCATGGAAACAGGCGCCGACATCTTGTACCCCTGGGTCAGCCGGATGATTATGCTTGGATTGTATTTAACGGGAGAGGTGCCATTCAGAGAGGTCTTTTTGCACGGCTATATTCGCGCCGAGGACGGCTCTAAGATGAGTAAGTCCCTTGGAAATGTAGTGGATCCGGTGCCGCTAATCCAGCAATACGGTTCAGATGCCGTCCGCATGGGCATCATTAACGGGCAAGCACCAGCAGCTAACCGGAACTTCGACCCACGGAACATCGTAGAGGCCCGCAATTTCGCCAACAAATTGTGGAATGTAGCCCGTTATATAGAAGGCATTATTGGCGATGAGACAAATAGGGAAGAGGCAAAACCGGCTTCGGCGGCCGATCACTGGATACTGCACAAATTACGAACATCGGCTGAAAAAATATGTACGGATTTGGACTCCTATCGTTTTTCGGAAGCATATAACAGGTTGTACCACTTTGTGTGGGATGATTTGGCCGACTGGTATATCGAGGCTAGCAAATCACAACCCAATAAGCCGCTTTTGGCATACGTTCTGGACCAGGCATTGCTTTTAAGCCATCCTTTCGCGCCTTTTGTAACGGAGACTATATGGCAGACGCTGGCCTGGGAAAACGATTCTATCTTGGCGCAACGCACGCTTGGGAAAATCATTAATTCCGACCGCGAAAAGGCCGATCAATTTGCCGAAATACAGGCCATAGTAAGCGAGAGCCGCCTTATTTTACAGACACTAAATATTTCGGGCATTACACTGTACTACGCCGATGCGCCATTTATACACGACAACGCAAACATCATTAAGCAACTAGCACGGTTGGCTGCGGTAACAGAGGTCCGGGATGGGCAGGGAGTACACCTTACGAGTACAAGCTCGCACTGCTGGCTGGATATTGACACCGCAACAGCCCAGCAATATCTCGGCGAACTTACCGCTAAGTATGAGCGGCAGGAGGCTGTTATAAAGCAACTGGAAGGGCGCTTGGCAAATAAAAGCTACGTGGAAAACGCTCCGAAAGAGATCGTCGATGAAACGCGCCAACAATTACAGGAAGCTAAAGAACTCTTAGCGGGCATTGAAGCTGAGCAGAAGCGCTTCAGCTGATCTATACATCGGCGGGTTCGAGCGCTTGCCGGACAGTCGTAGCAGAGGTTTCGGGCCGCGCATCATCGAACCACATGACGTTCCAACCTAGCTTCGACGCTGCAACCAAATTGGCTTTGGCGTCATCTATAAAAAGTATCTCTTCGGGGCTTATTCCGGCGCGCTCCTCGGCAATTGCGTATATTTCTTGCTCTGGCTTTAGTACGCCGATTTCTGAAGAGTCGACAATTGCATCGTAGTGAATATCCGGTATTAAACCTTTGCGCCTCAGCGCACTGACAAATCCCGGCATTGTATTCGTCAGTAAACCTACTTTGTAATGGCTCGCAGCCCATACCAATATTTCGTGCATTTCTGGGATTTGCTCAACTACATCCAAGTAATACTGCAGCCAGTCTACTTTTTTGACCCCGGCCTTCTTAGCCAGTTCTTCGTTAAATTCGGCCAGCGTCGCTCTTCCCCTGCATACATCGTCGTTGTAACGCCAATAAACTGATTCTATAACGTCAGGCGATACCCCTGTATCTGACGCCAATTTAACAAAAGCTGCTTGGTAAGAGTGCACCAGGCAACCGTTCATGTCAAAATAAATGAAACTGGCGCCGCTCCTGGTTTTCTTAAGCTGCCGGTGCGGGGCAGGGGAGGCGCCAATAAGTTCATCGAGCCCTACGCCAAGAGCGCCGGCTATGGCTTGGATGGTAAAAATAGAGGGGGCTTTTATGGCGCCGCGCTCGATTTTTGTCAGGGTAGAAAAGCTGAGATTAGCTTGTTGGCATAATTGTTGTTGCGTCAAACCGGCTGCTTGCCGCGCCTTCTGCAGTTTCTTGCCCAACCCCCGCTCGTCCATAGCCATATATTACCAATTAACAGAGGAAAAGCCAAATGAAAAATGATACTAAACGGCTAGGAGAAGAATGTGGCGAAGGCAGTGTAGAAAATAATGGTCGCTATTACGAAAACCACGCCCACTATGATCCACACGTTCTGACTATTGCCATAGCCCACACGCCGGCCAAGCCTGGTATAAGCGAAACCGGCTACTCCTGCGCCGAAGAGGAGGGCAAAGAGAAGACTCATAGCTCCATTGTAACCTAAAGCGCAAGTTTCTTCGCCATGGCCGCCAGGGCTTCGTGATCGGGCTCGCCATCCCTGTTTTGCGGCGCTTTGAATTCATCTGAATGATTAAAAGGAATGAGCTGCACGTGCGCATGGGGCACATCTACTCCCACTATGCGTTCGCCGACATATTTAGTGCCAACTACTTCACGCAGGCGCCGGGCAATCTTCTTGGTTGCCGCCATAACCGCCTGATAATCTTCGTCCGGCAGATCCCACACAAATTCAATCTGTTTTTTAGGAATTATAAGCACATGGCCGGGCTGGACAGGATAGATATCCATGAAGGCGAGAACCAGATCATCTTCATACACCTTATGGCAAGGTATTTCCCCTTTAATAATCTTGGTAAATATAGTGTCCTCTTGCATGTTTGTAGTATAGCAGGGAAGAGCAGTTCCGTTGACAAATGTATAATATCATGATAATAATGTAGGTATGAGCGCCGAAGGGCAGTTAAATGGCCCAAACTCGTATAATCCAGAAGCAATACAGCCGGTCGAACAGATAACGCTGCGGCATATAATGGTTGAGTTAACCGATAAAACCAAAGATGGCCCGGGAACCGTGCAAAAGTTCGTAACCTTAGTCGAGCCGAAGACCGGCGAAACCGTAGGAACTGCATATCGGATGGAGCCTGGCACTTTCACCGAGGATCCTACCAGAATCGGGTCAATCGTGTTCCGCGAAGCCTTCGGGGATGATAATGACTTTGTAACCGATTACCGTTTATATGAGGTACCCGATGGTCTCCATATTACCCAATACACCCGCGTTGACCCCCATGCTTCGCTTAGCCAAGGCGAGCTCCTGGAAACCATCAAGAGGACAAACGCCCGAAAAGGCAGATACGACGGCATCCGCCCGCCGCAAACCTCGGAAGAACTGATGGATGATCTCAAGCTGAGGCAATTCGCCTTCAGAGCTGCACAGAATATTCATGCGCAAATACAATCGCAAGTGCAGGACGATGAGTGGGGTCTTAGCATTGTGTACGAAGCAGACGCCCGCGACCTTCTCACCCGGCTGACGCCACTACGCTCCGAGTCTACGTAGACTATAACTCAACCGAACTAGTTAAGTTCTCATTAAATTTTAGTAATTTCCCAGTCGCTTATGCTTTGAACTCTTTTCTTAGTACGCAATAGTCGGGAGCTATGCAAACGCTATGGCACATTAAAAAAGCATGGCAGAAGGCTAAATATAAACTCCTGTGTTTATTGCTAATTTGCGGCTTAATTATCGCGATGGGGCTTTCAGGCTATGCTTCAGTAACTGCCGATGCCCAACCATATGGCACATGGGCAAATCCCTCCAGCATCAATCTATCGCGCATAGGTAATAGCGACCCTGTTCAGCATGAACTGGGACTCTTTAGCAACCTCGACTGTTCATTGCTTACCTATAGAACAGTTGCCAGTACACAGATGCAAACAGGTTGTTTCGCGCCTACCGCTTTCGGTATGTTCGATGGTAGCGTGGCAATTTTTAATGGTACAGATGAGGCATTGCCACTTGTACCTTACTCTTCGGGGGAGATCCTTGCACCTTGGCCGCATGCAGCAAGCCTAGTAGTATTTGATAACGCTGTTACTGGCGGCTGGTACTTAAATTTATACAAGGGTATGTCTCCTTTACAGGATCAGCGCAATAACTTCGGCCAGTTGGTCGCAAAGAAGATTTCATCTCCGCCAAGCGTCCACTTAAAAGATATGTCAGGTCAGCCACTTATTGTGAACCCGCAAACAATAGCATTTTCACAAAATGGCAGTTGGATGATAGCAGAAACTGTTTATGGATATTTTGTGCGCATAAATCTTGCTTCTCTAGAAGTAATCCCTTTTGCAGCTTCTTTTAACAGTCCGGGAGGTTCATCTCCGCAAGATTCGCAGGTTGCAGTGGAGGATGGCGGCCGGTACGTTGCCATTGGCAATGGCAAAGAGAATGCTTTACGAATTTATGATTTAACCGAGTGTAATGCCACTACCTGGAACACAAGTGCCTGCCGGCCATATGAGTACTGGCCGGCAGCAGCACACCAAATAGGCAAACTTACAACCGTTAAACACTTACGGTTTATCAATGATGGCCTTTTGAGTTTTGAAACCATATCTACGGATCCTGCGGGGAGCAGTTTATATGAGCTGTCCCCCAATGGAAAACCACAATTTTTGACAAGCTACTTAGGTCTCGGGGATTCATATACCTCCGGGGAGGGAGCTTTTGATTATATTGCAGGTACAGATACAGATATCAATAAATGTCACTTATCCTCTCGTTCGTATCCATTGCTTCTAAGTTCTGATTTGTTTTCACCTGCAGATGGTCATTCTGTAGCGTGCTCAGGTGCAGTTATTAATGATATAGATGATGTGGGTGGCAACTACAAAGGGCAAGTAAAAGATGGTTATCCTCTCGAAAATATAGAAAACTCCTATCCAAATTTTTTTAATTCATTGCTCGCTACCTATAGCCCCGGATATATTCCTCAGGAATTATTTGTAGGAAAATACCAGCCTAAAATTATTACGGTTTCAATCGGTGGCAATGATATAGGTTTTGGAGATATTTTAGAGACCTGCGTAGCTCCACATATAGGGCTTCATCCTCATGAAAACACTTGCTACGATACATATGAGAGCCGCCAGGAAATTTTACAGCTTATTGATAGGCAAATTCCACGGTGGATTGCTTTATACAAACAGCTCCAAGCCTCATCTCCCAAGACCGTTATCTATGCCCTTGGATACCCAAATATTATTGCTCCTACAGGCAACTGCGGAGCCAATGTACATCTGAATAAAAATGAAGCAGAATTCGCAGGAGAATTAGTCAGTTATCTGGACCACGACATTCAAGAGGCTGCAAGGTCGGGCGGCGTGCAATATGTTGACATTAGTAAATCCTTGGTCGGGCATCGCCTATGTGAAGCAACCGACGCCAGTATAGCTATGAACGGACTTACTAGCGGAACAGATAGCGGACTCCTGGGGATAAGTATATTGGGGCGCGAAAGTTATCACCCAAATGCTTTAGGACAAGAACTCATAGAGCAGGATATCCTCAATAAAACTGATAACCTCAGCCATACCGAAACTGACAATCATGATCTAACTTTCTCTCCGGAAACTATATTAAATGTGCCTCGCGAAGGACGTCCGATTAATGACATAACTTTCGACAATAATCTAACCACCTCGCTAATTCCGCCGGGAACACCAACCACCATTCAGATTGATAGCTTAAAAGAAGGTATGGTTAGCAACAGTATATATGATGTGCGCCTTGATGGACCGAGCGGCAAAGTTCTCGTACAAATTAATAGCTCCGCTAGCCCGAACTTAACTAGCAGCATTACCATTCCTGCCACGGTAGGTAGCGGAAATCACACTATTGACGTAACGGGTCCGGGACCTACCGGAAAGCCGCTCGATATAATCCAGCCGGTTTATGTACCATACTCTTCGGAAGACTATGACGGCGATGGAATTTCCAATACAACCGATCCTTGTCCATATTCTGTAAATAGCAGCGGTTCTGGCCGCGGTAGCTTTGACGATTCATGCGAGAGCATGAATACGCATCAAAGCCTCATGCGATCGCGCCTTACTGCTGAGTACAGTCCTGCTGAAACACCCCAGACAATAACTCGGTATAACAAGAGGAAAATACCGGTAGCGCTTTATTTGAAGCATATACGAGTAAGGAGCTTTCGGCTCCCGTTAACTCCTTCCCAGGCAGTACTCTCCAGCAATACTTTTAAGCCAAAAGGGGGCTGCTGCTCCGGCCACAAAACATTTTTTGGCATACGTTATTTTTCTTTTATGTCTCAATTTTCTGAGTCTTATTTTTTGCTTCCATTTTTCTTAATCTTATAAACGAGAATTCCAGAATAATGTAATACAAAAAGTTAATTTTTTGGTCTACAATATGTAGCTATGCGGAAGTTTGGGGTTGGCGTATGCGTACTCATTTTATTTTTGAGTTTATTAATTCTTGCTTTCTCCACCAGTTCGAACATTGCTTTTACCCATCCAAGTAAAGTAGAAAAATGGCTGAACGATAGCAACTTGTACGGCGCTTTCGTAGAAAATGCGATCGACCAGGCTGAACGGACGGCCGGCACGGACCAATCAGGCGGCATATCACTGAGTGATACGGCCGTGAGGCAAGCTGCGGAATCGGCTTTTTCGGCACAAGTATTGCGAACTGACGTTAATGCGGTTATCGATAGTAATTACGCCTGGCTCCAGGGTAAAAGCAGCACGCCCAACTTTAAAGTTAACCTGACCGATGCTAAAGAATCTTTTGCCCAGCAAGTCGGTAATTATGTAAAAACGTATCTGGGAGGTCTGCCAGTATGCTCTAGTACCCAATTGGCACAGCTGAATCCGCAAACCACGGACCCCTTAACGCTACAGTGCCGACCGCCTACTGTGGATCCGGCTACTGAAGGCGCCGAAGTCACGCAGCAGATTGCTAACAGCACGCAATTCCTGAGCAGTCCTGTCGTTACCGCCGAAAATATTAACCCGAACGGCGATATTCAGAACAATGGGCAGCCCTATTACGAGCGGTTTTCGTCGCTTCCTAAGATGTATCAGCTGAGTACGATTCTGCCGTGGATTTCCGGCGTAATTGTACTTTTGAGCGCGGCAGGAGTCTTATTCTTGGCTGCCTGGAAACGGTCCGCCGCGAAAATCATCGCTGTGGTTTTGACGGCCGCAGGAATTATCATGCTACTTCTTAAATTTGCTTCCGATGCGGCATTTCACCAGGCAGAAAATCATATTTTCAACTCTTCGGCTATCGGCCAGTTACAAAAAGCACTTACTACTTTCTTCCACCTGGCCGAAAACCAGCTCGTGAAGGTAGATATGTGGTTCGGTATAGCTTATCTGATTTTAGCCCTCGTACTTGTAGCCATTTTATTGATTAGCCGGCCGCGCAAAATGAGACCGATCCTGGCGAGATTAGGCAATATGAGAACTAATTCCACAGCCTCGGGAACAGATAAAACTCCTGCCGCAACAAATCCAGAAACAGATAGGGCGCCAGAAACTAAACCAAGCACACCGAAACGCCCTAAGCCGCCGCGTTTAATACAATAAATAACCTATTCTTTGATGGCCTGTTCCAGGGCCGTAATAGTCGGTTCAATCACCTGCGGTTTGTCATCAATGCTAGCCGCAAAGTCCGGGTCTTTCATGCCCGATCCAGTCAATGTCGCCACTATCACGCTGTTCGGCTTAAAGTAATTCCGGGCGGCAAGTTTTTTAATTCCGGCTACGGTTGCCGCTGACGCCGGTTCTGCAAATACGCCCTCGTTCTCAGCTATAAAACGGTAAGCCCATTCAATCTCTTTATCAGTTACAGCCTCAATTAAACCGCCGGATTCATCTCTGGCTGCCACGGCGCTTTGCCAGCTTGCCGGATTTCCTATGCGGATAGCGGTAGCTATGGTTTCAGGCTTTTCTACAATTTTGCCGTTTACGATGGGAGCGGCGCCCGCAGCTTGGAACCCAAGCATTTTTGGCAGTTTGGCTGCCTTGCCGGCGGCGTGATACTGCTTATAGCCAGCCCAGTAAGCGGTTATGTTACCGGCATTGCCAACAGGCAATACATGGTAATCCGGGGCGTTTCCTAAATCATCGACGATTTCGAAAGCAGCCGTTTTTTGCCCTTCAATGCGATACGGGTTAACCGAATTCACCACTGTTACCGGCAACTTTTTAGCTGCTTCGCGTACCAGCGTTAAGGCCTGGTCAAAATTACCCTTAATGATGATTACTTCCGCTCCATAACGGTAAGCTTGCAGTAATTTGCCTTTGGCGATTTTGCCATCTGGAATAAGAACGATGCACTTCAGCCCGCTGCGGGAAGCATATGCCGCAGCGGCTGCCGAGGTGTTACCGGTGGAGGCACAGATGATCGCCGTGGAACCCTCTTCGACCGCTTTCGAGACAGCCATCGTCATCCCGCGGTCTTTGAAAGACCCCGTAGGATTTAAACCTTCAAATTTGAAATATATCTTTACGTTATTAAGGCCTAGCTCCGTTGGCAAACGCTCAGCGAGTATAAGCGGAGTGTTACCTTCATTAAGCGAAATGATGGCATTGCCTCTGACAGGGGTCAGATATTCTTGGTATCGTTCGATAATTCCGATTTTCTGCTCTTTGGGCATAGGTTGTTGCTCCGGTAAAGCCTCACCATCTATAACTATACAGGTATACGGGTGATTGGCGGAGAGGGAGGGATTCGAACCCTCGGTACCGCGTAAACGGCACACCTGTTTTCGAGACAGGCCAGTTCAACCACTCCTGCACCTCTCCTTAAGAGGTTATTGTAACAGATTAGCCTCCTCGAGAAGACATCTAGTTTTTATATCTGATTCGTGCTAGAATTACCCCTGTTCCATTGCGATTTATCCAATTTTACAAACCAAGGAGCGAACGCGACTGTGTGTAAAATTGAGAGGAGGAACGTAATTTAAGTCGAAACTTTTGCCAGCCGGCAAAACGAGACAGAAACGTACGTTCTGACGAGCGCGTGTAGCTCAGCTGGATAGAGCGTTGGCTTGCGGAGCCAAAGGTCGTAGGTTCAAATCCTGCCACGCGTACCATAAATTTGCCAACAAAAAACAGGAGCCTCCGATAAGAGCTCCTGTTTTTACTTTAAAGCTTTTAGTACTTGTAGTGGGTGCCCGTGGTAGTGTTTTGGATCATACCAATATGGGTGTAGTAATTAAGCGCGCCGAAAGCCAACAACACGACGCCGGCAACAATCCAGCAAGCGTAAATGATTTCTCCCAGTACTTTACTCTTCTTATGCAGTGCAAAGGGAAAGAGCAGGGCGCCTAAGGCGATTAAACCGTACAACGCCGCCAAGAATGAAGACTCTAGCACGGGATGGCCGGCAAAATGACCGCTGATAGGCTCGAACGGTGGTGCGGCGCCGAGGCGATAGCGCGCCCATGAGACGGCACACGCTGTCATCATAAGGCCGACGCCAAACACATAAATTGAAACCGGCTTGAGCATCCGCTGTAATTTTTCAAGATGCAATGCAGTTCGTGAGTGCCATAAATAAAATGCTACCGCCGAAAGAACTACTCCGAAGGCTACGGAGGGTTCCCCGAAGAGAATATTCGCGTCAAGCACTCCCGTTTGATGATACGGCCACGTCACGGTGACAAATAAACCGAGGATAGTCAGGATAAAACCAGTTATCCCGAACAGCAACGACCATCCTTCTGCGTAAACGGTGGTTCCCTGACGAAGTTTACGAAAGAGCGTGGCTATGCCAAGCAAACCAATACCTGCCGCTACCGCGAGGAGCGTGTTGTACATAATCATGTATGTCATATGTATTCCTTTTTATGTTGTTTTCTTTACTTTTTTAAAATACGCTTGTGCTTTTGTATTGTCAACAAAGCTCATGCTGAGTACATCTTAAAAACATACGCTTAAGCAAGAGAAGTTGCTAGTAGGATGCTTGTAAGGAAATTAACAGCGGCTCTTCAGGTGGGATCGTTATGCTACAGGCATAACCTAAAAGATGGGAGGTTAGGTTATGACAAAGCAGCAGCGCGCACGCGAGAGTGCGGCGCCCAAGGCGCGTGTTTGGTGGCGAGCATACCTAGATTCATAGAGTTTGGTGTTCTAGGGATCGGTGATCGGCATTAGTTAGGTCGTGTCCGCTTAAACTACGCGGCCAGAGCCTATTAGAATGCACGACAGCAATCTCCAGGGCATAGAAGAGAATTTGTACTTGGAGGTAAATCCAAAAAAGCAAACCGAGAGCAAGAGCGAAATACGTATACAGTGCGTCGAGATGGTGCAGCTCTTTTTTTATAAGATATCCTCCGAGTGTTTGAAGGGCGGCTAGACCAACTGCAGCACAAAGTGCGGCCCCGCGGGTTTCTTTGAATGATACATGCCGCGGGAGGCTTAAATCGAGTAGCAGTACGAATATCAGCGACCAGATGAACACATTAATGGCAAATGTCATGACCCGCAAAAACCATCCGTGGCCGGCCGAACTGACAAGTGCTATGCTTAGCGACGCAACAATAAACCCAACCCCGGCAACACAAATTATGCCTAAACTTTTGACCGTCGATTTTGGAAATCCATCGCGGTCTTTTTTAGGAACCTGCCAAAGATGTTGCACGCTTCTCTGAAACGCATCAGCCACGCCCCGGGCACCATACACCGTGAACAATATACCTACGGCTAACGCCAAACCGTTCGTATGTAACGTCTGGACATGCGCCGAAAGCTGGTTGCCGAGAACGGGAAAGTAATTGGTTGTTCCCTTAATAATTGTAGCCTGCAATTCGGCATGACTGGTTGATATTAACTCTGTAACTGTTGTTAGCACCAAAAGCAAAGGGAATAATGACAGAAACGCGTAGTACGTAAGCAAGGCTGCTTGGGAGCCGGCCTCATCTTCGTTGTACTTCTTAACAACGGCGAATATAAAAGAAGGCAGCCAATAACGCCGTTGGAAATTATCAAGTTTTTTAATAAAATTCTGCACTATTTATGTCGCTTCCTATCCGTTATTACATCACACTGAAGCAGATTTATCCACCATGGGCATTTTTTTGTGAGAATCTTTACAGCTTTCCCATAGGTACAAATCCCATAATTAAACTCGACATATAAAAGTAAGGAGGGTTACGATATGTCGAACGAAGAAGCAGAAGCATTAATGGACGCACTTGAAAAAAAGTGGAACGCCAAGCATCAACGCGACTTCCTGAATCGTATGCAGCGAAAAGTAAACCGCAAGTACGAACGCTCTTAATTCTCCGGTCAAAACCAAGAGAAGAACCGCTCGTTTTAAATGGGCGGTTTTATTTTACTTTTTAGAAACGCAACCTACGGGCTACGGTATCTATGGCGTCCGGCCTCTGCTCTTGAAGCGGCAGAAAGCTCGATAGGACGCCTAGTATTTTATCCTCGTCTTCTGGGGCATAATAAATTGTGGTAAGGGGGGCGAACCGTTTTAGCGGCGTAAGCACAATGCTCGAAAAAGCTCCCTCTGGTACCACTGAAAATGATTTAAACGCACCGTAATCAAAGTGTTTGCTACCGATACTGATACCGCTGCCATTCAAACCATACTGCAACTGGCGTGGCTTGCGGTTTGCCAAAACTCCCAGCGCCAAAGCACATACCACCACGACAATCGTAGATATCATGTCTTTCGTAATTACGTAAACTGCAGCGGATAATACTACCGCTATAGCTATAAGCCCTGCATACCAGCCGGGATTTTTTTCGTGGGCGATAAACTCGGAGGCAGTCCAGCTCACTGGTGTTATAGAAGCAGGGTTTACTGCTTGGCCTTCTTGTATGGCCGGGGCAGCTTGAGGTTGAGGGACCGGAATTGCAGCCGGTACTTCTGCCGGTTGGGGAGCAGGCTGGGTTGCTTGGGCAGGCACTGGTGCCTCAGGTATTGCAGCCTGGGGCGGCGGGGCGGCACCTTGCGGAGAAGCCGCTGGAGCAGGAAGTTGAACAGGAGAAGGAATATTCAAGCTCGCACCTTGCGAAGAAGCCTCTGTAGACCCAGGGCTTATAACTTGTCCCGGTTGGGCGCTTTGCGCCGGCTTATCACTGTTAGCCATAAGTGTTATTGTACCTTAAGCCTGGTACCAATCCAAAACCCGCTAATGCGGCCTTTGGATTGGCGGAGAGAGAGGGATTCGAACCCTCGCGGGGGATTGCTCCCCCCTAACGATTTAGCAAACCGTCCCCTTCAGCCACTTGGGTACCTCTCCGTATCGGTGTTGTATTGTAACGTGAAATAACGTCTGGCGGAAGGGGTGGGATTCGAACCCACGGTACCGTTGCCGGCACGCTGGTTTTCAAGACCAGTTCCTTAAACCACTCGGACACCCTTCCGTGCCTGAATAATTAACAGGGGTAATTATACTATTCCCGCGCCTATTTCCCAAACCCAGTTAAGCCTGGGCAAAAACAATGGCGTCAATATGTTTGAGTCCAGCGCGCCTTAAAGCAGTAGCGGCTGCTTCCAGGGTCGCTCCAGTTGTTACGACATCATCAACCAGCACCACCCGGCCAGGCTTGAGAGCATTTATGCGGCTATTAGCGGTAAAGGCCGCCTCCAGTTGTTGCAGCCGTTGCTTGCGTGAAGCTCCTACTTGATGGGTCTGGCCATAGCGTTGAAGCCCGGAAATATACGGAATATGGGTTTGCCTGGAAAGCTCTTTTGCTAGTAAAACGGCTTGGTCATAGCCCCGGCGGCGCACCCGGACCGTAGCAGTAGGGATAGGAACTATATATGTTGCCGGCTTACCGATTTCCAGGTGTATTTTCATGTGAGCGGCCATTTCTCGGGCAGCAGCCTGAGCACCCTTAAATTTAAGAGAGCTTATCATGGCTTTTGCGTAACCTTCATACGCCACGCAGGCCTGCACAGCGTTCAATCCGCTTCCTTTGCGGCAGTTTTTGCAGAGGTGGCTCATAGGGCTTGCTTTGTGGCAACGGAAACAGCGGCTGGGGATGGTTTGCAAGTAAAGTGAAGAGCACGTCGAACAAAGCAAAGCTCCTTCCGCCCGGCAACTCATGCATTCGTGCGGCGCTATATAGCTCAGAAGATGGTCAATTATACTCATGTTGTGTTTATTGTGTTGTAAATAAGTGCTCCAGACGGTTGCGCTTCCCTTGTAGCCTAAGCTATACTGCTACTAAGATAAAAAAGCAAATCTTTTAAAGAGTTTTTAATCACACTAACAAAAGTGGAGGGTAACAAATATTATGGCGCGACGGAATCGTGATGACGATCTTTTGCTCGAGGAAGACGAGCTGACGGCAGCCTTTTTAGGTGATGACGCTGCTGCACCTGCGGCTCCAACTGATCAGCCTGCAGCCGCCCAGCCTGTTGAAGACGAATGGGACGAGGATGAGACAGTTCCCGGCCAATTGGCTGTTGACGTATACGAAACTAAGCAGAAATTGGTCGTAAAGGCGCGTACAGCAGGCGTTAACAAGAACGACTTGGATGTAAGTATTTCTGATAATCAGCTTACTATTCGCGGGACACTAAGTGCTGGTAGCGAAGAGGGCGTTGAAAATTACTTCCTGCAAGAGTGCTATTGGGGCGAATTCTCACGTACTATTGCTTTGCCTGTACCGGTTAAAGAAGATGAGATCGAAGCCGTACTTAAGGACGGCGTGCTGACTATAAGCTTCTCTAAGGTACAACAAGACACGGTCAAGAAGATCCAGGTCTTGTAGATAATAATTAAAGATACGCTTTAACTAAAAACTCCCGCATTTTCGCGGGAGTTTTTTGTATCATTTGTATCAATAGCCAAATTCTAAGTATTGGTGTTGGTGGCACCTGTTGCAGTATTGATGACAAAGTGGACTATTACCTGAGCAATGGCAACGACAATCAGGCCGATGATGGCATAGATTATAGTGTTTTTAGCATTACTGACATTCTCGCTCGCACCGCCGGAAGTGATGTAGCGGAAGCCACCGTAGATAATCATAATGACGGCAACGATGCCGACGATTATAGAGAATATGTTAACGGCTGTGCTGGCGACAGTCTGGATAGTAGAACTGCCTGAAGTTCCGGCGGTTCCACAATCGGTGCCGGTGGTATTATTAGCCGCGTTATTAACGCCGGTACATAGGTTATCAGTAATAGTAGATGCGAATGCCGTTGATGCGAAGGCAGGCACTGCACCCGGGGCAGTCAGAAGCAATCCTGCAACTGCTACGGTAATGAACGTTTTTAATTTTTTGATCATGTAGTTAACCTTTCTTTATGCTTATTGTTACTTATAGCACACTCTTTTTAGCATAGCAATAACCTAGGACTTCGGCGGCGGCTGGGGTACGCCGGGAGCGCCGGATGCCGTATTGATTACAAACTGTACGATAACCTGGGCAAGGACGGCAATCGCAAGCCCAATCAAAGCGTATATAAGCGTGGATTTTGCAGAGCTTGCCTTGTTTGAGTCCCCAGCGGACGTCATATATTTTACACCGGCCACAATAACCATAACGATCGCAACAATGCCAGCTATATAACTTATGATGCTGACTATAGTGCTGAGCACATTGGTAAAGCCTGATCCGTTACAATCACCACCCGTTTCTCCGATCCCGCCTAGCACCTGGCCCTGGGAGCCGCTTCCTGAACAAGCTGCCGATACTGTGCCAACCGGCACGAATACCAGGGTGAAGGCAAGTACCAGCTGGGTGCAAATACCTACAAGGGTTCTTTTTGTATGCTTCATACTTTGCTCACTACATATGTTATCAAACTTTTTGCAAGGACGATTATAGCAAGGCCAATTATCGCGCCTATGAGGGTTCGTTTGGCGCCGCTGACATTTTCACTATCACCTCCGGAAGTGATGTAGCGGATCGCGCTAATTATTATGATTATAATGGCTGCTACACCGCCAATATAAGCTACAATGTTGGCAATTTTCAAAAGGGCGCCGTTGTCACCGGTTATGGGGTCGCCATTGCCCTTATCTTGGCATACTGCGGAGTTGGCCGCATCACCGCTACAATCCACGCCGCCAATGCTCGGATCTGAGTTTGAAAAAGGGTCGAAGGCTGCGGCAGGCGGCGCTGCCACGATCAACAAAGAAAATACCAATAGTATTGCCGCCAAAAATCGCTTCATCATATTTGACCCCCTATGAAGCTGACAATGGCTTCGGCGGTTATAGCGACTACAAGGCCTACCAATGCATATATCACGCCGTTTTTCGCTTTACTCATACGCTGGGGATCACCTGATGACAATATATATCGCAGGCCGGAGACCACTATCATTATCACTGCGAGACCGCCGATAATAGCAAAGGCGTAGTTGAGTAAGCTTGTTATATTGCTGCTGTCAGCGTTCGCCCGGGGCAAGCCTCCGGGGCTAATATCGGTCGCGATGCTATGCAAATAAATGAATAGATTCATAATCTGCTCCCTACATAGGATACAAAGGCAACGGCAACAATGGAAATTGCCAAACCGATAAGCGCATTAATTATGGTGTTCTGGGCTCCGGCTGTATCATCGGGGTTACCCTGGCTGGTGACATACCGGAAAGCTCCAACGATCACAAAGATAACCGCAACTATGCCGGCCACTCTAAGAAGATCATCAACAATCGCCAAAAGGACATATGGTATATCGCTATGCCGCACGCCGCAGGCGTTCGCAGGCTCGCTTTGCGAAATAGTAAAGATATTGAAACACTTGATAGAGCAGGGGTCAGCTTGGCCGTTCGTACCGACTCCTACGCCGTTCACGTTTGTGGTGAACTCAGGCCCGAGATAGTTATACCAAGGAACAAGCCCGAAGAAGCTATGGCTACATTGGCTGCTGATAGCCGCGGCACTCGGCGAAGGCGAGTTATTGCCATTGGACGGCGTACTGCCACCCTTGGCATTCGGTTTGGCCTTACAATAATATTTTCCTTTGTTTTTACCGCTCGTTATTTTCGTAGCAGCCTGGTTGGAATTACAGTTGGCTTGTTTGGCGCTAGCTGCAGGATTTTTCTGCGTTGCCGGCTTGCTGGCCGCTACCGCTGCCTTCGGTAATACTGCGGTTACACCAATCACAGCTACTAATGTCACTGCGATAATGAAAAGCTTGCTGCGTAAATTCATACTTTTTATCATGCCGCCCCCTAGAATACTCCGCCAGGTATTATGAATTCCAGGAAAGCATACAAAAATGCATAGGCCACAAGCGCAAATATGGTCTTTGATATCCGGCTTTTAGCCGCGGAAGTTTTCTGGGGATCCCCAGTGGAAGTTATGTATTGTATCGCCCCCGCGACAATTGAGATAACGGCGACAAGGCCGACTATGACCGACAATACGTTAATGGTCGGGTTAACATACTTTTTCACGAGATCGCAACCGTTTTGGTCACAGTTAGCGCTCGGGTCTGCAGCAGAGTCGCCGCATTGGACAGCATTCGGATGATCTTGTTTATATTTCTTCAACGTATCGCCGCCGGCATCTGTAATATTGGCCGGTATGCACTTCAGGCACCCTTGGTTACCGCTTCCCGTAGGATCAGCATCGCCACCCGGCGGGCAGTTTGAGCTCAAGCCATTATTGTTGGAGCTTGGATTATTTGCCGTCTGATTGCCTTGGTCGGTCTGGCTAGCTTGGTTATTTTGATTAGTTTGGTTATTACCCTGGTTGTTATTGTTCTGATTATTGTTGTTCTGGTTGTTATTGCTATTACTGCCGCCCGTAGAACCACCGTGCGGATCAGAATTAGTATTAGTATTGCTATTACTGCCGCCCGTACTTGCGGCGTAAACCGAAGTATGTAATCCGATCAGGAACGGACTCATCAGCAAAGAGAAAACAATGAGTACAAGTTGGAGCTGTTGGCGCAAGGAGCGTTTCATATCTGATGGTTCTATTTGTGTTGGACTATTTCCTAAGTATAGAATCCTTCTCTATAATAGGCAAGTTTTCGCCTGGCAACCCGCGTATGCGTACGGTGACACCTATGATATAGTTAGAGACGACATTATAAGACATCGGTGGCAAAGCGATGATAAAAATACCTGGGCAAAAAAAGAAACATCAATAAGATGAAGCTGCGACTCTTATACTTACCTTTTATTTTGGCGCTTTTTGTGCCGATTGTAAGTATTGTATTTCCGCCTGCCCAAGCTGCCGCAGACGTATCTGGTACTGGCGTCAATATCCTGAGAGAGCTCGGTGAGAATTGTCATGACCTTCAAGATATAACTCATGATTTCGGGTTTGCCACCAATGGCGGTGACGAGAAATCCGCCTGCCATGAACCGCAGGGCGTCGTTACGCAGGGAGGCCTCGGCTGGGAAGAGGTGCTTAATACGGCTCTGAACTGTAGTAGCGACATGTTTTATCAGCATCCTTTCACAGATCCTAACGACTCAAGCGTAACGACTAAGACTCTGTGGTATACACATCTCGGAAATTACAAGGATTGCTACAACAAAGCCCAAACAATGTTTAACAATATGACTAACACCGGCTCGAGCGGCCAGTGTGTACTTGCGGCTGAAGGTTCCCAAAACTACAAGAATTGTCTGGCAGACGTTGATAATCTGCATGCTGCGCTTGGCTGTAGTATCAATATGCTTCAAAAAACAAACAAAAAGGATTCCCAAGGTGACTATTACTACACTGTCGACCCGAATAGCGGTGCAGCGCAAGACTGTAAACAGCGAATCACAGATGTAGGCAATGTGCAGATCGTGATTTTTGACGGCAGCGGGAACACCACGAAAAGCCCGCCTATAAGCGACCCTTCCGTTACTCCAGGCAGCTCCGATGGAGGTGGTAATTCGAGCGCGGGTAGCGTCCCGACCCTCAGCTGTAATGTAAGCTTCAACCCGCTTACCTGGGTAATCTGCCCGGCCGTACAAGGCATGGTAAGTATTATCGGCGACCTGGACAATGCCATTAATAGCCAGCTATCCGTCGGTTCGCCGGGAAACTCTGATGATCCGAACCAAATATTTTGTGATAAGAATACAGCCAGTGACAATGGCGGCCAGCAGGCCGTAAATAACTGCGAAGCTTATTACTCTGCCTGGAGCAGCTTCCGGGATATTGCCCTCGGCCTGCTTGCAGTCGTAGGCTTGGCGATAATAATTTCGGAGATGTCAGGGCTCGAATTTTTCGATGCCTATACCGTCAGAAAAGTCCTGCCCCGGCTAATTTTCGCAGCCATAGCAATTACACTTTCATGGCAGTTAATGCAATTCTTCGTTACGCTAACCAACGACCTAGGCTATGGAATCCGCTGGCTTATCTACCAGCCGTTCGTCAAGGCTGGCATCGATAGCGCGACATTAAGCGGCGGCGCCGTGACGGCCGTCGGCCTAGCTACAGGATCGGCAATTATTGCCCTCAGTATTTTTGGCCTGCTTAGCTTTGCCGCTACTGCGGCCTTGGCCGTATTCCTAGCTTTCCTGACGCTTATTATCCGGCAGCTTCTGATCATTATCCTTGTTATCATCGCGCCGGTTGCCATCATTGCGTATGTTCTTCCAAATACACAAGGCGTTTATAAACTGTGGTGGGGTACATTCAGCAAAGCGCTGCTCATGTTCCCGATCATTGCCGCCTTCATTGCAGCTGGGCGCGTTTTTGCCGCAATATCAGACAACAGCAGCAGCGGCATACTCGGCCAGCTCATGGGCTTTGCCGCTTATTTCGCTCCTTACTTCCTGATTCCTATGACATTCCGCTTTGCCGGTGGGGCAATTAGCGCTATCGGCGGGTTTGTGAATGACCGCGGACGTGGTGCCTTCGACCGCCTAGGCAGCTACCGCAAGAACAAGTTCGATACGAATATGAGAGACCTTGCAGCAGGCAACCGTTACAAGGCCAGTAACCCTGTAGCTAGCGCCTTTAACCGGACAACCCGCGGTATAGCTAATGTTCCAAGCGCTGGCGTAACACCGTGGAAAATGCGCTCCCGCTTCCAAGCCGGCATGTCACAGCATGAAATGACAGCCATGAATGAGTACATGGAAAATAGCCAGGCTTGGAAGGCCGTTGCAGGCAACGATGACTACTTGCAAGCCACCATGAAAAATATGGGCGGTGGCGATACCGAAGACGACTGGCGGCGATACCTGTCCGGCCAAGGATACTCGGGCAGATCTTTGGAAGCAGGCGTTGCAGCTATCCGCGCTGCTAAACGCGATACGAACGATGAGGTCTTCAAATCGGCAGCTGTCGTGGCAAACGCCAGTACTGGTACCGGCTGGAAAGAAGGCGGCGCTGGCGCTATGATGGAGTCCATCAACGAAGCCGCCGGAGGCGACCGCGCCAAAGCTGCACGCATGCTTGCCGACATGCGCGGCCGGGCACAGCAAGCCCGCCGTATCGACCTCTCAGGAGCGGGCTTTGGCGGCCAAGTTACTGACCTCGAGGCCATGAATAACGGCACCATGACGGCCGACGAAGCCACGGCTCGAAACAACTCCAAGGTTCTCGAGCTCAATGGCGCTGGCGCTATTGCGGGTGCTCGCGGCGATTCCATGAAGCTCTTGGCTCCAGCTATGAAAGAAGAGCTTCTCAGAGCTCATGCTTCTGGCAATGAAACAACTATAAAGCGGACGTGGGCAAAAGCTGCAAACATTTACGACACCGTGGCACACGCTTCTCCCGAAAATGCCGAATTGTTTGCTGACCAGGTGCTTGCGCAGCCATTTGACGGTTCAACGGTTAAAGTTGACAGGCGCAATGCCCGGGGCGAGCTCATACCACAACTAGATGCCAGCGGAAAGACTATCCCTGTACTAGATAATGCTGGTAACGATACCGGCCGGATTCATTACCAACAAGAGGAAATTCCATTAACTGGCCGAAGAGTCTTGGAACGCTTCCGCAATGACGACGAATTCCTTAATATGCGCCGCGAACTAAGCTCCCAAGAACAATTCGCCCAACAGCAAAGCGGAGGCGCCGAACTGGGTGGCACCGGCGCCGGAGGCGGCTTAGGCGGCCCTACCGTACTCTAGGCAATCTCGACTAGTCCGCTCCTGTATTTCTCTCTCTTATTAAAGAACAGCGCTGACCTTGACAAAAATCAATAAATTTGATACTATATAATTGTTAAGAACACCCTTTAAGAAAAACGCCATGGCAGACATCCTCAACTTCCCCGGAAACAACCCGAACCCAAATCCGAACCTTCCATTACGAGGTCCGCAAGGAGAGGAGCTGCCGGAAAACGCCGATGGGGACCCATACGTTCCCTGGCACCTCCAGGATACCGGTGACCAGGTATTATCCGATGAAGAAGCGCGCGCCAATATAGGCGGCGCATCCACTATGGACCATTTCCGGGCTATGCTGGGAAGGAAGGGTATAGGATTGGTTAAGTTCGGGCATCCAACAAATGTTCCTGAAACGGTTTCACGCGTTACGGACGAAAATCACGATGAGAATTATGACGGCCCGGTCGGAGATTACACGCCGACTTATTACGACACTATGTTCCGGCGCATCCCTGGCGGCACGCAGAGCGAGGAAGATAGTATCGCTGACGGTGAAAGAAGGTTCCGAGTACAAGACGCCGCCCGGCGCGGTGTGCCATTTTCGGAAGGAAGAGACCCATGGGAAGCGCTTTCAGATAATGTCGAGGACATCATGGAAGCCCGCAGTCAAAAAACCGGCGTTCCACATGTTGGTATAGAAGGCGCGCGGCATCTTCCCGGCGTTCCCGTCGTCGACAGGGATTATCTAGCTCCTGAGCATCACCAAGTGGAATCTAATGAAGGCGTTATGATCTCGCCGCAGAGCCAAGGCTTTACCGTGAACAGAGATGGCGACCGCAAGGAATACCTGCCTCGGCGAGACGTCCGTATTTCGGGAGCCCTTAAAGATGCAGTCCGTGCTCTACGAGATGAGATTAGAGAGGGCTCGGAAGGCGAAGAAATTATTCGCGATCCTGACCAGGAAAAGGATGTGAATGCGGCAGCAATGGCTGGCTATTCCGTGTTGCACCGTCTGGTGTATAATCCGGGATCTTTCCGCGAAGTGTTCAGGCACGCGCCGGCGAAGACAGCCCTGACAGCAGTCTTCTATCATCAACTTGCTAAAGAAACTTTTGGGTCTTACTGGCAAAAAGCCAAAAATCTACGAGCTAACGGCTCACATCAGAACCAATAAGTCATAAGCCTTATTTTAAGGTAAGCACGCTTTTAACTTATTTGTTGCCTGAGGTATAATTTATGTTGGATGGCAACATACAAATTGATTCAGGATATTGAGGCTGAGGACCACATACTGGGACCCCTGACCTTGCGCCAATTCATTTTTGCGTTGGTAGCCGGTTTTTTGTATTACTTATGCTTCATGATCGTCACCAGGCATGTTTATTTTCTTCTGATTCTCTTTCTGCCGCCGGCACTTTTTTGTACCTTTTTTGCCGTGCCTTTCGGGCGAGACCAGCCCACGGAAATCTGGGCTCTAGCTAAGTTACGCTTTTGGTTCAAGCCGCGCAGGCGGATTTGGGATCAAAGCGGGGTAAAAGAGCTCGTAACTATCACCGTGCCGAAGAAAGTTGAACGTGTCCTCACAAACGGGCTTAGTCAAAACGAGGTAGAAAGCCGTTTGAAAGTGCTTGCTAAAACACTTGATACCCGAGGCTGGGCAATAAAGAATGTTAATCTGAATACCTATTCGCCGCCGAATCCTCTGGCGGTCACAGATTCAGACCGCTTGATAGATATCAGTAATGCGCCGCAAGAGGTACCTAGCTACGACGTGCAAGCCCAAGATGACATACTGGACGAGACAAGCAATCCCGTTGCCCAGCAGTTTGAAAGCATGATTAATAAATCATCCCGTGAACACCGCCAGCACTTAATAGAAGAACTAAATGGCATTCGCACCGGCCAACCGGCAGCTCCAGCTCAAAAAAATGATTATTGGTTCGTGAACCGGCCGGTGGGTGGGCAAACAGCTCCGGTCCAGCCCTCAGTGTCCGCTCCAGCAGGAGCAACACCGCCTATAAATACCCAAGACGATGCCGCCTTGTCTGCCCAGCTAAAAAGCCGGAAGAGTTCCCAGCAAAATCCCTATTCTCATATGCGAACATTGCAGCCTGGTGGCATACAGCCCGGTAGCGCATCCGTACCCCAGCAATCCGGTGGTGCTAACCCGCCAGCCCAAGCTGTTTCCCAGACCCCTCCACAACCGAGCACCCCTAGTGCCGATGTAGCCGATCCTGCTATACTATCACTGGCGAATAACAACGATCTAAACGTGTCGACGCTCGCCCGGCAAGCCCATAAAGCCAAAGGAGAGCCGCCACAAGACGAAGTTATCATTGCGCTGCATTAGCCGCGATAGCGTACTAATCAGTCCAGGAAACAAAGGTGGGCGCTAGAATATGAATCCCTCTTCAGCAAATCAACCAGCTCAAGCTCCGGCAGGGCAGGCTCAACCTGTCCAACCTCAGGCTGTACCACAAATAACTCCGGCTGGGCTTCCAAGAGATGAGGCCAGCCGCTTCGTGCCGCCAATATCAAATCCGAACCAGCCAGTGCCAGCGCCGCAACCCCGGCCAGCCGCTCCGCGGCCTATTCCGGCCCCGGCTCCCGCGCCTGCACCAGCTTCTCTTCCCACGCCGCAGCCGGCACCTCCGGCAGCCGCACCCACAGTGCAGCCGCAAGCAACGGTGAGTACTCAGAAAGCCAACGGAACCGGTACGCCGCCCGTCCACCAGAATCCAAACAGCACGCAAAATTCACTGCAGATTGCCGAGGTTCGCGATGGTATCGTGATTATGAATGATGGCACTTATCGTTCTGTGGTAATGGTTAAGAGCATCAATTTCGACCTTATGAGTCCGCAGGAGCAGGAAGCTATAGAATACAGCTACCAGGGTTTCTTAAACTCCCTGTATTTCCCGATCCAGATTTTCATCCGCTCACAAAAGGTTGATTTACAGCCTTACATTGCCAAGCTGGACAAAATCCGCACGGAACACGACAACATGTTGCTCGCACTGTTGATGGAAGACTATATCGGTTTTATCGACAACTTAAGCCAGCACACGAATATCATGGATAAGAAGTTTTACGTAGTTATTCCGTTCTTCCCAGTTGTAGATACACAAAAAGCGATCAACCAGAGCAAGAATTTCTTAAGCGGTGTCGGTAACCTCTTCAACAAACAGGAGCACCACGTCGTCATAAATGAACCGGATCTTGAGAATGCTAAAACCGAACTCCGCAATCGCGTACAGGCGGTACTCGCCGGATTATTACAGGCGGGTATCCAGGGATTGCCCTTGGACACCCAGGAACTTATTGAGCTGTATTACGACACCTATAATCCTGATACTGCCACCAGGCAACAACTCAAGAATTTTGACGACCTATCCGCTGATGTAGTCACCAAGGGAGCGGGTAATGCACCGCAGGCCCATTTACAGAGAGAAATGTTATGAGACATGCAGCAAAAAACGAATATAGGCGGGGCATAGGAGTACGGGATGTTCGGTAAGAAAAAACAGCAGCCGACCGATCCGGTAGCTATCGCCCAGGCGCAACGCGCGCGGGAAGAACAAGAAGTGCAGGCCGCCTTCCAAAAAGGCATCACCGCGCTCCGCGACTTTATTGCGCCTAGCTCATTGGAATTCAGTAGTACGCACTTCCAGCTTGGTACCCGTTTTGCGCGTACTTATTACGTATACGGGTATCCGCGCCAGCTCTATACGGGCTGGTTAAGCGGCATGGTCAACCTTGATGAAGTGATGGATATGTCCCTGTATATATATCCTGTGGAAAGCCAGATAGTTTTGGAAAGTCTCCGCAAAAAAGTTACGCAGCTGGAGGCAGGCATCCAAATTGATAGTGAAAAGGGAAGAGTTAGGGACCCGGCCAAGCAAGCAGCTATCCTCGATGCCGAAGAAATTCGCGATAAATTGCAAGTTGGCGAAGAACGTTTCTTCCGGTTTGGGCTTTACTTCACGCTGTATGCCGGCAGCATGGAAGAACTTGAATTTGTCAGCCACAAGGTCGAGTCG
>DASZVS010000002.1:0-22746 GCA_035546975.1 Saccharimonadales bacterium (SeqCode)
CAGCTTCCCATGCTCCATAGGTAGAGACCTTAAGCACACGCAGTAGGTGGTCACGGTAGCTTCTTTCTGCCACCTGTTTTGTTAAGCGAAAGCCGGGGCTGCCTTCTCTGTGGGTGCCTAACCTTTCCTCGCCAGAAGCATGGCTCTGTTTGGAAAACTTGGCGTATAAAAGACGGGCGAGCGACGTGACGTCTTTCTCTATGCCTGTTACATCCTGGGGCGACATGGTATATAAAAATTCCTGGACGGCTGTTTCAAGCAGTTTTCTGGCTCCGTCTTTATCTCTGCTAACCGCTTTGAAGATCGGACGAAGGAAACCAAGTTGGTCTTCTAACTCTCGGCCAGCATCCTCATCAAACATTCCCCGGACTAACTCCCGGGCACGTACCCCGTCACGACTAAACTCATTGGTACGCAAATACTGGGTATATAGCGGTACGGAAGAACAGAGATCCAAGGTGATAATTTCTTTTGAGCCGACATTTTGGTAAGCTTCCGAGGCTGTAGCTAAAAATAGTACGGTTCGCTCCCAAGCGTAGCCGGCTTCGGTCGGATTCGTCTTCGCCGCTTCTTCTATTAATTCTCTAATATCAAGTGTTCCGTATGGGATGGGCGGACGATTAGCAAGTATAGCCGAAGTAAACGCTTCTTGCCCGAAGGAACCTAAAGCATGGATCATCTCGAGGTCCCGCTCTGAATCTTGGCAGACAGTAGGATCAAACTCTCTCGACAAGTGGAGGGTTCTTCTTTCTCCCACCTTGAAATTTCACATTATTATACTGATTTTTTAATTTATTTGCAATTTTCATCCAAGCAGGGCGGCTTGACGAGGTAATCACGATGCTATATATTAGTTAGGTACCTAACTAATATTCTCCTCCCATGCAGAATACAGAACAAACGCTCCTTCCGGTCCTCATTAAGCGGTGCGCCCGGATTATCGACCGGCGGATTGATGCCATGCTCAAAAAACACGGCATCGCCAGAAGCCAGTACCGCGTTATGTACTATGTAGCCCATGGCGGCGAGCCCTCCCAGAAAGAGTTGCAGGAAAAACTGGGCGTCCAAGCTTCCACGATGACGCTCATTGTTAACACGCTGGTACAGAAAGGCTGGCTCGTACGCGTCAGAAACCCGAAAGATAAGCGCCATAATAAGCTCCAGCTTTCGGCCGAAGGGAAGAAGTTATATAACGAAATCCCGGAACCTGCCAATATATTGGATAATGCACTGCGGGAAGAATTGGGCAAGGACGAAGCCCGCCTATACGAAACGTTGCTTATAAAAACGATTAATAGATTCAACCAATAATAAAGGAGGCTATCATGGCAAAAAGTAATACAGCACTGCTCGTTATGGATGTCCAACCCGGCATCGTAGACCGTTTCGACACCCAAGAAGAATATCTAAACCGCCTTAAGCCGGCGATTGAAGGCGCGCGCCAAGCAGGCATTCCCGTTATCTATGTAGTCGTCGGTTTCCGGCCAGGATTTCCAGAGGTTAGCCCGGACAATAAGGGTTTCAGTTCCATTAAAGATAGTGGCCGTGAAGTCATGGTAAATCCAAGCCCCGTTGTAGAACTAGCAGAAGGGGAAGTTGTGGTGACCAAACGGCGCATCAGCGCCTTCGCCGGCAGCGACCTTGATGTGGTTTTGAGCGCCAAAGGCGTAAAGCATCTCGTCTTATGCGGCATTTCCACAAGCGGCGTCGTACTCTCAACTACCCGCCTGGCTGCAGACAAAGACTACCAGTTAACAATCCTCTCTGATCTCTGTCTCGACTCAGACGAAGAGGTTCACCGCGTACTGACCGAGAAGATTTTTCCGCGCCAAGCCGAAGTCATCACTGCCGAAACTTGGCTTAAAGGGCTGGAAAGCGGAGAAGACAAGTAAATATGCTCAAGAAAGTTCTCCGCCATACCACCAAAGAAAGCCCCCACTATAAGTGGATAGCCCTGTCTAACACGACCCTTGGCGTGCTGATGGCTACGCTAAACGCCACCAGCCTGATTATTGCATTGCCCGTCATTTTCCGCGGCATTAATCTTAACCCCTTAGCTCCCAGCAGTTTTTCATACCTATTATGGATTCTGCTCGGCTATCTGCTCGTAGCAGCAATCCTGGTAGTCTCCCTCGGCAGGCTCGGCGACATGTACGGCCGTGTCAAAATGTACAACCTTGGTTTCATCATCTTCTCCCTCGGCGCCTTGGGCGCGGCACTAACGTGGAGCCACGGGCCAGCCGGAGCGCTTGAGCTTATCTTGTTCCGCGTCGTCCAGTCTGTCGGCGGTGCCATGCTCATGGCTAATTCTGCCGCCATTTTGACCGACGCCTTCCCGCATAACCAGCGGGGCATGGCTCTTGGCATTAATCAAATTGCCGCCTTGGCCGGTTCATTCCTGGGTATTCTTGTCGGCGGATTTCTATCGCAATTTTCGTGGCGCTGGGTATTTCTCTTTAATGTGCCGATTGGTATTATCGGCGTCATCTGGTCATATGTAGCCTTGAAAGAAATTGACATTTTCCACCCGGCAAAAATCGACTGGTGGGGCAATGTCACCTTTGCGCTTGGGCTCGGCATGGTGCTTGTCGGCATCACATACGGGATCCGGCCGCATGGCTCCTCGGCAATGGGCTGGGGTGATCCGTTAGTTATCGGCCTAATAATCGCCGGGCTTATCATACTGGCATTATTCGCGACCATAGAAAAGAAGGTCAAGCAGCCGATGTTCAATCTAGAGCTCTTCAACATCCGTGCTTTCACAGCTGGCAATATCGCCGGGCTAATGGCGGCAATGAGCCGCGGCGGCTTACAGTTCATGCTTATCATGTGGCTACAAGGCATTTGGCTGCCACTGCATGGCTACGCTTTTACTGATACGCCGCTCTGGGCAGGCATCTACATGCTGCCGACGACTATCGGCTTTCTGATAGCGGGACCGCTTTCTGGCTATCTATCTGATAAATATGGCGCGCGCCCCTTCGCAACCGGCGGCATGCTCTTAGCCGCAGCAAGCTTCGGCCTGATGATGCTTTTGCCGGTAAACTTCAGTTACTGGGTATTTGCCCTTATATTGCTCCTTAATGGCATGGCGTTTGGGCTGTTCTCCTCGCCAAATACTGCCGGCATCATGAATTCGGTGCCTTCGCGCTTCAGAGGCGTAGCATCGGGTATGCGCGCTACCTTTATGAATGTCGGGTTGCCGCTTTCAATCGGCATTTTCTTCACGCTCATGATTGTCGGCCTGACCTCAAGCGTACCAAGCAGCATGTACCACGGCCTTACCGCGAACGGCGTTTCTCCGTCGGTGGCAACCAATCTATCGCATCTGCCGGCCATCAGCTATCTGTTCGCCGCCTTCCTGGGCTATAACCCCCTCAAAACATTGCTCGGGCCGTCCGTCTTGAACCACTTGCCGGCAGGCGATGCCGCACGCTTGACATCTAAGGAGTTCTTTCCCCAGCTCATCGGCTCGCCGTTTAAGCACGGCCTGGTTGTAGTACTTAGTTTCTCAATTGTGGCCTGCTTGGTCGCAGCAGCGGCCTCATGGCTCCGCGGCGGCAAATTCATCCATGAAGAGGCTGAAGCTACCAGCTAAGACCGGCAAAGCAATTCGAAATAACGGGTTGTGCCGAAAGGAATTTTTTGCTTGACGACGTTGCGTGACCGGTGGCTACCCGCGAATGTCAGCGTAAATTCGCCGTAGCGCTCATTAACGCGGTCAACTGCCTCAGTCAGCCAATCTTCGCGGTTAACGTCTTCTAGCAAACTGATCTGGTTACGCGTTGACGGCTCCAGCTGGTAGCAGCTGACACCGATTTCCCGCACGTAATCATGGTGCGGCCGGCGGTTGAAAAGCAGCATTGCCCGGCGGTGCACCTCAGCGTTTGAGAAAAACGAGGTCTTGAACATGCGCCGTTCGTACCAATAATCGCCACCGGCATAGCGGGCATACACCGTAATGCCGCGGGCGCAGAAACCCTTATAACGCAGCTTCATGCCGGTAGTTTCGCAAAGATACGCCAGCCGGGAATGAATGGTTTCGTCATCTAGCCGCATATCTTCCAGCACATACTGGCGGCCAATGGTCTTGGTTGAAAACTCTTGGTCATCAATTTCGTGGCCGCGGAGGCGCTGATACCAATCTTCGCCGCATACGCTATGAAAAACTTGCCGGCGCAGCAGCTCCGACGGCGCATCCAGAAACTGCAGGGGCGTATAGATACCAGCAGCATTGAGCCGGGCCTGGTTACGCTCGGCAATGCCATGCAAATCGGTTAGCTTCAGGCCCTCTAGCGTACTCCGAAGATTCTTATGGGTGATGACGTCCAGCCCGTCCGGTTTATGAAGCCCGGCTGCTAATTTTGCTAGAAATCGATTAGGCGCGATGCCGACGTTGCAACGCATCCAGCAACCGACGTCATCCTTGAGCCGCTGCTTGATCTCGTATCCGATATCTTCTAGCGATCGCTGGTTAATATGCTGGCGCGTACTATGAAAATCGATAATGCCCTCATCGATGCTTTTCATCTGTACATTCGGCGAATACGATTGCATGATACTGACCAGCTTCTGATAAGCGAAGTGATATTTTGGCGGATCGGTCTCCAAGATGACCATATCCGGCGCCAACTGCAGGCCCTGATCGGCACGCATGCCCACTTTCACGCCGCGCTGCTTAGCCTCGTATGATGCAGCTACAATGCACGCATACTTTGCCTCGCTGACCCGGCGGTTTGTTACGCCCACCGGGCGCCCGCGGAGCATTGGCCGGGCCTGCTGCTCCACGGTAGCAAAGCAAGAGTTCAGGTCGATATGCATAATCTGCGGCTCTTCTGTATTAAGCGGCAAGTGCATAGGTGCGCCCTTGGAACCCTTCGAGCTGGTCAGCTATATAGACAAGCTTCCAGCGCAAAGATTCGGCATCGAACTCCAGCCGGTAATCAGCCTCGCCGTCCGTCATATCAAAGACGTGCACCATGCGTTGGCCTTTGGTGGTCGGATGGCGCAGGCCGGTCTCAGTGAAAGTGATTTGGCGGTTTTTGTATTCCATCTTCTTGGGAAAGCATTTAGGATGGTTTTTATCTTTAAAATAGTAAGCAACAATTGCTACGTCTTCATTGATTTGGGTTACGTTTTCCATGATCTAGCTCCTTTGATTGATAATTAATAAAGAGGGGCGACCGAGCATTTGCTGGCGCTTAAACGGCTTTTAGAAAGAGAGCTATCCAAGCACAAGACAACCGTTCGTATATCTGTACCAGGTTCGGATAACTGATTGGAGCTGGAGAGAGCAGGGACCGAAGTGTGCCATCTCGAATTGTTATAAAGCCTGCGCGGAGGAAGGCCGGATGCCAGCCCACACATAACTACCAATAATTATACACGCTCCCGTCAATATCCGCTTGTGCTTGAGTTACGCGAAAGCTTCAAGCATACTGGGCGGCATGGGTGAATTGCCTCGTAGAGTAGCCATCCTTGCATCAGGCAGCGGCACAACGGCCGAAGCCTATGCGCAGGCTATCCATGATGGAGCATTCAATCAGCGTATCCATCTCGTTATAACTAATAATCCCGAAGCAGGCATACTCGACAGGGTAGAGCGGTGGAACCAGGAATGGGGGTTCGAGGTCGAAACGGCAGTCATCAATAGAACGACCCATCCCGGCGGCCCCAACAAGCGCGGGCAAACCCAAGAAGAAGCCGAGGCTATTACTACGCTTGCAGATGAGCATGGCATCGATTTGATCGCCGCCATGGGATACATGGTTATCATCAAAGAACCTCTCATTAGCACCTACGGGCTCGTTCGGGGTAACCACCGCTCGCTCTACGAGGCGCGTATGATAAATACCCACCCGGGGCCGCTGCCACTCACCCAGGACACCATCGGGGAATACGCCTCCCGAAGAGTACTCGAAGAGTCCGCGCGTATTGAGGAGGAAAATAAGAAACGCCAGGCAGCCGGACAAATGGAACTGCCACCGCTTGTGTATTCGGAACATACGATGCATGTCATTTCGCAGCTAGTCGACGATCCCGGCACGGTTTTTGCTACAAACCAAGTGAGGATTTTCCCTAATGATACTGCAGCGTCGCTTTTTCAACGTGTCCAACGGAAAGAGAAGGCAATGATTGCCTATGATATAGATGCATTCCTAAGTGAACATGCGCGGATAATCACAAAGCTCGCTGCGAAAGGCAGTTGAGGCTACCGCCTGCGGGCATACCTAGAATAGATAGACAGGGCTTTTCGGCAAAAACCCATACTACGCGCTCCGCGACAGATGTAGCAATAATTATTAAATTATTTTTTAATTGCATAATTAGACCAACAATTGTATAAAAAAACTATGGCGGAGTACTTAAGAGCGGCAGCGCTGTGTTACGCGCTGGTAGACCATAAGGTTACTACCCCTCGTACGGAGCTACCTGAAGCGCGGTTCAGCGCGGCGGAGTCTTATCTCGCGAATATAGAAAACCCTATCGCGCCGACGGCGGGAGGATCAGTAGCTAATACGGCGACTATTTTCTCAAAATATTCAGAGGTACCTACGCGTCTATACTACAGGGTGGGGGATGATTGGCGCGGCCGTATATTCTCTCAAGCTACAGGTAGCGATTTCGGACCGCCGCAAATTGGAACAAATGAACACACCGGCATCTGCATTCTCGCGCTTTCAGATAGCGGCGAAATCGAGGATGAAATCACCATATACGGTGCCGCTGAAAGCGTAACCATTCCAGCGACTGAACAAAACCAAATATACGATATTGTCTTTAGTAATATAAACACCCTTCGCCAGCCCGCGCTTCGCGACCACGTCTCGGGGCTTGTCCACAATCTTGACCGCGGAAAAGGCATGTTGGCTTTTCGCCTTAGTGGCGCGCACAGCGCCTTAGCGGATCCAAACCAAGCGAGAGAAGCGCTAGCCTCGATACCACGTGTTCCCGAAATATGTTTCGGGAACGACGTAGAGGCTGCTAATTTAACCGGTGAAACGAATCACCACAAAGCACTCATGGAACTCTTGCCCGACACGCGCGTTCTTATCTTAACAAGCAGGGCTGCGAGTATTGCCATTAGATTTGAAGGCGAAACAATAGCGCTGCCCGTAGCCAAAGCGAAAGAGGTGGTTGACGTAACGGGCGCCGGGGATCATTTTATGGGAGTTACCATGGGTGAACTGGTACGGTACGCGTACAGTGACTGGACGGCCGATCTAGTAAAACAAGCCGCCTCGAAAGGCATAGAAGCGGCAGCAGGGGCCATACGCACTACTCGCTCCAGACTAACGACAGCCGAACTAAAAGCAATCGGGACAGATTCATGACCCAAACTTCACCGCGGTCAATATACGGCCTCGAACATACGAACGTTCTTTTCATAACTCTTGACTGCTGCCGATATGATACTTTCGAAGCTGCGCATTTGCCGCACCTTAAGTCAATCAGCGCTGGTGTGCCAGCATATACTCACGGTACATACACCCTGCCAGCACACATGAGCTTCTTTATGGGCTATCTGCCAGTGGCAACCACTTCCGAGGAGCCCTATTTAAACCCTGCCGTGCGCCAGTTATGGCGCCTTGATAGTGGGCGGCCACGAAGCCTCGAAACAGTAGGCGTGAAGCTGTCAGGGGCCACGATTTTAGAAGGCTACAAACGACTAGGCTTTCAGACTATAGGAGCGGGGGGCGTGCGGTGGTTTCGAAACCCAACGTTACGGTCGCTCTTTGATACTTTTCTTTTTTATGGGCCCGCCGAGGAAACCAGTGTTTTTGCCCCCAGGGAACATGATTCGTTCGCCCTTAACCACCAGTCGGAAATTCTACGACATATCCTACCGAACCAAAATTTCTTCTTGTTTATAAATTGCTTAGAGACTCACGTCCCATATGATACTGGCGACAAGGTTGTCTCGGCCAAGTATAGGGATATTATGCGGCGCAGCAAATCTCTGTGGGGATGCAAAGCACCCGCGAACGAGCTATCCCAAGTACGTCCCGAAGAATTACGTTTATTACACGATTTACAGAAAAGCGCTCTCGAAACGGTAGATAAACGTATCGGAGCTTTACTGGATAAGCTACCTCGGCCACTGCTTCTTGTTGTAACCGGAGACCACGGCGAGTGCTTCGGCGAAGACGGGTTGTGGGGGCACGGAATTCCGAGGCCAAAAGTCATGGAAGTACCCCTTATAGTCTCTATTTTGCGAAAATAATACAAGGGAATTATAATTCGAGTATGGCTAAGAAAACAGTGATTTTTGACATGGATGGAGTAATCGTGGATAGCGAGCCATTACATATCAAGCATTTACATGCCTATCTGGTGCGCTTAGGTGTCGACGATCCTGCGAGTTTTCAAGGAAATTTGAAAGGCGTAAACGCGCGGGATACTTGGACGATGCTTATTAAGGAATTCGACCTTGAAGAGGAGCTTGATTATCTTATAGAAGATGCGCGTAAAAGTTACGTGGAGTACTTAAAAAAATTGCCAGAACTACCATCTATTCCAGGGGCGAAAGAGCTTATCAAACAGCTCCACAAAGATGGCTATCGCTTGGCATTGGCATCTTCGGCCGCGCCAAAGCGAATAGAGCTATTCCTGAATAAACTGAATCTAAAATCATACTTTGACACCATAGTCTCCGGCGATGACGTACCAAAGTCGAAACCTGAGCCTGATATTTTCCTTTTAGCGGCCAAGAAAATGAAAGCGAAACCCGGAGACTGCGTAGTAATAGAAGACGCTAAAAACGGTGTCCAGGCAGCAAAAGCGGCGGGCATGAAATGTATAGCGTACGCCGGATCGGACCATAACACCGACGACGTATCAGGTGCCGACACAATCATAAAAGATTTCACGGCCTTAACCCGATCCCTGCAAGGACACCAGTTACCGGTCTAAGCCAGCTTTTTATTCCACAATGTATGTACGGCCAAGGCCTTTTCAGCGGCAAGGCCGGTGTAGTGTTCTTCGGGGTTTTCGATAATTTTTAGCTCTTCCGGCGTAAACTTTTTGAGATATGGCTGGAGCGCTTCATCCGCTTGGGCGGCCTCGTAAAGAGATTGGCCGTTGTCGAGAGCGCGGTGCGCAACGGTTTTTGATGCTTCATGGGCAGTGGTGTGGCCATACTTTTCGAGAAGCAAGTAAAGCGGTTCGGCGGCGATGGCCCCGCCGGTGAGTTTAAGGTTGCGCTTCATATTAGCCTCATCCACTTCGAGTTTGCCCATAACTCTATTAAGCCGCTGGGCCATCGCCGCCACGCTTGCTAAAACCACCGGATAAAACCGTGAGGACGCCGAGTCGGTTAGATCGCGCTGGTGTTCACTGGAGATATTGAGGTTGGCATTTACCATTTGCGCCGTAACCTGCTTGGACATACTGATAACATTCTCAAAATTCCACGGGTTTCGCTTGTGCGCCATAGTGGACGATCCCGTTTGGCCTTTTTCGAAACGTTCGCGGACCTCGGCAATCTCCGTGCGCTGCAAATGGCGCATGTCATGGGCCAAGTTAGCCATAATGCCGGCAGTAATTGCCAATTCGTCGAGCAAACGGACGATGTTTTCGGCTGGAACGATTTGCGTCGAATAGGGCGCTGGCTCCAGATCGAGATAGCCAAGCAGCGTTTTCTCAAATTTTACCGGATCGCTGACAAACAAGCTCAGCGCATTGGAAGCTCCGACCGCGCCGGAGAATTTGCCGCGCAACCCGCCGCTTAAGTCGCGCACCGCTTCCATGCTTTCGCCCAGCCGGCTGGCATAGCCGGCCATCGCAAAGCCAAAGGTGATCGGTACGGCATGCTGCCCGTGCGTCCGACCAATCTGTACCGTGTGCGCGTACTTTTTCGTAAGCTCCAGGAGCGTCTTCTGCAGTTCACCCAAGCGGGGAAGCACCAGCTCGCGCGTGGCCGTGCGAAGCTGCAATGCCGTCGCGGTAGAAATAATGTCATACGAGGTCGCCCCAAAATGCACGTACGGCTGTGCCGCTGCGGGCAGATCGCGCTTGATACAGTTCACGACCGCTTTAATATCGTGCCGGGTGATTTTTTCTTCTTCGTAGGCGGCCTCGGCGGTAATTTTGCCGGCGGCCGCCACGATTTGCTCCGCAATCGCTTTGTCGCATACCCCGAAATCGGCCAATGTACGGGCAAGCGCCGCTTCCACATGCGCCTGGTACGCTATGCGGCTCCGCTCAGAAAGATAGCGGGCTACCTCAGGATCGTAGTACCGGCTATCGAGCGGATCAATAGCATCAAAGTTCCGCGGCTCGCCAGGCTCGGGCAATAAAACTGGTTTCATGAGGCTTTCTCCAGATAACGCTCCGTATTGGCTTCGATTCTTCCTGCAATATCTTTAGTATCAGACTTTTTGAATTTTTTGCCCGTAAGCTCTTCATATAGCTCAATATAACGATCGGAAACTTGCTGCACAAAATCATCATCCATATCCGGGATTTGCTGGCCGGCCTGGCCGCTGAAGCCTTTATTGAGCAGCCACTCCCGTACAAATTCCTTAGAAAGGTGCTTGGGCTTATCCTGGCTTTTGCCCGCGGCGAAAGCATCGTAACTGTCCGCATAAAAGTAGCGCGAGGAATCAGGCGTATGCACTTCATCGATCAGTATTATTTTGCCGTCCACGGTGCCGAATTCATATTTCGTATCAGCTAGCACGAGGCCGCGGCTGCGAGCCGTTTCCTGGCCGCGGGCAAATAGTTTGAGGGAGTAGTCCGAGAGCTGCTGCCATTCCTCCGGGGTAGCCAGCCCTTGTGCCAGAATTTCATCTGCCGAAATGTCTTCGTCATGGCCTTCGTCGGCTTTGGTGGAGGGGGTGATAATCGGCTCGGGAAACGCATCGTATTCTCTGAGCCCATCGGGCAGCGTAATGCCGCATAGCTCACGCTTGCCGTCTTTATACTCCCGCCAGGCATGGCCGACGAGTATGCCGCGTACGACCATTTCGATCTTAACCGGCTCAGCCTTTTTGCCGACGCTGACGTTCGGGTCAGGAACCGCCTCTAGCCAGTTCGGTACGATATCGGCCGTCTGCTCCAAAAAATACGCGGCCGTTTGGTTCAAAACTTGGCCCTTGAAAGGAATTTCCCGCGGCAAAATAACATCAAACGCCGAAATACGATCTGTAGCTACAGCTATAAACTGTGAATCTGTAACATAAACGTCGCGGACTTTGCCGTGGTAAACCGACACTTGGCCGTTAAAATGAAAATCCGTTGCTCCCAGAGTTTGCATGGTAATTATTGTAAGGGGAAACGGAAGCGGGCGCAAAAGATTAACTCCTGCTATTATTGAGGCATGAAACAGCCTGTCATCGGGATCGTTGGCGGCGGCCAACTGGGCCGCATGCTAGCTCTAGCGGCAGCGCCACTTGGTTTTAAGGTTGCAGTCCTTAACCCGGCGCCGGGTAGCCCGGCAGCGCAAGTAGGTGCCGAAGAGATAGTAGGTGATTTGTATGACCGGAAAGCTCTCCAGAAATTAGCCGGAAGGGCTGATTTTTTGACTGTTGAAATCGAACACCTCGACGCGGCTATACTCGAGGAAATTGCTGCCAGCGGAACACCGGTGAATCCGGCGCCGGCTACCGTTAGAATGATCCAGGACAAATTGAGGCAAAAAGAGTTTCTAGAAGCGGCAGGCGTGCCCGTGGCACCCTTCCAGGAAATAGCCGATGAAGCGGCCGCGCTCGAAGCGCTCGAAGCCTTTGGCGGCCGAATGCTCATCAAAACCCGCCACGGAGCGTACGATGGCCGGGGCAATATGGCCGTGAAAAGTCCAGTCGACGTAACAGAGGCATTTAAAGTTTTCACGGGCAAGCAGCTTTATGCCGAAAGGTTTATCCCATTTGAAAAAGAGCTCGCAGTAATGATAGTGCGTGACGTAAAGGGCAATACCGCGGTGTACCCAGTAGCCGAGACGGTACATGAACGCAATATTTGCCTGGAAGTGACGGCGCCGGCGCCAGTCAGCGATAAACACCGGCAGGAAGCAGGGCGCATTGCCAGAAAAGTCGCCGGATTATTAGATGGCGCCGGCGCCTTCGGCATTGAAATGTTCCTTACAAAAGACGGCATGGTGCTTGTCAACGAAATTGCGCCGCGCGTCCATAATTCCGGCCACTACACCATGGACGCCTGCCGGACTTCGCAGTTCGAACAGCACATCCGCGCCATTGCCGGTTTGCCGCTGGGGCCAACCGAACTTGTCGTGCCGGCCGCCGCCATGGTTAACATTTTGGGTGAACGCAATGGCCCGACGGAGGTCAAGGGTCTTGGCAAAGCGCTCAGCACTCCATATACTAATGTCCACATCTACGGCAAATCACCGACCAAGATTGACCGCAAAATGGGCCATGTTAACGCAACCGGTGACAATGTCGAAGAAGCGTTGAAGCGGGCGCGCAGCGCCAGAAAAGCATTAGACATATAGGAGGCAATATGGCAGGCATGGCAGAAAAAGAACCGGTAGTTGGAGTAATCATGGGCTCGGACTCCGACCTGGATATCATGAGCGGCGCTGCTAAGACGCTCGAAGATTTTGAGGTGCCCTATGAAGTACGCGTTATCTCGGCTCACCGGACGCCCGACCTTATGGCCGATTATGCTGCCCAGGCCGCCGCACGCGGGCTCAAAGTTATCATTGCCGGCGCCGGCGGTTCGGCGCACCTCCCGGGCATGACCGCTTCGCATACGCCGCTGCCGGTTATTGCCGTACCCGTTAAGCGCGCAACACACGACCACGAAGCGCTCTGGTCAAACATCAAGATGCCGCCCGGCGTCCCGCTCGCAACCATGCCAGAAAACGGCGCAGGCCATGCCGGACTGCTAGCGGTACGCATCCTTGCCCTCGGCGACGATAGACTCGCCGCAAAATATGCCGAATTTGTACAAAATCAGCACGACGGCGTCATTAAAAAGGATGCTGAGCTGCAGGAAAAAGGCTGGCAAAAATATCTTGCTGGGCATAGTAATAAATAATCGCTCGCGCCTCTGTGGAAAAACGTGTAGAATTAAATTAATAGAGAACCGTAGGGAGAAGGTATGGGCTCTGCCAGTCAAAACGGAAATAGTGCTGAATTTAGCCAAGCCAGGCTGTTTGTTACTGATTTTGATGGCGCCGCGTTCGATACTTTTGAGCCGCCTGTTGGCGGCGTAGGGGTCGACGAGGCCTACAGAATAGCCATAGGTGAGGTTTTCGGCGGCCTAGCGCTTGCCCGTTACGACGAAGAAGGCGGACATAAAAACCGCACGCCCACCGAGATTGCCCAATCATTATCGCCTGATACTTCCGGCCGGGGGCTTAAGAGCAATGCGCGGCAACTGGTTGATGTGAAATTGGACATTTTACTTGAGCAAATCGGGCTGCCCACAACAGGCGGCAAACCGTGGCCGCAACCCATCCGGGGCTTCGAAGCTTTTTGGAGCGGCGTTTCCATGGCCCGAAAAGATGGCACTCCTTTAAGTACCGGCGTACTCTCGGCCGGCCACACCGAATTTATTGAAAGGTGCTTCGAAAGCGCCGGGCTCGAAATGCCCGACTTTATGTATACCCACGAGACAGCTGAAGGCTTGTATGCAAACGTGCCTGTCGAAAACCTCGCAAAGCCCTCGCCGGTACCCATGGAAATTATTACCAGCCTCTGGCTCAGCAAACTCTTCGCCAATGCCCAAGAGGCGGCACAGCTATCCCGCAGCCAGATAAAAGACCGGATATTGTACAGCGGCGATGATGTATACCGGGATAGAAAGCTCGCCGAAAACGCCGACGTAGATTTCGTACATATACCAGCGATTAATCCTGAAAACGGCTGGGAGGTCGCCGCGCTTCGGCTGCATTTGGGCTCGCTCGCCATAGAAGGAGCCGAGCAATAAATGCCAGGCAATAACTGGTACGTCATCACGGGCGGCCCATCCGTCGGCAAAACCACGCTGCTCGCCGAACTGGAGAAGCTCGGCCACAGCACACTGCCAGAAGGGGCCCGCATTGTTATAGATAACGGCATCGCCAGAGGCCTGACAATTGATGATATACGGGCCGATGAACAGCGGTTCCAGCTGGACGTGCTAGCCCACAAAATCCGTACCGAGCTGGAGCAGGACAGAGAAGCGCTCACTTTCTTTGACCGCGGCATGCACGACACGCTGGCATATCTGCGCCTGTTCAATTTTGAGGTTACAGACGAAGTTACCGAAGCAATGAAAAATGCTGATTACCGGCACGTGTTCCTGCTTGAGCCGCTTGATGCCTACATTACCGACTATGCCCGGACGGAAAGCAGGGAAGAAGCGCTGAAACTAAATGAACTGCTTGCAGAGGCTTATAGCGAATACGGCATGAAGCCGACGGTAATACCTGCGTTGCCGCCCGAAGAGCGTGCCCGACTTATCCTAAAGCACCTAGAAGAAATGGAGCAGGCAGTATGAGCAAACCGCAGAAACCTTCATATGCCGAAGCTGGCGTTGATTATAGCGCCATGGACCCGATAAAAATCCTGGCCCAAAAGAGTGCCGCCGGCACGGCCAATGGCCTCGAAGCCTTCAACGCCAAAGAAATTGCGGCCAGCCGCGGCGAGTCAGCCTACGTCTGGGAAGAGCCTGACGCCTACCGTTCACTGGTCATCGAAGGGCTGGGCACGAAAAATCTCGTAGCGGACGCCGTGCGGCAGTTTAGTGGTAAAACGCATTACGACGCGATTGCCCAGGATACCATCGCCATGGTAGTAAACGACCTGATTGTCGTCGGCGCCATGCCGCAAGTCGTGAACGCGTACTTTGCAGTCGGCGACTCACAGTGGCTTGCTGACGAAGAGCGCGCCCGCGATCTCATTAATGGCTGGGCGGGGGCCTGCAAAGCAATCGGCGCTACCTGGGGCGGGGGCGAAACACCGACGCTTAAAGGGATCATAGCCCCGGCAACCATTGATCTCGGCGGTTCGGCCGTCGGTATTATTAATCCAAAAGAACGGCTCGTTCTCGGCGACAAACTTGCAGACGGTGATGCCATCGTGCTGGTAGAAAGCAGCGGCATTCACGCCAATGGCATCACCTTCGTACGCAATCTTGCAGAAAAAAACCCAGCCATCTACCAAGAAAAGTTATCTGATGGCCGGACGTTCGGCGAGGCTTTACTCTCTCCAACCCATCTGTATGTCTCTATGGTGCGTGACATCTTGGAGGTCGGCACCGATGTACATTATATGGTTAATATCACCGGCCACGGCTGGCGCAAGCTGATGCGCGCCACCCAGGAGTTCTCTTACATTCTTGATAAAATCCCGGAGCCGCAGCCAGAATTCCTCTTCATGCAAGAGCGCTCAGGCGTAGACGATACAGAAATGTACGGCAACTTCAATATGGGCGCCGGCTTTGCCGTATACGTCCCGGCAGAACAGGCAGAACAAGTTACCAAAATTGCCCGCCAAAACGGTCTCAAAGCTATCATCGCCGGTACTGTCCAAGCCGGCCATAAACAGGTTACAATCAAGCCGCTTAACGTGACATTCCATGGGGAATCTTTAGGGGTGCGCGCGTGAAAATTTATGGTAATATTTTGGCTTTGTCGAGTTTCCGCAAGCAGAAGTTGCTCGCTAAACTCCAAAATATCGATCCACATATCACAAATGTCACAGCAGAATATGTCCACTTTGCGGATCTCACAGCCGCAGCGCTACGCCCGGAGGATAATGCTAAACTGCAAAAATTGCTTAGCTATGGCACCCCGCTTAAAGGCGCCAAAAAAGGCGAACTATTGCTGGTAGTGCCGAGGCCCGGTACCATTTCTCCCTGGTCGTCCAAAGCTACTGATATCGTAAAAAATTCCGGCATTCAGGGCGTGGAGCGGGTTGAGCGAGGCATCGCCTATTACGTTGAGGGCTCTAAGAAGCTGGACAGGGACGCCGTAGCAGTGCTCTTGCATGACCGCATGGTTGAAAACGTCCTCGGCAGCATGGACGCTGCCGCCCAACTTTTCGCGAGCACCAAACCTAAGCCGCTTATTACTATCGACTTATTGAAAAAAGGCAAAAAAGCCCTGGACGCTGCTAACCGGGATATGGGCCTGGCGCTCGCAGAAGACGAAATCGAATATCTCAATGAAGCCTATGCACAATTGCAACGCAACCCGACTGACGTTGAGCTCGTAATGTTCGCCCAAGTGAACAGCGAACACTGCCGGCACAAAGTATTTAATGCCGACTGGATCATAGACGGCAAAAAACAGCCGAAAAGCCTTTTCAAAATGATAAAAAATACGTACGAGCAAGGCGGCCAGGACGTATTATCGGCATACTCGGACAATGCCGCGGTGATTGCGGGCGTAGCGGCAGGCCGTTGGTATCCTGACGCCAAAACCCGGGCATACGCGTATCACCAGGAGCCTATCCATTCCGTTATTAAGGTCGAGACACACAACCATCCAACGGCAATCGCCCCGAATCCTGGAGCGGGAACAGGCGTTGGCGGGGAAATTCGCGATGAGGCAGCCACGGGCCGCGGGGCAAAAACGAAGATGGGCCTCACCGGCTTCAGCGTATCGAACCTCCAGCTGCCCGATGCAGCGCAGCCATGGGAAAAACCGTATGGCAAGCCGGGCCGTATTACTTCTGCGCTGGGCATTATGCTTGAGGCGCCCATAGGCGGCTCATCATATGCTAATGAATTCGGGCGGCCGAATGTTGCTGGATATTTCCGCACCTACGAAGAGGATGCGGGCAAAGATCGATGGGGATACCATAAACCGATCATGATCGCCGGAGGCCTGGGCAATATCCGGGACATGCACGTCCAGAAAGGGAAACTGGCGAACGGGGATAAACTCATCGTGCTGGGCGGCCCCGCCATGCTGATCGGGCTCGGCGGCGGCGCAGCTTCCAGCATGCAAGCCGGAGCCAGCAGTGAGGATCTCGATTTTGCCTCCGTTCAGCGCGCCAATGCCGAAATAGAACGCCGCTGCCAAGAAGTTATCGATGCGTGCTGGGCGCTCGGCGATACAAATCCGATCGTCTCAATCCATGACGTCGGCGCCGGCGGGCTATCAAACGCCTTTCCGGAACTCGTCCACGATTCGGAGCTGGGAGCAACCTTTGAACTTCGCGATATCCCGAGCGCCGAGCCGGGACTTTCCCCTATGGAAATTTGGTGCAATGAATCCCAGGAACGGTTTGTGCTGGGCGTAAAAGAGGAAGACCTGGGCCGCTTCGAAGCCATCTGCGCCCGCGAAAAGTGCCCGTTTGCCGTAATTGGTACCGCCACCAAAGATCCAGCACTTGTCCTGCACGACAAATTATCCGGCACGACGCCAATTGACTTGCCCATGTCTACGCTATTTGGCAAACCTCCAAAAGTAGTGAAAGATATTGCGACGGCTGGCCAACAACATGCTTCAGTCCGCACCGAAGGCATCGACGTTGCCGAAGCGGTCAAAAGAGTACTCCGCATGCCTGCTGTCGGCAGCAAAAAATTTCTCATTACGATCGGGGACCGGACAGTCGGAGGGCTGATAACCCGCGACCAGATGGTCGGCCCATGGCAAGTACCGGTCAGCGACGTTGCCGTTGCGGCACGGAGCTTTGATACGGAATCCGGCGAAGCGATGGCCATGGGCGAACGCACGCCGCTCGCCATCATTAATGCGCCCGCTTCGGCGCGCATAGCCGTCGGCGAGACCATCACAAACCTCCTGGCTGCCGACATAGAAAAGCTTACCGATATCAAGCTCTCCGCCAACTGGCAAGCTGCCAGCGGCTACGCCCAGGAAGACGAAAAGCTTTTCAATGCCGTCCAGGCCATCGGCGAGGATTTCTGCCCAGATCTAGGCATTACTATACCCGTCGGCAAAGACTCAATGAGCATGCGGACAGTGTGGGAAGAAAAGGGCAAAACAAAAAGCGTTACGGCGCCAATGTCACTGGTAATTAGCGGCTTTGCGCCAGTTAGCGACGTAGGGCGCACACTGACGCCCGAACTCAACTTGTCCGTAGAAAGCGAACTGTTTTTGATAGATCTCGGGAGAGGCAAAAGCCGGCTCGGCGGCTCGGTTTTTGCCCAAGCATATAACCAGGTTGGCGATGAAACGCCCGACGCCGACGCCGCAAGCCTTAAGAAATTCTTTGCAGCCATAACCGGGCTAAAAAAGGAGGATAAGATTCTCGCGTATCATGACCGGTCAGACGGAGGGCTATTCGCCTGTGTTTGCGAAATGGCCTTCGCCGCCCGTTGCGGCCTCGGCATACGGCTGAAGGAACTACCGGGCAATACGATTCAAAAATTATTTACAGAGGAACTTGGCGCTGTTATCCAGGTCCGAAAAAGTGAAGCCGAAAGTGTATACGAAAGTCTCACAGAAGCGCTCGGCGGAGGCATATACCGTATTGGCGCGCCGAAAAAGACGGAAACTGTCACCTTTGACTGCGGTGACGACACCTACCAAAGCACCCGCGCCGAACTGGAGAGCTGGTGGGCTGAAACGAGCTACCATATACAGAAATTGCGCGACAATCCGGTCTGTGCAGACGAGGAATTTGCAGGTATAAAAGATGCTAAAAATATAGGTTTTTCGGCGAATATAACTTTTAAGCCGAGTAAAAACCGTTATTCAAAGCGGCCGAAAGTCGCCATTTTCAGGGAACAGGGGGTAAACGGAGAGCTTGAGATGGCGGCAGCCTTCGATAAGGCAGGTTTTACCAGCGTAGACGTCCATCTCAGCGATCTCCTGGCCGGCAGCGTATCACTCGATGATTTCGCCGGCTTGGCAGCCTGCGGCGGCTTTTCGTATGGGGATGTGCTTGGCGCCGGCGAGGGCTGGGCCAAATCCATTCTCTTCCAGCCAAAATTACGCGAACAGCTACAGAACTTCTTTACCCGACCTGAAACGTTCAGCTTGGGCGTATGCAACGGCTGCCAAATGCTTGCCGCCCTCAAAGAACTTATACCTGGTGCCGAGACCTGGCCGGAGTTTTTGAAAAATAAATCCGAACAATTTGAAGGCAGAGTCTCTACCGTCAAGATAAATGACACGCCGTCGGTATTTTTCAAGGGTATGGCAGGGTCATACTTGCAGATCCCCGTCGCCCATGGCGAAGGCCGCGCCGTTTTTGCTTCTGAAGCTGCAAAGCAAGAAGCCTTGCAGAGAAACCTCATTCCGATCCAGTATGTGGATAATAGCCACCGGGTAACCGAAACGTACCCATACAATCCCAACGGATCAGAGCGGGGTATTACTGCTTTGACTACGCCAGACGGCAGGGCGACCATCATGATGCCGCATCCGGAACGCGGCTTTATGTCACGCCAACTTTCTTGGCACCCAGCGAACTGGGGTGAAGATTCGCCGTGGCTCCAACTCTTCCGGAATGCCCGGGAATGGGTTGAAGAACGCTGACAAACTAACTAAACCGCTTATGCTAGAATGAGGCCATGGCCGCCAGCAAAAAAAGATCTGGTCAATTCAAACCGTTATCGAAGAGTTCGTTTTTATCACGCCACTGGCATGTTAAGCATTTTTTGATTGGCGCCCTGGTAATCATTATTGTCATAGCCGGGCTGTTTGGATATTCAAAATATCATGCCGATCACCGCCAAAACCAGCTGCAACCTTTTTATAACACTGCTGGGTTGAGCCTTGCCGGTCCGATGGGGCAGGTAGTGCGCAGCGAACCGCTTGGCGTGCAAGTACAGAACGGCTCGGCGCTCCGGGTCTTGTACCGGAGCCAGCAGGCTAACGGGACCGCTACTTTCTCTTCGGGCATGGTATTCATTCCGAATAATGACAACTCTGGCACGCCACGGCCCGTAGTAGCATGGGCGCACGGCACAGTTGGCATGGGCGACCAATGCGCGCCGTCGCGAACTCAAAATCCCACGAGCAATATCGACTGGGTTAATGCCATGCTGGCAAAAGGCTGGGTAGTGACCGCTACGGATTATGCGGGCCTCGGCACTCCGGGCACAGAAGGTTATTTAGTGGGTGGGGACGAGGCCAAAGACGTTTTAAATAGCGTCCGGGCACTCCAATACATTCCTTCAGCGCATGCCGGCGCGACCTTCGCGGTTTTCGGACATTCGCAGGGCGGGCATTCAGCTCTTTTCACAGCCGCCGAGGCCAGTACATACGCCCCGGACCTGCACTTGGTAGGGACCGTGGCTGCAGCGCCCGCGGCCGAGTTGGTAGCGCTCTTGAACGAAACATCGGGCACTACGCTAGATTGGGTTATCGGACCGGAAGTACTTGAATCGTGGCCTCCAGTTTACCCAGGTCTTAATCCACAAGCAGTTACTACCAAATTTGGTTATAACAACTATAAAAAAATCGCTAATCAGTGCATCGTGGCGGCCGCTCTCCAAGGACAGGTACGCAACAAATTCAAACAACAATTCTTCAGTACTGACGTGGCTAAAATTCCCGCCTGGAACGCCGCGGCCCAGAGCGAAACGGCCCCGATCCTCGCGCCGCCACAGCCCGTCCTAGTCGCAGAAAGCCTGAGCGACAAAGTCGTACTGCCTAACACCACGGCGCTATATATAAAACAGGCGTGCCAAGCCGGGTCGGATCTCACCTCAATATGGATAAATAATGTCAGCCACCAAGACATTCCATCAATCATCTCGCCTCAGGTAATAAGCTGGATAAATAGCCGCTTCCAGGGCCAGGCGTCGATCTCGAACTGCGGACAAGCTTTGCCCGTTACTCCGGCTGCGGCTCCGACTACATAATTAAATTACGCTGTCTACAGTAAGAAATTTCGCTGTACAAACAGCAATAAAAAGGCTTAATACTAGGTATCGTGCAGCGGGAGTAGTCGCGCGGAGTAGGAAGAAGTAAAAGTAGCATATTGGGGGTTACATGCATAAAGCGGCGCTGGCAAATTCAATATCACGTTATAAGTTCAAACTCGCGGTTGCTGCCAGCGGCATCACTGCGGCGCTCATACTAGCTTTTGCGCCGGCGGCAGGAGCTGTTACCATCGGCGGTCCGAGTGACTGCGATAATAACGCGATTATAAAATGTGGCGCGCATTCAACAAGCGAAGTTATAAATAACTACAATGCCAGCGCGTACGTGCGAGGAGTGTACGCGTACTTCGGAATTAGTAATGCGGATATAAATAGCATGCCGAGCAATGATAGCGTAGGCTACGTTACTAAAGACGGCAACGTCTTTGTAAACGGGCAATCCAAGGCCGTCGCCACGAACGCCATAACCGGGGGCCGTCAAGATATAGGAAATAGTACGCGCGTGAATTATCAGGGGGCAATATTTTTCGTGCGCCCGCCGAGCGTATCGTTTCAGCAGAATTCTTTGCCGGCTTTTGTCGTTATGAAAAACGGCACGTTCCAATTCGCCGTCATTGCAAGCTGCGGAAATGCCGTAAAAGCAACCCCGGCGCAAAGTCCTACACCCCAGGCTGTAACGCCCGCGCCCACCAAACCGAAGACTCCTACGACACGCACTCCGGCCCCGAAGCCGGCTCCCGCCCCAGCAGCCCAAGTACAACAGCAAACCCAGTCTCAAAACCAGAGCGTTAACGTTACTAATACTCAGAACGTAACCACAGGCTCCTCCCAGCCCCAAGCAGCCCCCCAACAGACATCATCAGCCACCACAAGCAGCCAACCCGAATCGCAGCCAACCAGCCTTGTAAATACAGGTTCCACAGGAACGATAGGCGTCTTTCTTGCAGCTGTCGCAGCAGGTATATTCGGATACCGCCGCTATCTCATACGTCGTCTCAACGGATAAAAAATAAGCAGGGTTATTAGTTTAATAAATTAAATCAATTAAATAAGAAAGGATTAATATTGATTACGCATTTTGGCAGCACGCCCTTATGTGGTAATCTATCAAACCATATGTCTCAAAAAAATCTTGGAATCGAAGAAACAACATTTGCGCCAAACCTCGCCGAGGAAATTGAACGGCAACAACGAATTAGTGAAAAACTAGCAGGCATAGCCACGGCAGGCCTAGGGGTTATACCAGAAACGTATGAAGCGGGTGGCAAGCGCGTGCCGACGGATTTCTACACCGTGACTACTTGGCCGACGCCTGAGAATCCATTACGGCCCGGGGTGCGTTTTCATGCAGAAAAAGGCAGTGACGAGATACTGCTCTGGGAAATTGACTTAGGCGACGAAGAGCTGGAAGGCCACGGGATCGGTTCTCTCATGCTCCCCCAAATAGTCCAATATCATAATACGCACCTGCGCAGGCCCGTTAGAGTTCGCCGTTTGCCCGGCAAGACCACCCGGCAACACCCGCTGATTTTGCGCAGGCAGCGCGGTAATTTGGCCTTCATGCGGGCTCTCGACAGGGTTGCCGGCAGAGAAAATATATCATTTATGCACGACGGTGTCCGCTATGGCAGAAACGAAGAATTACCCTTCGAAGCCGTCCTTAGCAGGCAAGCCCTCCTGGATATGGCAAGAGAGAAGCCGGAGCCCGAGGAAGGACAGCAGGACGCTGAAGAATTTTCGGTATATGACGTAGAAGCTCTCGTGATACCCGAACGATTTTTAAGTGTTAATATTCCGGTGCGTTTAGCACAGATTGCTACTGCTGCCAAGGCACGGCATGAGGCGCTACAAGCAAGAATAGAAAAAGAAGAGAACGGGGATGGCGCAGACGATAGCGATAGCGACGCCTTGGCTGCGTAATTAATTTTTTTACCGATATAAGAGAGAAAGCGTTTATACTACAAATAAAGCTAAATAGGAGGGTTTATGTACACA
>DASZVS010000003.1:0-118799 GCA_035546975.1 Saccharimonadales bacterium (SeqCode)
AGAATAGAAAAAGAAGAGAACGGGGATGGCGCAGACGATAGCGATAGCGACGCCTTGGCTGCGTAATTAATTTTTTTACCGATATAAGAGAGAAAGCGTTTATACTACAAATAAAGCTAAATAGGAGGGTTTATGTACACACTACCGGATCTTGATTATCCATACGACGCGTTTGGTAAATATATCAGCAAAGACATCATGGAGCTGCACCATAGCAAGCACCACCAGACATACGTCGATAAATTAAACGCGGCGCTTGAGAAAGCACCCGCCGATTTGCAGTCGAAACCACTTGAAGAGCTTTTGCGGAATCTTGATACGGTACCGGAAGAAATACGTACCGCCGTCCGAAACCACGGCGGCGGGCATTACAACCATAGCCTTTTTTGGAAATTCATGTCGCCTGACGGCGGCGGCGAACCTACTGGCGCCCTGGCTACAGCCCTCCGGGAAAAATATGGTAGTTTCCAGGGGTTCATGGACACGTTCAGTGAAAAAGCCGCAGGCGTTTTCGGTAGCGGCTGGGCCTGGCTCCTCCCGGACTTATCGATTATTACTTCGCCAAACCAAGATAACCCTCTAAATGTAGATAAACCCGATCCTATCCTGGGGCTTGATGTGTGGGAACATGCCTACTATCTGGATTACACCTACAAACGGCCTGACTATATCAAAGCCTGGTGGCATGTCGTGAACTGGGACGATGTATCCGAACGGTTTGGAAAAGCTTCCTAGCTTAGCAACAATTCCAACTTGTCGGCGGTAATAGCCGCTTTGACCTCTTGGGCAATCCGGCGGCCAACACTGATGCTTTCGCCGTACAAATAGCCGCTGTAGGGTGTAAACATAGTGCCGGGGCTGCCAGGGATTCGCATGCTGACGTCAAAGACTTTGAATTCTTCTTTTGGCGGCCCGGCAGTTACCGCGCCCTGGAGTGCAAACGGGCCGATTATGCCTGGATCGTAGTACTGCTTGGTTGCCCCAACGAATTTTTCGCCGGCTGCAAAGGCCTGCTCGAGCAGCGATTCTTTGATAGTGATGCTCTGGTGGCCGTTTTCTATATATTTTGGCTCAACATGTTTCAGCACCTCCATCTGTTCAGGCGCGGTAAGCCGCAGTAAACCGTCTAGATTAGTTTGGCGCCGCGTATCGGTTCCAAGGAGTTCCAACTCGCCACTCAGCGGCGAATAGAAAAAGTTCAAGTTTAGCTGCGGGCCTACTACAAATTCTTCTATGACAGCCGATTTTAGCGAGTCTTCCGTGATCGTGCCTTTGGACACCAACTCCTTTGATTTAGCGGCATACTCAGATGGGCTGCTAACCAAAAAGAAGGCGCGCTCGTAGCCGCGTGCGGCCTCATTTGTTTTTACGATTACTAAACGGTCAATCTCATCGGGATTCTCAAACTGGCGGGGAATTGGCACTCCGCCTTGTTCCAAAAGAAAATACTGGTTTTTAGGCTCGTCGCGCTCTTCTTTGCGAACTAGCTGCCGCGAGCCGACAATCGGCACCTTAAACTCATTTTCTATCTCGTCAAAATCGCAGTATACCCAGAAATACCGGCTATGAATAAAGACGACATTCAGGTCGCGTAGTTGTTGCTGGATTTCCGGCTTGGCAATATCTTTAAAACTATCTACAACAATTACATGGTCGACACAGCCTCGGCCATCACCACGTGAGCGGAAGTATTGGCTATATGTTTTTTCGCGTCCCTTTTGGGCAACAACGACCGTTTCAAAGCCTTCGGCTTTGGCGCCGCGGCAGACGTCCAGCGCCGCATGGCCGCCCAGCGTGCCAATCCGGATATTTTCCATGTCGTACTGTTTGATAATTTTTTGGACGTCTGCCGCGCCGATCATCAGCCAAGTACCTTGTCCAATTGGCCCGTAGCAATGGCGTCTTTGATTTCGCGAGCAATCCGGCGGCCTGCGCTCATCGGCTCGCCATAGCGCAAATCGGTGTATGGAGAGCCGCCGACATACGGGTTCATACCCGCCACAATTCTTGCAGAAATTTCAAAAACGAAAAATTCCAAATCGGGCGTAATGACCGTCTCTAAACAAAACGGCCCGAAAAGGCCGCGTCCGTCGATTTCCCGGGAGGCTTCCACCACCCGTTCGCCCATTTTAAAAATTTCCGGGAGCAAAGACTCGCGAACTACGAGCGGCATATTACCAGTAATGTTATACGATGTTTCGATCGTGAGATCCATTTGGTCCTTGGCTGAGATACGGCCGATAGAATCCACGTTACTTTCATAGCGTTTATCAAAACCGAGCACCTCCAACTCATCATTGAGCGGCGAGTAAAAATAGTGGATATAAATTGGCGCGCCTACGATATATTCTTGGATAACGTATTTCTTGTTGGCATGCTCTTTAATCTTACGGCGGAACTCATCGGGGGTGTGGGCGAGAAAATAACCCTTGCCGCCGGCGGCCCCGAAAAATTTAATGATAACCGGGCCGTCAATATCATCGGCATTTTCATAAATATTCGGCAATGTCAGACCGGCATTGGCCAGCCAGCTGCGCTGCATTGTCCGGTCGGATTCCCACGGCAAAACATTCATATTACCGAAATACCGGATATGCAAGTTATCCCTAATCTTATCCTCCACGGCGTTCATGAACGAAGCGTGGGGGATCATGATAACGTTTTCTTTTGCCAGTTGTTTGTCGATTTTGTCGAAGTGAGCAAAACGGTCAATGGTCATAATCCTATCGGCTACTTTGAACGATTCGTATGGCTGGGTCCGGCCTTCGGCGCAGACAGCAATCGTTGTAAAGCCCTCGTCTTTTGCACCCTTCAAGATTTGGAGCGCAGAATGGCTGCCAAGAGTACAAATCTTATAGGAGGATTGTTTCGGCATATTATTATTGAGATTACCTCAGTGAATTATTACAGTATACACGTTTCTGCAAAGTCAAAGCAGAAGTATTTTCAACAACCCTCACGCTATAGCCCCGGGCGCAAACAAACAAGATGGTTTCCGGCTATGTTTGCCCGTATAATGTCGTCTATGAATAAAGTGCGAGCTGCCAAAGCACAGGGAGAGGGACGAATAGCCATTCTTGACGCCGGCGCCCAATACGGCAAGGTTATCGACCGGCGCGTGCGGAATCTTGCCGTACGATCCGATTTACTGCCGCTTGATACGCCGTACGGCGATCTCAAAACTTACGAAGCATTTATTATTTCCGGCGGCCCCGAAAGCGTATACGCCCCGGAAGCGCCCAAGCCAGACCCCGAAATATGGAAGAGTGGCAAGCCGATCTTAGGAATATGCTACGGCATGCAACTCATTAACCAAGCTTTCGGCGGAAGCGTCGAGCGCAAATCCACCCGGGAAGACGGGCACTTCGCAATAAGCGTAACAACGGGCGACTTGCTATTTAAAGGGCTGCAAGCATCGCAGAAAGTATTAATGAGTCATGGCGATAGCATCGCCGGCATTGCCAAGGGTTTCAGCGTAACGGCTACTTCCGGGGATATCGTAGCCGCTATTAGCAATCCAAAACTCCAGATTTATGGCGTTCAATTCCACCCGGAAGTAGACCTTACGGACAACGGCAAACAAATGCTGGCCAATTTTCTTTTTGGAGTGTGTGAGCTAAAGCCGGACTACAGCCTCGAAAACCGCTTGGATGAAGCGACTAGATACATCCAGGAAAACGTTGGTAACCGCGACGTGCTGGTATTCGCCAGCGGCGGCGTCGATTCAACGGTTTGCGCCGCGCTTGTCGGCCGGGCATTACCCCCCGACAAAGTGCACGTGGTGCACATCGATACCGGGCTTATGCGCTACCAGGAAAGCCGTACGGTAGCCGAAGCCCTGGAAGCCGCAGGCGTGCCGGTAAAAGTCGTGCAAGCCGAAGAACAATTCTTAAACGGTACAACGATTATCGACGGCAAAGCTACGCCACCGCTCCGCGAAGTAGATGACCCGGAAGTTAAACGCCGCATCATCGGCGATACGTTCATGAAAATCCGCGAAGAAGTACTTGCCGACCTCAAGCTCAACCCTAAAGAAACGGTGCTTGCCCAAGGCACGTTACGGCCAGACCTCATAGAGAGCGCCTCGCACCTTGCGAGCGCTAAAGCGGCGGTCATTAAAACGCATCATAACGATACGCAACTAGTACGCGATCTCCGCGAAAGCGGACATGTTATCGAGCCGCTCCACGAGCTCCATAAGGACGAGGTGCGCCAACTTGGCGAACAACTAGGCTTACCACACGAGCTCGTGTGGCGCCAACCGTTTCCCGGACCGGGACTCGGTATCCGGCTGCTTTGCGCACGCAAACCGTATATTACTGAAGATTTTGACCGAATAAGTAAGGAGCTCAAAAAGTTCGAAGACGACGACATCGCTGCCCATCTTTTGCCCGTGCGTACCGTTGGCGTACAGGGCGACGGCCGGACCTACAGCTACCTCGTCGGCTTAAGCGGAACTGCCGACTGGCCGCGCCTATTTGAAAAGGCCCGAGAAATCCCCAAAGCCCTGCATGATGTAAACCGGGTTGTATATATTTTCGGGGATAAACTTACAGGTCCAATTAAAGAAATTACGCCGACATTGCCGACGCCCGATGCAATCGGGCAGTTGCGAGAAGCTGATAGGGTAGTGAATGACATCCTCATGCAATATGACCTTATAGGAAGCCTTAGCCAGGTACCTGTAATATCATTTCCGGTTAATTTCGGCCAAAAAGGCAAGCGCTCGATAGGCATCCGTACCTTTATTACCAACGACTTTATGACAGGCGTGCCGGCATTACCAGGCGAAGGCATACCACAAAAGGCACTCAATGAAATGGTTGCCGAAGTACAAGCCATCAAAGGCATAGCCCGCGTGGTATACGACCTAACTTCTAAGCCGCCAGGCACTACTGAGTGGGAGTAATAAACTTAACTTATACCTGGGTGTGCGATAAGTTCTTCTTTGCTGCGCGTAGCTGGGACTTATAGGTACTCTGTTTTTTTAGAAACTCTTCATAACCTTTGTCCAACTTAAGCGAATCCATATAACCATCCACCGGCCAGATGAAGTCAAATACGCCTAAGAAAAGTGCCTCGCTCTCAATGTCGGCTGGGGTCAGGTGATCGTACATTCTTTTTCTTCTTATCGCGGCTATAAAGCCTCGGCCTTGGTCGATATTACGAGCGATCTTTATCTTTGTTTCATCGGTCATGTTCGGCGCTACTGATCGCAAAACTTGGAATTTGGCATAGCGGATGATCGTTTCTCTTTCTCCAAGAGCGGCAATGATCCTGCTGCACGGTTGCTCGCAGTCATATAACGTATTTACGACGGACTCCGTGAAAGCGGCATCTGGGGAATCGTACGCGAAGGGGCTAAAGAGCATAAGCGGCAGAGTACCGTCGCTAAACTCGCTGTCCAGTTGGGCAAATTGCTCTTGCCGCGCGGCCTCTTCTTCGTCTCGTCGCTCATAATAATGAGCAGCTACCTCCGCCTGAAAATTAGGTAACGAATCAAAATGGCCGGCAACGGCGGGGAAGCTTGGCCCTTTCTCCTGCAAAGAGAGATAATTTATCATACTCGAAGTAGGTTTTTTGCCACCATTAGCCAGCATAAACCGAACGCCCCAGTCCACGTAGTCCGGCTTTTCCCAAAGTCTAACGACAGGGTAGCCCGCTAGTTCCAGTAACTTATTAAAGCCGCCGATATCGTGAAAACGTTCATGCAAATATTTATGGCCGGGGTTATTCGGATCTTTTCTTTGCCTGGCTGCAAGCTGGGGCCTAGTCGGCGTGGAGCCATTGCCTATTTTTTTTAGGTAGGCGATAACGTCATCAATACTCCAGTCGTCAAATAGTTTACGCGTCTGGACGCCTTCGAGCTGGGCGTCCGCATACAGCTTCGAATATCCGCCATACTCCCTTTGTACAGTACGTTCGCTAGGCCCGAGCCCGAGACGATGGGCATTTCTAAACGTTCCAACTGTCACCTTCTTACTGTTAAGATTTTCTGGCGGCTCAATGACTTGTCCTATCCAGCGGGCGAATGCCTTGAACTGGTCTGGGGACCATTCTTTTGTATTAAGCCGTTCATAAAAATAATTCCCAGGCTCTACGAACAGATCGGGGGAGCGCAACAACATGCCTATGGGCACTATCCATCCATGGTCTTCCGAGGCAGAAGTCTCTCCGTCCACCAGGACTTCACCCGTCGACAAATCAAAATAGGATGGGCTCGTGCTGGCGTAGTCAATTTCTGAAGGGTTCATAAATGTATTGGTCGAAAAGAATTCGCACTATTATATCATTAATTGATTAAAAAAGCACGCCCGGTACAGTCCTTCTTTACTGCTATAGTAGAGATATGCAGTTCATTACATGTAATGATGCTCGGGAGGGTACCGAGAAGTTTACCGACCGGCTTATGCAGGAGCTACAAGCGGGCAAAAAAGTCTTGTGGCTAGTTTGCGGCGGTTCGAATATCGCGGCAGAGGCCGAAATTATGAAACGTATTCCGCCTGAGCTATCGGCAAATCTGGCCATTACGCTTACCGACGAACGGTACGGCGAACCGGGGCACAAAGATTCCAACTGGCGGCAGCTGCAAGACGCTGGCTTCGATTTTAAACAAGCTACCTCGCTTCCGGTCCTACAATCAGGGCAATCACTAGAAGAAACGGCGCAGAACTATGACAAAATGGCCCGGCAAGCTTTTGCCGGGAATGACATAGTGATAGCATTATTTGGGATTGGTGCAGACGGCCATATTGCCGGCGTCCTGCCGGATTCGCCCGCGGCAGCCGAAAACGATATGTGGGCCGCCGGATACCAAGCAGGGCAACTTACGCGCATCACGCTGACTTTTCCGGCGCTTAAACAGATTGACGCGGCTTACGCTTTTGCATTCGGCGAAGCTAAAAAAGAAGCGCTAACCCAATTACAAAACGAAACTATAGAGCTAGAGAGGCAGCCTTCCCAAATCCTGAAATATTTGCCTGAAGCCTATCTTTATAGCGACCAAGTAGGAGAAACCACATGAAAATAGCTATCCATGGCCTAGGCCGCATGGGCATGCAAATTGCCCGAAAACTGGCCGAAGCCGACCATCAAGTAATCGCCCATAACCGTAGCCCTGAAAAGATTGATATCGCTGTCGGCTATGGCGCACATGGCGCTAAGACTAAGCAGGACGTACTCAGCGAATTCGAGGAAGATCAGGTTGTACTCTGGATTATGCTCCCGGCCGACATCGTTGACGAACAGCTTGAAGAATGGAATGAGCTATTGCCAAAAGGCAGCATCATCATAGATGGCGGTAATTCCGACTTCCGCCTGACCAAACAGCGCAACGAAACGGTTACCGGCAAAGGGCACTCTTGGTTTGATGTCGGTACTAGCGGCGGCGTTTGGGGCTACCAAAACGGCTTTTCCATGATGGTTGGCGGCGACAACGAGGAGGCGTTCGCCACCATAGAGCCAGCGTTGAAGACCTTGGCCGAACCGGGAGGCGCATACTATCACTTCGGCCCAAGTGGCAGCGGCCACTTTGTCAAAATGGTGCACAATGCCATCGAGTACGGCATGATGGAATCCCTCGCCGAAGGCTATCGAATGCTCAAGGACGGACCATACAAGTCACTAGACTTAGCGGCTGCCGGCGATGTTTGGCAGCACCACAGCGTTATTACCTCGTGGCTGAATGAATTGAGCCGTGACGCTCTAAGAGAAAATCCCGAACTCGAAGGCATCGACGGCTTTGTAGCCGAGAGCGGCGAAGCACGATGGACGCTCGAAGCAGCAAAAGATCTCGGCATACCACTGCCAGCTATCCAATCGTCTTTTGATGTCCGCCTCGCCTCCCAAAAAGGTGATACCAACTTCGCAACTAAGCTGCTGGCCGCTATGCGCAACAAATTCGGCGGCCATCAACTAAATAAATAAAAGATATGCCTGATTCTTCTTCCCGCGCGCCCCAACTGGAACCAAGTATTATTGTTATCTTTGGTGTTACCGGCGACTTGTCGCAACGGTATCTATTGCCAGCTTTATACCACCTTATTAAAGGTGGCTTGCTGCACGAAAAAACCGAGATTATCGGCACTAGCCGGCGTCACATCGATCCCGAAGAGCTTCTTAATGACACCACACTGTGTCCTCAAGAAGAAGGAAGTATTTGTGATCCGCATGCCCTCCAAAAAATGCGAGAACATTTCCATATGGTGCAGCTCGACCCTTCAAACGGCGAAGATTACGCGCGGTTGCTCAAAACCATGAATGAGTATGAAGAAAAAGAAGGCGTTTGCATGAACCGCCTCTATTACTTGTCAATCCCGCCGCAAATTTACGGCCCGGTCATAAAGCATATGGAAGCAGAAGGACTAAACAAGGGTTGCCAGCACGGTACCGCCGAATCACGGCTACTCATAGAAAAACCGTTCGGTTATGACAGCAATTCAGCACGAAACCTTATTGATGAGCTAGCCCGCGGCTTCCGCGAAGAGCAAACGTATCGCATCGACCATTATCTCGCTAAGGAAACAGTCCAGAATATCCTAACGTTCCGCTTTGAAAACCCTATTTTTGAAGCCCTATGGAATCATGACCACATAAGCAGTATCGAGGTCAGTGCCAGCGAAAAAATCGGCATTGAGGGAAGAGCGCAATTCTATGAGCCGCTCGGCGCACTGCGCGATTTCATTCAAAGCCACTTATTGCAACTCCTGGCAATCATTACCATGGACCGCCCGGCGGTGCTGGACAGCCAAAATATTCATGCCAGCAAGCAGGCGGTCCTGCGCCAAGTGCGCGCCGTGGCAGCCGATCAAATTAATGAAGATACCGTGCGCGGCCAATATGAAAATTACCGCCAAGAAGTTAATAACCCTGATTCTCATACAGAAACGTTTGCCGGCATCCGCCTGAGCATCGACAGCGAACGGTGGCAAAATGTACCAATGATCCTGTGGACGGGCAAGCAATTGGCAGAAAAGAAAACAGAGGTAACGATTTGTTTTAAAGGTCACGACGGCGAGGCTGCTAATTACTTACGAATGCGGATCCAGCCAAATGAGGGCATTGAGCTCGACTTGCTAGCTAAAAAGCCGGGTTTTGACAATGAGCTCCAACCGGCGGCAATGGATTTTTCTTACAGAAATAACTTTGGCAGCCATGATCATCCTGATGCCTATGAGCGCGTTCTGGTTGATGCGGTGCGCGGCGACCGCACCTTGTTTGCCACCGGCGAAGAAGTTATGCAAGCTTGGCGGATCGTGCAGCCGGTCCTTGACGCTTGGTCGCGATCGGGCCACGGCCTCAATATGTACAAAGAGGGAAGCGACGGCACGACATTAGCCCAGTCAATACTCAGGTAATTTGCTACACTTTAAAGAGCTTACGGCTGGCTGCAAATTCATACGTAGCAAAAGGCTGAAACCCATATGATCATAGACATCGCTATTTTGCTTTTCTGCATCAGTGCCTTGTATCGCGGGCGCGAGATCGGTTTTGTGCGCCAGCTATTTTCTACGCTTGGTTTCTTCGGCGGATTGTTTCTTGGCGCCTACCTGCAGCACTATACCATCCGCATCGCTCACACCGATAGCGCGCGCACGGCAATAACGCTTATAACAACGCTCGGCTGCGCAATTATATTTTTATCGATCGGTGAATATATCGGCATAAAAATAAAACACAAGGTGCTCTTAAGGCGGATCAACCGTTTCGATAACGGGCTTGGCGGTATCCTCAGCATAATATCGCTCTTGCTTACCATATGGCTTACGGCCGCTATTGTCGGAAGTTTGCCGTTTCCTTCGGTCCAGTCGGCGCTCCGCAGCTCGAATATTGTCAGCACATTGGACAGGGTGCTGCCAAGCGCGCCAGGCATCATCAGCGATCTAGGCAGATTGATCGATCCGAACGGTTTCCCGCAAGTCTTTATCGGCGACGAGCCGAGCCCGGGCAATGTGAACGTACCATCACTCGGCGAACTGCAAACGGCCGTTAACCGCGACAAAGCTTCCGTTGTTAAAGTTGAAGGGCAGGGTTGCGGCGGCATCGTAGAAGGATCAGGCTTTGTGGCGGGTTCGGATCTCGTGGCAACTAATGCGCACGTCGTGGCGGGCATACGGCATCCGTACGTCCAAGATGACAATGGCACGCACAGCGGCACCGTAATCTGGTTTGATCCGAATCTCGATTTTGCAATCTTGCGCGTATCGAATCTGGCAGGGCATAGCCTTGTCGTTTCCGGCAAGCAGGCAGCGGTCGGTACGCCCGGCGCGGTACTCGGCTATCCTGGCGGCGGGCCTTTTAGCGCCAAACCGGCGGCGATATCGAATCAATTTACGGCCACAGGAAGAGACATCTACGGCAAGGGAAATACGACGCGCAGCGTTTACGAATTGCATGCCGATATAATTCCAGGCAATTCCGGTGGCCCGCTTGTCAATAAAGACGGCACCGTCATAGCCGTCGTATTCGCTGAATCAACAACCTACCAACACATAGGCTATGCACTGACAAGCGACCAGATAACCGGCGCCATTAACCAGGCGGCCGCCAATAACCAACCCGTCAGTACCGGCCAGTGTACAGAGTAGTTATCTGTTATAATGAGCATGATTATGGAGAAACTTAAACAAGCCAGGCTAACGACTATACTGCCGTGGATTCTAATAATTGCCGGCGCGGTTGCCGTATATTGTTCCTTCATTTTGAGCCAAGATAAAATCAAACTGCTCCAGAACCCACATATTCACCTTAGTTGCAGCCTTGACCCCGTTGTAGCTTGCGGTAATGTAATATCGTCCTCGCAGGGCCATGCCTTCGGTTTTCCTAATCCGTTTCTCGGCTTAGCGGGCTACGCGGCCGTTACGACTATCGGTATTGCAATGCTTGCTGGCGCCGCTTTCAAACGATGGTTTTGGCTCACTGTTGAAGCCGGTTTTGTTTTCGCCCTGGCATTCCTTTACTGGCTCCTTTATCAAAGCGTATACAGGATTCACAACCTATGCCCGTACTGCCTCGTCGTAGACGTAGTCACCATAACCGCCTTCTGGTACGTTACGCTTTATAATATCGACCAGAAGAATATCTTGCTGCCAAAAGGCAAGGCTCAAGCGGCCTACGACTGGATCCGGCGCCACCACCTCGATATTCTGCTAGCCTGGCTCATCATATTAGCAGCCCTGATTTTGAAACATTTTTGGTATTATTACGGCACAAAAATTTAGACCACTTACCATACCGCTTATGGTATAATTATTACAGTTTCTAGAACTGTAACTTATGGCCAAAAAACAAAAAGATTATCTGCGTAAAACCGCTGAGGCACCGGCGGAGTTGCTTGATTACGGCGTTTCCACCACGCACAAGGTGGTGACAAACCTGCCGGCTAACCCTGTCGTTAAAAAGACCGGTGATTATTGGCACGCGCTGGGGCCCGGCTTGACTACCGGCGCCTCGGACGATGATCCTTCGGGCATTGCCACATATTCGCAGACTGGCGCACAATATGGTTTTCAGTTGCTCTGGCTGGCAGCTCTTACATTTCCTCTTATGTCAGTTGTTCAGGAAATGTGCGCCCGTATCGGGCTGGTGACAGGGCGAGGCCTGGCCGGCACACTACGCCTGCATTTTCCCCGGCGGATTCTGATATTTTGCACCGTACTACTTTTTGCAGCCAACGCTTTTAACATCGGCGCCGATCTCGGGGCTATGGCCCAAGCCGTCCAGTTGCTGAGGCCTAGCCTGAACTTTGGCATACTAGTAATCGGCTTTTCGGCGCTATGCCTAGGCCTGCAGATATTCACCCCATACGCCCGCTATGCCAAATACCTTAAATGGTTGGCTATGGTTTTGTTGTCATACGTCGCATCGGCTTTACTGGCCCACTTAAACTGGGGAGACGTATTAAAGCATGCCATCGTGCCAACGATTACGTTTAATAAAGACCAGGTAATTCTTATTTGCGCCATACTCGGCACAACCATTTCGCCATTCTTGTTTTTCTGGCAAACTTCGCAGGAAGTCGAAGAGCAAATTGCCGCCGGCAAAACGACGGTCGCACTCCGGCGGGGGACCGATGTTGCCTCCGTCAAGAAGATGCGGCTTGACGTATGGACAGGCATGCTGCTTTCAAACATCGTAATGTTTTTCATTATCGCGGCCTGCGGAGCTGTTTTATTCCCGCACGGCATCACGAATATTCAAACCGCATCGCAAGCCGCCGACGCGCTGCGGCCTTTTGCCGGCAATGTAACATATACGCTCTTTGCCATCGGTATTATTGGCACAGGCTTATTAGCCATTCCAGTACTGGCTGGCTCAACCTCATACGCCGTTGCCGAAACTTTCCGCTGGAAATCGGGGCTCAATAAAGAACTCAACCAAGCCCACGCTTTTTACGGGGTACTTATTATTTCGATGATTGTTGGGCTCAGCATTAACTTCATCGGCCTAAATCCGATTAAGGCGCTCATCTATTCGGCAGTTGCCAACGGCATTGTTGCTCCGCTCATCCTTGGCCTCATCGTGCTTATCAGCAGTAATAGAAAAATCATGGGCCATTGGGTCAACCGGCCGTTCACAACCACAATCGGTTGGCTCACTACCGCCATAATGGCCGTTTCCGGCGTCGCAGCAATTTATTCGCTATTTTTATCGTGATGAAAACCTCAGCACCCATCCTAATTTTTGGTTACGGCTCATTAATGAGCAAAGCGTCGCTACATGCAACAGTACCGAATGCCAAGAACTTGCGCGCCGCCTATATAAAAAATTTCCGTAGAGAGTTCAGCAAAATGGACGATGAAGGAATGGTAGACACCAATGCCGATATCGCCGGTGTTCCTTATTGCGCCGTGGATGTTATTTCCGGCTATGACGGCGAGTTTGTCAACGGCATCATATTCGAAACTGACGAAACATACCTCGCCGCATTAAAACGGCGGGAATACGGTTACGAGTTACTCCCCGTGGATGCTTATGACTTTAGAACAGGCCGGCCGCTCGGCACATGTTTCGTCTTTTCATCCAATATTCGAAATGGCGTTTACGATTATGATAACCTTGCTCAAACTCGTTACTTGGAACTCTGCCTGAATGGCGCCAAAGAATACGGCAAAACTTTCTACAAGCAATTCCTCGCTAGTACGTACGTCAATCACGAACAGCTCGATATGCTGCCGAGACTTACAGGGAAAGTACGGTGGCAGAGCGCTAAGAAACACAAATCTCTTACCCGGCAAACTTACCGGCCCTCGTTCCTTACATAAAGGCCATATTTATTCTGAACGTAGGGCTTCGATGGGGTCGCGGCGAGCGGCTTTGAGCGCCGGTACAGTACCAAATAAGATACCTGCAAAGAGCGAAAAACCCGCCGCTAGCACGACTGCCTGCCACGTTATCACCGGTTGCAATGTAGTAAAGACTCTCAGCGCCAGCTCAATGGCGAAAGCCAGCACAATGCCTATCAATGCACCGCCCAGACTTAGGGCGGCGGCCTCGGTAATGAATTGCCCTAAGATCTGCCTGTTCGTGGCGCCGACCGCTTTTCTTATGCCAATTTCGTGCGTACGTTCAGCAACCGAAACCATCATTACATTCATAATTCCGACGCCGCCGACAAGCAAGGAAATAGCTGCTACGCCGGCAATCAAGCGGGTTAGAAGGTCCAGAATATTCTGGTTTGTTGCCAGGTTTTGGTTGCCTTGTAACACAGCGATATTACTGACGCCGCCGTGCGAGCTATCAAGCGCGTTTTTGATCGCGGCAGCCACTTGCGAGGTCTGCGAAGGGTTGCTCGGCCTGGCAATAATTTCATAGGTCGGCGCCGCATTATTAGTAAGGCCCTCCGCCACGTCATTCGGTATAAAAATCGCCCGGTTAAAATCGGTTTCTTGGCTCAGTGGCGTCGAGGTAAAATTATTGAAAATGCCGCGCACCACAAAGCGCTGGCCATGAAAAGTGAAACTCCTGCCCAAGGGCACGTCTTCATTAAATAACGCTTCGGCGGCGCGCTGGCCGAGAACGGCAGCATTAGAGCCATCATCGCCGGGAGTCAGGAAGCTGCCGTAAGCGACCGACTGGTTAAGTAGGCTGGATAGATCGCTGCTCGTACCAATAACAAAGCCTTCGTCATAATTTCCGTTATCACCGCTGACTTTACCGGTGACAATCGTGAGCGGCGCGCTGGCACCAACGCCTTTAACGCCTGCTACCGTAGTAATATCGCGCGGCCTCAGCGAGGCACCAAACCCCAAATCAGAAACGAGGCTTACATTACTGTTGCCCTGGCCAGAGCCAGGGTGAATCTGTGTCGGCCGGATAGTAATCGTGTCTTTGCCAAGATGATGGATTTGGCCGCTCACCTGGCGGCTCACGCCCGTACCAATCGCCAAAATAGTGATAACCGAAGCAACGCCCACAATCACACCGAACATTGTCCAAAAACTATGTAATTTGGCATTGCGAACTGTATCGAGACCTGTCTTTACATGCCCGCGGGTAAGTGAAGACTTCATCATGAAGCGCCTCCGGACTTAGATCGGGGCTTGGGCCGGCCGCTGGACTTTGGCTTCCGGCCACGCCTTGTACTGCGAGGCGGGGCAGGCTTATGCGGGATAGCTTTCATAAGCGCCGATACGCCGGCCAGCACATCGTCTTCATTGACAGCTGCCGGCAACGTATACAAAACCTTCCGGGCAGTCGTAGCTACGCGGCCGAGCGCAGTTTGTTCGTCATGGACAATACTGCCGTCATGCATATACAAAACCCGGGTAGCATAGCGGGTAAGTTCCGGATTATGCGTAACAAAAATAACCGTATTGCCCATTTTGTGAATATCAGCCAGGAGCTCCATAACTAATAAAGAACTGGCGCTATCCAGGTTGCCGGTCGGCTCATCAGCGATGATAAGCTTTGGGTTATTCACGAGTGCCCGGGCGATCGCCGCGCACTGCGCCTGGCCGCCACTCAATTGGCCCGGCATAAAGTACTCACGGTTTTGCATGCCGACGCGCTCCAGCATCTGGCTAGCTACCTTAATCCGGCGATTCACCGCCATGCCTTTATACACGAGAGGTAAAGCTACATTTTCGAGCGTCGTAAGTCGGGGTAGAAAGTTGAAGTTTTGAAAAATAAAACCGACGCTGTCGCGGCGGATCTTCGCTGCCTGGTTAGGCCTGAGCCGGGCTACCGGCTTGCCGTCAAAACGGTAATTACCGTGGCTTGGGCGGTCGAGCAAGCCGATGATATTCATGAGCGTGCTTTTGCCGCAGCCGCTCGGACCCATCACGGCCACGAATTCGCCTTTTTCAATCTTTAAACTGACCTCGTCGAGCGCCAGGGTAGTGGCGTCGCCGAAGCCGTACAGTTTACTGACGTCTTGAACTTCTATCAGAGCCATCGCTTACGGACCTTTACTTTTGTCTGTATCTAGTTTAAACCTGCCTTTGCACATTCTGCAAGGTGTTTTCGTAGTAAATTTTGATATACTTTGTTAAGACAAAATCGCTAGCCCAAGAAACAAAGCTGTTGAATGCGATTTTGATAGGAGAAGCGTACCTCTAAGCTGAGGCTTTTGACAGGAGTCAAAACCGAGACAGATGCGTGCGGAATAACGAGGAGAGGTGCAGGAGTGGTTGAACTGGCACGCCTGGAAAGTGTGTAAGGCGGCAACGTCTTCGAGGGTTCGAATCCCTCCCTCTCCGCCATATTCCCGGCAGTCGTTTTGGCCGCCGGGAACTTGGCCAAGGGGATGATGAGAACCCGTACTGCGGAGCAGCGGGTTCGTAAGGAGCGAAGCGCGCAGAAGCTCGCTTCGAGCACTGGAGTGACGGAATAGCTAGGAGCGAAAGCGACGAAGCGTCATCCCTCCCTCTCCGCCATATTCCCGGCGGCCTTTTGGCGAGTGGGGATATGGAGAGCTCTGGCTATAATTGAAATAGTCTATTTTATGTGTTACGATTCTGAAAATTTATGAGGTGCCTGAGCTATGCCGAGAAAAAATGCCAGTCAATCAAGAGATAGCAGAGGCGGGGGAGGGCGACGTCGGAAGCGAGCATCCGGTTCCGGTGCTTTTCCGATTGATTGGGACCGTGCCGAAGCATTGAACACAGGGGCGGATGTAAGGGAAATGCAAGCGCCGGGCATAGCCCGCCGTAAACCAGAGAAACTCCACAATGAATTCATAAGAAAGCTCTTCGGATTTGACGAGGATACCCTGGAGTTCATGAGGCAGTACAGGCTTGAGGAGGTGGATGATACAGGAGGCATACCAATCCGGTTCGAAGGCATAAGCAAAAAGCCCAAAAGAAGGATTGAATTCACGAAACTTGGTCTAGTCTGTAGCCGTGGCGGATTGGTGGTGGTCTCCGGCGTGGTAAGCAACGCCGACCAAAATGAAGTGGGACTTGGCGTAACCCGTGAGATTCGGCGGACGAGCAGCGAGCCCTCACTTGACAGCCACAATGCCAGCAACAGATTCAATGTAACTCTTGGGAGGCAGCCAGAAGGTTTCAAAGAACGCGAACTCACGGAGAAATTACTCGGCGATAATGTAATTGCACTTTCAAGCGTCATAGAAGTAAATGGGCACGTTATTAGGCCCAGTGCAAGCGCTAACGACATTGATGCCTTGTGGGAACGGCGGGAAGAGATACCTTATAGCCGCTCCTTGTCTGATAACTGGGGCAGGCTAGGTTATATCGACGAACCGCGTCCCAGTGGTGATTACTGGTAAGTCCGGCAAATAGTTCGTAATTTTTATCGGTGGCACTAAATAGCCATTGACTGTTCTGCCTTCGGTCACCAAGTGTTACAATAGGGCTTATGCTTGTTGCAGCGTTTTTTTCTTGGTGGTACGGCCAGGGGTGGCAAGGTGTTGCTAAGAATATCGGCCCACGGCTTGCCGGGATCGCTGAGGCGTTCTCTGCCGCCCAGCTCCTGCGTACCCTATTTTCACCGTGGCGCCGCATCATAACGTATCCCGGTTCAAGCTTTGCTGAAAAGTTCCGCGCGTGGGGAGATAATATTTTTAGCAGGGCGGTCGGTTTCGTAGTACGGTTGCTCGTGTTGTTTGCAGCCTTACTCGTCATAATTGTGGTTGCTTTTTTATCGGTTATTGAACTTATCGCCTGGCCGCTTCTGCCCCTTGCCGTACCAGTACTCATCATTATGGGGGTAGTGTAGAATGCAGCCCGCTCAACAGCCACAGCCATCGCCAGCGCAGCCTCAACCGGCAGCGCAGCAGCCAAACATGCCGCCAGCACCCGTTCCAACACCGGCGCAAGTGCCAGCTTCACAAGAGCTTATAAATACGCGCTCGTCCCGCGCGGCCCAAGCCCGCTTTGGCAAAAAGATCAGCCCCGCAGGCTATAGAGCTATTGCGATGCTCGCCGCAGTACTGTTTATAGCAGCCGCTGGTTTAGTTGTGGCAGGTTATGCCCGTTATGCCTGTTTTGCAGGCGCAGGCGCTATTCTGTGCTATATACCTGCTGTGTGGTGGAAGCGCCAGTTATCGATCCTGCCGCCCAGCGGCCACGATATAAATGACCGCCTGTCAGGCGAAGTCCTAGCACTTCTGCCGCCCTCCATGCCGCAAAATCCGCAAACCGTATGGAAACAGATCAGCAAACACTGGCAAACTAACTTTTTCCTTAATCACTTGCTGCTTACCCGCGAAATGGTCGAAGGCCAACTTAGTAATAATCCCGCGGAGCTGGAGCACGCGCTACAAATAGCTGTGCAACTCTCAGACCGCGTCGAAAGCGAAACAATCGAAGTCGGCTCCGTAGTGGGCGGCATACTTCTAGCATCGCCAGCGGTATCCCAAATGCTTGTCCAGTTAAAATCAAGGCCAGAAGACGTACAAGCTACCGCCCTCTGGCTAGGCCGCGGCCTTGTAGAACGGAGGCGTTACGGCAAGCAACGATTCGGTGGGATCGGCCGCGACTGGGCATTCGGCTACACGCCGCTTTTAAATCGCTTCGGCCAAAATTTCAGTCTGGGCATAGTCAAACACGGCGCGCACTTCGACTGGCTGGCAAACTCGGGCGGTGTTAAAGCAGTTGAGGCAGCCTTTGAAAACCACGCATCAGCAGTTGCGCTCGTAGGGCCTGACGGCATCGGCAAGACCAGCACTGTGTATGCACTTGCGCAAAAACTCATAGAAGGCAAAACAAACCAAGTCCTGGCGTACCACCAAATAATTGCGCTGAATGCTACCGATATAACTTCAAACGCCCGCGGGCCCGGCGATCTCGAGCACATTATGCTGACGCTTGCCAACGAGGCGGCGCACGCCCGCCACATTATCCTCTTTTTTGATGATGCCCAGTTGTTGCTCGGCGGAGCGCCCGGTTCATTTGATGCCACCCAGATTCTTCTTTCGATTATCCAGTCGAACGCCATCCCAATTATCCTGGCGTTTTCCTCAAACGATTATCAGCGCCTACGGGTAAAGAATGCCAGCCTGGCCAATCTTATAACTCCGGTTGTCCTGCAAGAACTGCCTGAAGCGGGCGTCATGCGCGTGCTCGAAGACAGCGCCCTGGGCCTAGAAAGCCATAACAAGGTTTTAATTTCATACGAAGCATTGCACGAAGCGTACCGCTTAAGCGGACGATATAACCAAGATGAAGCCTACCCTGGAAAAGCCATCAAATTACTCGGACAATCGATTGCCCACGCCGAACACTCGGCCGTGACCGCCCAGAGCGTCCAAAAGGCAATCGAACAAACGCGCGGCGTTAAAGCGTCTACTGCTGAGCCGGTAGAAGCCGATGCGCTTTTGCATCTTGAAGACAATATCCATCAGCGCATGATCAACCAATCTCATGCTGTCAGCGTTGTCGCTAACGCGCTCAGGCGCGCCAGAGCGGGGGTCACTAACCCAAAGCGCCCCATCGGCAGCTTCCTTTTCCTCGGCCCGACCGGTGTCGGCAAAACGGAGTTAGCCAAGGCAATCGCCGCGACGTATTTTGGTTCGGAGAGCGCCATGCTCAGGCTGGATATGAGCGAGTACCAACAGCCCGATGATGTCCAGCGGCTGCTTTCCACCGGTGAAACCGATACGAACAGCCTGCTCATGTCCGTCCGGAGGCAACCGTTTTCTGTGGTTTTGCTCGATGAAATTGAAAAAGCCCATCCGAATATTCTCAACTTGCTTCTCCAATTGCTCGATGAAGGGCAGCTTACGGACAGTTCGGGACGGCCGGCTTCGTTCAAAGACTGCGTCATTATCGCCACCTCGAATGCCGGCGCCCAGACCATCCGAGAGCGGATTGCCCACGGCGAAAGCCTGGAGAGTTTCTCGCAACAATTTACCGACCAGCTCATCCAAAGCGGCCAATTCAAACCAGAACTTTTAAACCGCTTCGACGAAATGGTACTGTTCCGCCCGCTCAATCCAGCAGAGTTAGGCCAAGTAGTCCAACTTATGGTAACTGAGGTTAACAAAACCCTGGCCAATCAGAATATTTCGGTGGAACTCACACCGGCAGGTATCCAAAAAATCGTTGAGCGCGGCAATGACCCGCGCCTCGGCGCGCGGCCTATGCGGCGGGCACTGCAAAGAGCAGTAGAAGATACAGTTGCCCAGAAAATTTTGCGCGGCGAGGCGCGGCCCGGCGACCGTATTATGCTCGACGCCCCCGACCTAGCTATTTAATCTTGTTCAGGTCGCCATTAATAACCACGGGTTTCATGGCAACTATTTCGGTACCGTAATACGGCATATCCGGTGCCGGGTTCCATAAGAATATTTTCTGGTTCAATACATGGGCAAAACCCATTTCCAAAAAAGCATTGCCGCCAATATAGTTCTTAATGCCATGCTTATCAAAGTTTAGTACTAGTAGGGCGTCTGCCGTTTGCATCGGCTGCCAAAATTCCCGTATGGCGTCGTGCTCATTTTTATCCACCAGTTTTAACGCCTCAATTTCTTCAGCCGATTTGCCGGCATAGTTCCCGCCGAACTTACTCATAAATGGTTCATGGCCAAGCTTTCTAAGTTCTTCGCAAACTTCGATCATTCGATCCGTGAACTGCATACTACCGGCAACGCCGATATTCATAAACCCTCTTAGTTTAGTTGATCATCGTGCCAACGGCTTCGCCGCGGGCAATTTTAAGCAAATTGTCTTCCTTGAAAGCATCGAAGACGATAATCGGTTTTTTCTGTTCAAGAGCCAGGCCCAGGGCCGCCTTGTCCATAACTTTAATGGAATTATCCTCGACCGCTTGCTGGAATGAAACATGGTCAATCTTTTGTGCGTCCGGATAGACTTCCGGATCGCGGTCATAAACACCGTCAAACTTGGTCGCTTTCAACACTATGTCGCAATCGAGCTCAAGGGCAAAACTGACTGCCGCCGTGTCGTGCGTCACATACGGCCGGGCTGTACCGCCGGCGATAAACACTACGCGGCCCTTTTGCAGATGTTTCTCCGCCAAGCGGTAAGAATAAGACTCCGCGATCTGCGTGGCAAAAACATTGCTCAAACAGCGGGTAGTGATGTTATGCGCTTCAAAAATATCAGTCATGGCCATAGAGTTGATCAGGCCGCTCAGCATGCCCATTTGATCGCCCGTGACGCGTTTTATGCCGTGCCCGGCAATTTCGGCACCGCGCACCATATTGCCGCCGCCGGCAACCATAACCACCTGACATCCCGTGTCGAGGACTTTTTTAACTTCCTCCGCGAGAAAGCCGGCAATCTCCGGGTCTACGCCGAAATCATATTTGCCGGCCAATTGTTCGCCGGACAGCTTGAGGACAATTCGTTTATAAGGAGATGTATCACTCACTAAAAATCCAGTTTAGCAGATATTCACTTAATTGTCGTAGTTATTACTATTTTATTGGCTCGTCCGGCAGTCTATACTAAAAAGCCTATGAGTGCGGGGGAGTACGACAACGAAGCTTTGCAGCGCGTGGCTGATTTGGTTGCCGAGCAAATCGTCAGCCAATTCAAGACAGCTATGGAAGCGATCGAACAAATCAAACGGCAGACCAGCAATATCCCAGCCATCCAAAACGACATCGACGAGCTGAAGAACGATATGAAGGCCGTGAAGCAAGCCATTAAGGACACCAATACGGACCTGCGCGAACTTGACGGCCGCGTGGAACAGCTCGAAACTTCCGCTTACCATGCCTAAGGTTAAACTTTACTCCTGGAACGTCAACGGCATACGCGCCGTTGTTAAGAAAGAAAAGTTCCAACCCTTTCTGGACAGCGAAAAGCCGGACATTCTGTGCTTGCAGGAAATCAAGGCCAAGCCGGAACAAATCGATGTCGATATCAACGGCTACGATGCTTTCTGGTATTCAGCCGAGAAGCCGGGCTACAGCGGCACGGCAATCCTCAGCAAACTCAAACCGCTGCAAGTTGTAAACGGCTTTCCGCCAGAGGTTATCAAGAAATATAAAGTAAGCGGCGACACCTACGGCGACCCGAATATGGAAGGCCGGGTAATTGCCGCCGAGTTTGATAAATTTTGGGTAGTCACCGTTTATACGCCGAATGCCAAAGACGACTTAAGCCGTATTCCTTTACGCCACGAACACTGGGACCCGGCCTTTTTGGCGTACTGCAAGCAGCTTGAACAGTCCAAGCCAGTAGTATTTTGCGGCGATCTGAACGTAGCGCATACGCCTGATGATCTTGCAAACGACAAAACCAATGTCGGCAAAAAAGGCTTCACAGACGAAGAGCGCGCTGGTTTCCAAGCCTTTATCGATGCCGGTTTCGTCGACACGCTCCGCATGTTTAAGCAAGGCAAGGGCTACTACACTTGGTGGAGCCACTTTGCTAATGCCCGCGAACGGAATGTCGGCTGGCGCATAGACTATGTATTAGTTTCTGAAAGCCTCAAAAATAAAGTACAGAAAGCCGAAATTCACCCGAAGGTCCTGGGCTCCGACCATTGCCCGGTGTCTGTTACACTGGACATATGAGCCGGGGGAAACAAGACAATCAGCAGGGTGACCCTGATACGACTATCCAGGAGCTAAAAGATCTGATTGCCCAATTTGCCGCCGAGCGCGACTGGGAACGACACCATACGCCGAAAAACCTGGCACTTTCTATCAGTATCGAGGCCGCGGAGCTACTCGAGCATTTCCAGTGGGATGAATACCATCAGGACGACAAAGAAGCGATGGCCAGCGAGCTGGCCGACATTCTGGCGTATGCTTTTAATTTTGCAAACGTTATGGATATCGACGTCGCCAGCGCTTTTCGTAAAAAACTCGAGAAGGTGAATAAAAAATATCCGGTGGAGATATTCAATAAAAATAACGTTGGCAAAGATGACTTTTTTCGCATCAAAAAAGAATATCGCAAGAAAGGAAAGTCATGACACCGGATGAACACACGAACCAAGAGTTTTTCTTAGATGTTGGCAATGGACACCAATTGTACGTCCAAGACTGGGGCAATAAAGACGCCGAGACGGCGATCTTATTTTTGCACGGCGGCCCGGGCAATGGTTGCTATGACAGAGATAAAGACAAGTTTGACCCGGCAACCCAGCGCGTCATTTTTCATGACCAGCGCGGCTCTGGCAAAAGTACGCCCAGCGGCGAACTTGCACACAATACGACGCAAGACCTTATCGCCGACATTATAAAAATCACTGAACGGCTTACCATTGACCAATTTGTTGTAACCGGCGGATCCTGGGGCTCGACCCTTGCGCTTTCGTTCGCCATCGCGCACCCAGAGAAAGTTATCGGCCTGGTTATCGATGGCGTATACACGGCGACAAAGGATGAAACCGATTGGTTTGAGGGTGGCGGTTGGCGCGAATTTTTCCCGGATATCTGGGAAGCATACCAGCAAACCGTTCCTGAAGAACATCGCGATAATCCAAGCGCTTACCATTATGACCGGGCGTTGCACGGCAACCCTGAGGAGATTAAACGGTCGTCGTACGACTATCTCGGCATGGAAATAGCAATTCTAAAACTCGACGACCAGCTCAGCCAAAAACCGTTCGATGATGAATTTGAACCTGGTGGTGGCCTTATAGAAATGCATTATTTGGCGAACGGCTGCTTTCTGGAAGAAGGTTATATTTTGAAAAATGCTCCAAAACTTACCATGCCGGTGTACATGATACAAGGAAGGTACGATATGGTTTGCCGGCCGCAAGTTGCCTACCGGCTCAACAAAGCGCTTCCAAACAGTAAGCTCATCTGGACTATAAATGGCCACCTAAAACAGCACGAGGCAAAAACCGCCCTCATGTTAGTTTTGGATCGGTTAGCCGCGTCTTAGTCGCCAGCGCCGAGAAAATCAAGCGCAATCAGCGGGCCCTCTGTGCGGCAATCGCCAATCCGGCGTATTCTCCCTAGTAGGCCAGGAAATTCTGTCAGCGAAAAATCATCAAACTTCTCGATTGAATAAACGCTAATTTCCTCGCCAAAGGCCGCTTCGGCGATTGGTTTGGCTTCTTCTAAGCTCGAGCCTACAACACCTTCAACGATGCCGGACCCGCCTTCAAGGAGCCAGCGAAGCCTCTTCGCTTTTTCCATAACCTGAGTTCGATATGTACTGTTACTAGAATTAGCCAGAAGGCTCAATTCTCCATGGCGTTCTACCATAGCAATAAGTTCCTCGGCCGGCGCACGTAAGGTAGGGGACGATCCAGATGGCATAATTTATTAATTTTAACCTCATTTTTACATAAATGCAACCCTAGGAGACCGTACGCGGTATACTACATATATGCTAGATCCTCACCCAAGGCCGTTCGCCGTTTTCGATATCGACGGCACGCTTATCCGTTGGCAGCTATACCACGCAATCGCCGACCGCCTGGCCAAAAACGGTTGCCTCGATGCCAGGGAATTTGAAAAGGTCAGGGAATCGCGCATGAGTTGGAAGACCCGCTCCGGCGAACTTTCTTTTAATGAATACGAGGATAACCTGGTGCGGCTGGTAAATGGAGCCATCGGCAGTATTAGCGTCCAGTCATTCGAGGAGGCATGCGGACAGGTTATCGAAGAATACAAAGACCAAGTTTATACATACACGAGAGACCTCATAGAGGATTTACGGCAAAAGGAATATTTACTCTTCGTCATTTCAGGGTCGCAAGCCGAGATCGTCCAGCTGTTGGCCGAATATTATGCCTTTGATGACTATGCCGGCACCGAGTATGAAAAAATAAACGGCCACTTTACCGGCAAAAACACACCGCTCCGCAGCAGCCGCAAACCCACCGTACTTAAAGAAATGGTTGCAAAACATGGAGCCCGTTGGGATGACAGTATTGCAGTCGGCGATAGCGAGAGCGACATCCCCATGCTTGAAGTTGTTCAGCTGCCGGTGGCGTTTAACCCGAATAAGCGCCTGTTCAAGCACGCCGAAAAGGCTGGCTGGAAAGTCGTTTTGGAACGAAAAAACATGGTATACGAATTAGAGCAGGAACATGGCATCTACAGACTCAAATAATGTTCCGGCGCCAAGTTTCTTTATTGTCTACGGATGGAGCGAGGGGCCGTGGCAAAGTAAAAAAATGAGGGACGCCCTTAGGGCAAACGGCTTTAGGGCTGCACAACGTGCTGCAGAGGCAGACGTTATCATCGCCCACTCGCTCGGCTGCTATCTTGTGCCCCGGGAAAACCACGCGAAAGTTGTCATGCTCGTCGGCTTGCCGTATTGGCCGGGCAAACCGGTACTCATCAGTGTTTTGCAGAATACGTCCCAGAATATAAAAAACTCATGGAGCGATCGTGCGGGATGGTGGCTAAATAAGCTGTTGCATAACTGCTGGTACATCCTCGCACGCCCCAAAGCCAGCTATTATGCAGGCACCCGGCGCAAGCTCTCCATGCTACCGGCAACCTCAACTACGCGCGAGGTACTATTTATCCGAAACAAGCGTGATACGTTTTGCCGGCCCGACATTCAAAACCTCATACCAAGCACAATGAATTACACGTACGTACAGAACGTGGGCGGCCCCCACCATGAAGACTGCTGGCTTAATCCCATTCCGTATGTAAATTTAATACGAAAATCACTATGAACGCTACGTACTGGCACAGACAAATACCTGGTACGCCGCTGTATCCGGACCTGCTATGGAGCAGGCCGGAAAATAAACGGCTTGCTGGCAAATTGCTCATAGTGGGCGGCAATGCACACGGTTTCGCCGCTGCCGCCGAAGCCTTCGCCGAAGCCGAAAAAGCCGGGGCCGGCACAACCAGGGCGTTGCTCCCCGACAGCCTGCAAAAAACAGTCGGCAAAACTTTTGCCGCCGGCGAATACGCGCCTAGCACGCCCAGCGGCAGCTTCAGCCGCCGAGCCCTGGGCGAGCTTACGGCGATGGCCGGCTGGGCTGATAGCGTACTTTTGGCCGGAGACTTGGGCCGCAATAGCGAAACCGCCATTTTACTCGAGCAGCTGCTCGCTAAATACAATGGCCAGCTTACGCTTACTAAAGATGCCGTTGACTACTTTGCTAAGGTGCCCGATGGCTTGCTGGGAAGGCCACAGACTGCACTCGTGCTAAGTTTTTCCCAGCTCCAGCAACTGGCAATGAGCGCCCACTTCGCTACGCCATTCACTTTTGATATGGATTTACTGCGGCTTGTTGAGACTCTTCATATATTTACCGGCAAATATCCGGTAGCAATCATCGTAAAACATTTGGATAACGTGCTCGTTGCCGTGGGCGGGGAAGTTAGCACGACAAAAATAGATAAAGATATGGAAATTTGGCGCGTCCGCACAGCTGCCCATGCTGCTGTCTGGTGGCTGCAAAATCCTTCCAAACCATTCGAGGCTTTAACCACCGCTCTGACCGAATTTCCAACTAACTGAGTAATGGTGCCGGGGGAGGGACTTGAACCCTCATGATATTGCTATCACCGGATTTTGAGTCCGGCGCGTCTACCAATTCCGCCACCCCGGCGTACTGTAGTTATATTGATAGGCTACAAGGGGTAATTGTACTATAATTACTAGCAGAGAGCTAGCAGTTCTCTTGGTATTTATATGGCTACAAACCCAGCTCCCCAATCAAATGACAATAGCAACCGGCCCGCACCCGGCAGTGCACCTGATGCCAAAACCGCGGCCGATATCATACGCGAGAAAGTGGCTAGAGCCTACAGCGAAGAACCTGATGCGAGCAAAGAAGCCGCCGAAGCAGCTGGCATCACCCGGCGCAGCAAACACCAGCGGTTCATGCACGACCTGAGTAATTCGGGTAAAGACCTGGCCGCCATCCAGAACGAATGGCACGATTACTACCAGGCATTGCCGGACCATGAAAAACACCAGGTCTGGCAAGAATTTTACGAAAGTATGCCGGCGCTCTACGGGCCGGAAAAAGTAGCCGAGAAATCCTCGCCGCAGGCTGTTTCTGAACATAAAAAACAGGCCGCCAAGCCGCCCAGGAACCGAGCTACGGCAGCACCGAACGCTAAGAAAAAGCTTCGCGATGCCCGCAGCAAAGAAGAAGTGCAGACCGCCATACGAAATAAGGTTTCCGCCGGAGGCAAACTACAAGCCAAGCATCATTTCCAATCCCTTTTATTTGGCCTCGGCATCGGGGTAATCGTTATCATAATCTTTCTTTTTGGCTTCTTCAATGAAGTCTTTATCACGCCATTTATCCAACCCGGACGTACCAGTGCCGACGCGCCGCTCATTGTTAATACTACAGTAGCTCCAAGCGCGACCCCCGAAGTGATCATCCCTAAGATTAACGTTGAGATCCCTGTTGATTACACCCAGACCTCAACCAATGAAGCCGACATCGAAAACGCGCTTGAAGACGGCGTAGTGCATTATCCGACAACTGTGTTGCCCGGCCAAAATGGGAACGCTGCCTTTTTCGGCCATAGCAGTAACAATATATTCAACAAGGGTAAGTACAAGTTCGCTTTCGTGCTATTGCACACGCTCCAGCCAGGCGATACTTTTTACCTGACATACAGTAGCAAAGTTTACGCTTATAAGGTTATCTCCAAAAATATCGTGCCGCCGAATGACGTTAGCGTGCTGGGCCCAGTTGCCGGACAAACTGCCACGGCCACCCTCATAACCTGTGATCCGCCTGGCACCAGCATTAACCGGCTTGTCGTAGTGGGCCAGCAAATCAGCCCAGACCCGTCTTCAAATACCCAGGCTACAACCACGAGCGCTTCCGGCACGAGCGCCACAACCTTGCCAGGCAACGGCCCGACACTCCTGACCCGAGTCGTGCGTAGCTGGCCGGGTAAAATCGTGCTAACTGCTGCACTCCTAGGCATTCTTTTTGTAACCCTCCGGTGGATCAACCAACCGAAACGCGCACTTCAGGCACGGTAAAACCGTGGCTATTATTGGTCAGCAGGAGCCAGCAAAGATGTCTGATCTAGATCTGCTTGCGCGGCAGTTTTAGCGGGCGAAAGCGTATAAACGAACTTGAAATCGGGCGCAAAGGCCGGCAGGTAGGGGCTTAGCGCATTCAAGAGCGTTTCCTCATTCGTGCCGTCGTAATCGAAAATTATCAGCTTGCCGTTACTGACGTATGTCATCCTATCCCCATCCATCCATGTGGCATGCGCTTGGGGCGGGTCAATCGGCTGGGACATCGCATAGTTATAGCCTTTTTTATTTTCTATATCATATACGCCGAATTGCGTGCCATTTTCTGCCACGATAAACTGGGCATTGTCCGAAAAACTTACATAATTCGGCAAAGGCACGTGAAGGACCTGGTCCGGCACTAAAGCATGGCCAGGCAACTTATGCAGCTGGCCGACGGGATCTTTATAGATATACACTTTGTCCTGCCCAGTCGCGCCCGCAGCCACATATAGCGTGCCGCTATACTCAGTCAAATCCAAGAGCGGCGATGCCCCTGATGGAAAATCCCGGACCGGATATGTCTGACTGCCTATTTTCAGTTTGATGTAGACTTTGCTGGTGGCGTCGCCATTGTCGGTGGCGTACAACAATGTGTCGTCACTGTACGACTGGTATGCCAAGACGTGCTCGAGCAGCGTTTTCGGCGTGGGCGCCGACAAAGTTGCCGATTGCAAGACGGCAGTTTTGCTATCGTACATATAATATTGGTCGTATTTTTTATTATCCAGCGTTAGTTTAGTAGGGCTGGACGATAGTACGGCGTTAAGGTTCTGCGTATTAGCCGCATTTGTCCGGTCAACTAAAATGAATTCAGATTTGCCATCATAATTATGCTGGAGTACTACGTGCTTATCGTCGTCAGCCCATTCTTCCAGCACAAAACTCTCGCTGCCTTGCGCTTTAGTAACCGCCGAGGCGGGCAAGTCCAGCGTTTCCGGGGCTTTAGTAGGATTTTTTAAGTCATAGACGCTGAAACTAGTTGATGAGCCCGGCGTTTCGACAAGGAGCCAGCGGCGATCAGGACTTTGGGTCATCAGGCCAGGGTAGCCGGCATATGCCTTGATGGTCTTCTGCGTCAGTTTATTCGGGATCAGAAAAGGGTAATCAAAATGTTGGACATCGCCGCCCTCAACTTCAATAGTTCGCTGCCAGGTATGATAGCCGGACCGCTCCAACTGCGTGCGGTATATGCCGGCAGGCAATACCACCCGGGCGTTCGTACTTGCTTTATTGAGCTTGCCATTAAGATAAATATTCGCGGGGTTAGGCTGGCTTGAGAAAAAGACAAGGCCGTTTTGAATGACGTTGCCATTCTTGTTGATGCCGAAGCCGTACGCCTCGTACAACAAGATAAAAGTAGCTATCACTATGCCTACGGCAATTAATACATAACCAATCCACATAATAATGCGGTGTCTGGTTTCTTTGGCGGGATCTAAAAATTCCATAAATTTGTTTGGGGGCAGGCGCAGCTGCAGCGCGTACGTTCTTAAGTATGAAGGTACTTGCAGTTCCCATCAAGAGGGTTTAAGATATATTCAGATAATGTGCTTAAGGTAATCGAAAGAAAAAGGGCCCGAAAAGGCCATGGGAAAAAATACGAACACGATAGAAATTAACGGCAGGCGATATGACGCATCTACGGGCGCCATCCTTGACGTGTTTGCTCCTACAAGCGCCGCCAAAGCACCCCGGCCGGCCACTCCGAAAATGGACATTACGCCAAGCCCGAAGCCAAAGCCGGCTACCGTCCAGGCTGCGGCAAAACTTAAACCAGCTCCGCGGCACCACGACATTAAACGGCAGCCTGCCAAAAAACTGAGCGGCCATGCTCCGCAACACGCCAATACGCTGATGCGCAAAGCCGTTACGAAACCTGCCGGCAGTTTTAAGCGGCAGGTAAAAGCCCACGGCAGCACCGATGCGCTCATACGAACATCAGCCACCGTGGCGCCTAAACGTTCTATCGGGGTTCTTAATACGAAACGTCTAGCCCATGCCAAACAAGTTGCAAAAAGCAGTGCAGTTAAGCGCTTTCACCAACCTGCCTCACCGGCATTTATCCCGGTCACCATTACAAAATCGTCCGTTCCTGTTTCTCAGCGGCCACATGCCGCCGTGCCGCACCACATTCCGGTAAAACACCCCTCCGGACAACATGCCGAGAAAGCAACGGCTACCGAGGCTTTATTAGAGCGCGCTTTGCGAGAGGCCACCAGCCACTTGGAGCCAGCACCAAAAATGTCGAAAAGACGTATGCTTTCCAAGCGGGCAAGCAGCTTGGCGGCAGTCCTCGTGGCACTCGTCATCCTAGGGGGTTTCGTCGTGTCCCAGAATTTGCCGGCAGTACGGCTCAAGCTTGCGTCTTCCAAGGCCGGCTTCTCGGCAAATCTGCCCGATTATAAACCCGCCGGTTACCACTTAAGCAATCTAAACTCGGCGCCAGGCCAAGTATCCTTAAACTTTGCCAGCAATAGCGATAGCCGCAGTTTCGCCATTACCGAAAAGAGCTCCGATTGGGATAGCGACACTTTGCGCGACACGTATCTGGCAAGCTCCGGGCAGGACTACCAAACCGTTGAATCAGCCGGGCGCACACTCTATGTGTATGGCAAAAATGCCGCTACTTGGGTCAGCGGAGGCATCTGGTACCAGATTAATACCAACGGCGCCCTCAGCACACGCCAACTCGTCAATCTGGCAAGCAGCCTCTAGGATATTTCTAGAAAGCCATTTTTCTCTTATAATAGAGGGTAATGAAACCAGCCCGTACTCGCTTCGCACCCAGCCCGACAGGTTTTTTACATGTCGGCGGCGTCCGTACTGCATTGTTCGCATGGTTGCTCGCCAAGCAAACAGGCGGCCAATTTATACTGAGAATTGAAGATACCGACAAGGCCCGCGAAGTCGCCGGCAGCATCGAACACATCCAAGAAAGTCTCGGATGGCTCGGGCTTACCTGGGATGAAGGCCCTACCAAACAATCAGACCGCCTGGACATATACAAGCAGTGGGCACAAAAACTTATTGAAAAGGGGCGGGCATACGCCGATCCATATTCTCCCGAAGAATTACAAGCCTTCCGCGAACAAGCAAGAGCAGACAAACGGCCATTTTTATTCCGTGATCACCGGCCAGAAAATCCGCCGGAGTGGGATGGCAAACGGCCGCTTCGTTTTAAGTCCGAACCCCGCGCTTATGCATGGCACGACGAGGTTATGGGCAATCTTGAGACCGGACCGGAAGTCGTTGATGATTTTATCCTTATAAAGTCAGATGGCTATCCTACATATAATTTCGCTCATATTGTTGATGACAACGATATGGACATCACCCACGTACTGCGCGGACAAGAATTCCTGGCCAGCGTACCGAATTACCTGAATTTATACGAAGCACTGGGGATTACGCCGCCAATTTTCGCTACTATGCCGCACATTTTAGGCCCTGACGGCAAAAAAAAGCTGAGCAAACGCGACGGCGCAAAAGACATTTTGGATTATCGCGAAGAGGGGTATTTGCCAGAAGCAATGATCAATTTTCTTGCCACGCTGGGCTGGAACGACGGCAGCGAGCAAGAAGTCTTCAGCCGCGAAGAACTTATAGAAAAGTTTAGCCTGAAGCGGGTCCAGCGAAATGGCGCCGTGTTCGATGAGCGCCGTCTTCTGTGGCTACAGGGTGCACACGTTCGCGGGCTTGATACCGCAAAACTCTATGGAATTGTCGGCACCAAGGCAAGCGCAGCAAACTTCTGGCCGCCGGAAGCATTCAATGAACCATTCGACGATTCCTATCGCCTTAAAGTATTAGGGCTCGTTCAGGAGCGTTTGAAGTTCTTTACGGAACTACCGGAGCTTACACGCTTCTTTTTTGTCGATTTACCGGTAAACCCGGAACTTATCAACTCGCACAAACAACTCAAGAAATTATCCAATGGCGAACTGAAAGATTTGCTTGAACAAGCAAAATCCTCTCTGTTAGAAAGCGACTTTTCAATAGATGACCTGACTGCCAGGCTGAATAATCTTTTAGAGAAAACCGAACAAAAGCCGGCCGTATTATTCAGTCTTATTCGCATTGCCACTACACAGGCGCCCGCTAGCCCAGGGCTAGCTGACACACTGGCCGTCCTAGGCAAAGACCGCAGCCTGGTCCGTATCGACCAGCAAATCGCCGCTTTGTGACCGGCTAGTGTATTACCATAAGCGTTGATATAATGGCTGCATGGATAGCGACTTTCAGCCGCGAAAACCAAAAAACCGGCCGGCAAAGCCTTTGCAGCCTGCAGACTCCGAATCGTTCCGGACTCCGGAAGAAGTTGCCGCAGAGCCAACGGCGGAAATAGCCGAAACGGAAATCCCGGCTAGCCCGGCTCCGGAAACCCAAACTAATACTTTCGAATCAAATCCATCTATGTCTAAAAAACAATCAAAATGGCGCAGGTTTAATCGCTTGCACTGGCCGCCCGGCAAAAAAGAGTGGATTATACTCGCCGTTTTGCTACTACTGATTGGCGGCGGCGTAGGCGGCTGGCTCCTAACGCATAAAAGCAAACCGGCAACCATCCAGCCTATTCCCAAAGTTACTGATGCAAGCAAAACTGTACCGTCGACACTCACCGGCCTGCCTGTCGATCCGAGTGTTAACCAGCGCACCGTTACGGCAGTCATGGTCGAGAACAGCCCGCAAGCCCGCCCGCAGTCCGGCCTCGGCGACGCAGGCGTGGTGTTTGAGGCGATTGCCGAGGGCGGCGTTACCCGCTTTATGGCACTTTACCAGGATACGGCACCGAACAACGTCGGCCCCATCAGAAGTGCCCGGCCATATTATGTGCAATGGTCCATGGGATTTGATGCCGGCTATGCGCACGTAGGCGGTAGCCCCGATGCGCTTGCGGATATAAAAGCTTGGCACGTACGCGACCTCGACCAGTTCAGCAACGGCGGTTCATACCATCGTATAAGCAGCCGCGCAGCACCGCATAACGTATACACGTCGATCTCGGCGCTCAACCAACTCGAAGTACAAAAGGGCTATGATACAAGCGTTTACAAGGGTTTTGTGCGCAAGAAAAAAGCAGTTCCGGATAAGAGCAAGCCGGCAGCCGCAAAGTCCATCAACCTCACGTTATCGGGGCCTACATATAACGTCCACTACGACTACAACGCCGCCAGCAATAATTACGGGCGGAGTGTCGGCGGGGCGCCTCACGTAGATGCTAACACCAACAAGCAGATCACTCCGGCGGTTGTCATTGCTATGGTGGTACCGTATTCGCTGGGCGCACTCGACAGCAGCGGCGCATATTATTCGAACTATGGCGTTGTTGGCAGCGGGCCGGTATATGTTTTCCAGGATGGAGGCGTCATCACCGGCACATGGGCAAAAAAGAGCAATACAGACCAAATAACATTTACCGGCGCCGACGGGCAGCCCATAAAGCTTAACCCAGGCCAGACATGGATTACCGCCGTTTCCGACACGGGCAAGGTAAGCTACTCGCCGTAATGCTATGGATCATCTCGAAGCTCTCCGGCGCAAGCTCCAACAGCGTATTTTCATACTGGCTATAGTAGAAAATATTCTCCTTGTCGGCTTGGTGACAGCCGGTTTTTATCTCACCTCTCTCAATTATCTTGTCATTGCCGGAATCGGTCTGGCTGCCAGCATTATTCTATGCGTGATCGTCGTTTCAATGGGCAGTAACTTTGCAATGCAACCGATTGCCGCCATTTGGCAGACAATCCTGCGCATCAGCCCCACAGACCACGGCGTACCCGCGCCAGATCTAAACAAAGTGCATTTTGGGCGCGAGCTGGTAGCTTCTTTAACGGCGCAGCTCAACGAGCTCGTGAACGTTGCCCAGAAGACTGAAGTTGAAACTAAGCGGCGCGTGAGCGACCTTTCCGAAAATTTCGTGGCCCAGAATTTGCCGCTGCCGCTTTTTATCATAGACAACACAGACACAATTAGGTTTGCCAACGCTGCAGCGGAACAATACATAGGCATCACTGCTGAAGACATGCGCGGTAAGAATGTTTATATGGTGCTCGACATGTCTTTCCCGAGCGAAAATACCTTCGATAAGTGGCTCAAAGCCGTTAAATCTAAAAATGCCACCGCCGTGCAATCATGGGAGCGCGTCCGACTTAACATACGCGATAACCACCCAGTACGGCTGTTTGATTTAGCGGCATACTACAACCGGGACAATCCCGATCATCTGGAAACTATGATCGCGATTTTTGACCATACTAAGCAGTACAGCCAGGACGACCAAGCGGTCAGTTTTATCGCGCTGACCGTCCACGAGCTTCGCACGCCGCTTACGTTGCTCCGTGGCTACATCGAGGTCTTTGAAGATGAAATAGGGCATGAGATAAGCCCCGAGCTGCAAGGTTTCATGGAAAAAATGCGCGCCCAGGCTGAACAGCTCATGAGTTTCGTTAATAATATTTTGAATGTAGCCAGGGTAGACGATGACCAGTTGGAGCTACACTTGGAAGAGGAAAATTGGCCGGAACTATTGAAAAGCACGCTCGCGGCGCTTAACCTGCAGGCCAAAGTCCGCGGCATAAGCCTGGAGAGCCATTTCGCCGAAGGTTTGCCGACAGTAGGCGTGGACCGGCTCAGCATCCAGGAAGTTATTAACAACCTCATCGACAACGCCATCAAGTACAGTGGTAACAGCAAAGTAATCAAGGTTGATACACACCTTACCCAAGACGGCTTCGTAGAAACAACCGTGGAAGATTTCGGCCTCGGCATATCAGCCAGTATCATGCCGCATCTGTTCACAAAATTCTACCGCGACCACCGCAACCGCGCTCAAATTGGCGGCACCGGGCTGGGGTTGTACCTCAGCAAGGCTATCGTAGCGGCCCATGGTGGTAATATCTGGGTGCGGAGCAAAGAGGGCCAGGGAAGCACGTTTGGTTTCACGCTTGTCCCGTATGCCCAGTTAGCCGAAGAAAAGAAGCGCACGGGTGACAAGGAAATTGCCCGAAGCGCCCACGGCTGGATCAAAAACCATTCGCTCTATAGGCGATAAACTACATACAAACTAAATCTGCTACAGTATAAGTTATGGATCTTTCCTCACAACCAAATGAACCGATTGCGCCGAGCGGAAACGCCGCCGGGCGCGCCATACTATGCATAGAAGACGAACATTTCATTAGCGAACTCTATGCCCGCGCATTATCCAAAAGCGGCTACCGCGTAACAAGCATGAGCGACGGGCAAAAAGGCCTGGCCGAGGCGGAAACCAACAAATACGACATCATCTTGCTGGATCTCATGGTACCAAACCTGACCGGCATAGAGATCCTGCGTAAGCTCCGCGATCCAGCACGCGTGCCGCCTCTCAAATCGAAAATCATTATTACGACGAATCTTGAGCAGCGAGAAGACGTACGCGCAGAAATCGAAAAACAAGCGGACGGTTATCTTATAAAAGCCGAGATTACTCCCCACGAACTGGTGGATTTCGTCAACCGCGTTAAATAGCCGCCTTACATCGCTAGGCGGCTACGGATGCGTAAAGACAGAACCTTTTGCTACTTCGTAGCTTCGCAAGTGTGCGGCTCTGCCCATGAAAGTACGGGCCGCCGCACGTAGGTTGCGCCTGTCGTGCAAAGCGGTCCAACTGAGGCCGTAGAGAGCGCGGTCCACCCAAACCCCAACACCGGCCATATCGCCATTAAGCCGGGCTTGGCGGGCAGCGCGCATGGCACCGTTAACACGAATGTAGCCATTATTTCCTGTGCGGGCAAAATCATGAGAAAGACCATACGGACGCTGGTCATCGCGGCGGTGTTTAACTGCTGCTTCATCGTCGCCGCTCATATCAAGACCTTCTAAAATTGCCGCAGCCGTTGCAGCGCCGCCGAGCAAGTTAATGGAAGAGCCATGCTCTGAAAATATTTCCCGGATTGCTTTTTTGAGGGAACCGCCGCGGAGTTGGCGCTTATCGAACTCTATAACGGATGAGGGATCCAACACATTGGCGGTAATCTTGATAGCACCGCGCAACGCCAATTCGCCAACGTCGAGCGCATCAATATCTTCATTTGCCAAACCTTCCCGCACATACGTAAATGCATCGTCGCGCCTAATGCGGGCGCGCTGGACTTCGCTGTCGATAGTTGGTATGCCGTTGGAAACTAAAGCGTCGGCTTCGCCGAAAAGCTCATGACCTCTCTCAAAATCCTGGCTATACAGTACTGCCTCTAGGCCTTCCGAATGCAAACGTGCCGCATTCGGATCCTCAATTAAATAGTTAGCTCCAATTACCGGATTACTTATCTCACAATTTTCCTATTTAGTAGATTATAAAATTTACAGAATAATATGTCAATCCTATTTAGGACAGGTATGGATTGATTTTTTGAATAGGCAGCACTCAGATTACAACTAAAAATTGAATTATTTGGTGACCCCGGCGGGATTCGAACCCGCGATCTTCTGGATGAGAACCAGATATCCTGGACCACTAGACGACGGGGCCGTAGGGCAGCAGAAATTAGCTCGGAACATCTTATCATATCTGTTAGCACACGTCCAGGAGTCGGACAGATTGCATAATACCGGTGAAACCGTAATAATGTAAGCATTAGTTTTATGCGCGCATACACCTTGGCCAAAAACAGCGGGTGGGCCTGGCAATTGCCGAGGCAGGGTTACTGATGTTCGGATTCAAAAAATCAGCGGCTGACGCCGGCAAAACAAGAGCAACGGATCTGCAAGATGAGCGCAAACGCTTTGAAGTCATCATCAATAACATTGCTGATGGCATCATACTTATCGACAAAGACCAGGTAGTCCAAACCATAAATCCTGCAGCTGCCACGCTCACGGGATGGTACGCCAATGAGGCGACCGGCTTAAATGTGAAAAACATCATGAAGCTCATTAACAACAAAGGTGAGGCGCTAACTGGCACTAATAACCCTTTTGATAATATTTTCCGGGAGCACGTCACCATACGTGAAAACAGCGCTATACTACTCACCAAAAATAATAAGCAACTGACGGTCGGATTGACACTTTCGCCGCTTATGGACGGGGCAGACGTAACCGGCGCAGTGGCCGTCTTTCGCGATGTCAGCCGCGAACGTGCAGAAGAGCAGCAGCGCGCCGATTTCATAAGCACTGCCAGCCACGAAATGCGCACCCCCGTCGCAGCCATAGAGGGCTACCTCGCCTTAGCGCTTAATGATAAAGTAGCCACGATCGATAGCCGGGCCCGTGACTATCTCGAGAAAGCCCACGCTTCAACCCAGCATCTCGGCCAACTTTTCCAAGATCTTCTTACCAGCGCCAAAGCTGAAGACGGCCGCCTGACAAGCCACCCGGCAGTAATCGAACTCGGCAGCTTCTTAGAGCAACTTTCTAACGATTTACGTTTCTCAGCCGAGAAGAAAGGCTTGTTCATGGAGTTCGTGGTCGGTTCCAGCAACGTTATCAACGCCAGCAAAAACACCGGCGGGGAGCGGACCGTGCGGCCTCTTTATTATGTCTATGTAGACGGCGACCGCCTCCGCGAGGTGATTACTAATTTATTCGACAATGCCGTTAAATACACTGAGGAAGGCAAGGTTTCCATCGGGCTTACCGGCAACGACCAAGTAGTGCAATGCTATGTGCGCGACACTGGCCCTGGCATACCCTCCGAAGACGTACCGCACCTTTTTCAAAAATTTTACCGGGTTGATAATTCGGCCACGCGCACTATCGGCGGCACCGGCCTCGGGCTATTCATCGCGCGCAAAATTATCGAGCTATATAACGGCCGTATCTGGGTAGAAAGCGATTTGGGTAAGGGAAGCACGTTTTATATCAACCTGCCGCGGATAAGCCCGCAGCGAGCAGCGGAATTGCAAAAAACCTCCCAGCAAAACCAGGAAGTAAAACCGATTAACTCTGTAGCCCCATCGTGATACAATTAAGGCAAATATAACCATAAGCAACACACTTTAAGAGGGCACCACACGAATATGGCAAAAATATTGTTAGTCGAAGATGACAATAACCTGCGTGAGATTTATGAAGCCCGTTTGCAAGCTGAAGGTTACACCATCGTTTCCGCCCAGGACGGCGAAGAAGCGCTTGTCGTCGCCAAGGCCGAAAAGCCGGATCTTGTCATATCTGATGTTATGATGCCAAAAATCAGCGGTTTTGAAATGCTGGATATTTTACGGAATACCGAAGGTTTACAGCACGTAAAAGTTATCATGCTGACTGCTCTCGGCCAATCCGACGACCAGCAGCGCGCTACTAAGCTGGGTGCGGATCGCTACCTCGTAAAATCCCAGGTAACCCTTGAGGACATCGTCAAGACCGCTCACGACTTGCTTGCCGATGAAGCGGCCAGCGAACCGACCGTACCCGGCGCTACTTCGGAGCCAACGCCGGTTACGCCTGCACCAGCCGCTCCAGTTGCGCCCGCAGCTCCGGCACCCACTACCGCACCGCCCGTGCCTCCGGCTGAAGCACCCTCTGCGCCAACACCGCCGCCCGCCGTTCCAGTCGCCACTCCACTCAGCCAAACGGCACCCGCTACTCCGCCTCCTGCAACACCGCCGTCTCCGGCACCCTCTGCGCCGACACCCCCCGCACCAGTGGCAGCTGCACCCGCATCTGAACCTGCAGCAGCTCCAGAAACAGAAAAGAAAAGCGCCGCCGACAACAATAAAGCTGCCGACGACAAACTTATGGACGACGCGGTCAATGCTTTAATCGCCGAGACAGAAAAGCAAAAGCAAGAAGAAGCCGCCGGAGGAACTGATAAAGGTGAAGAGGAAGCCAAGCCAGAAGATGCTAGCGATAAGAAGGCTGACGAGGAAAAGCCCAAGATTAAAACCGAATCGAGCGCCCTGAATAAGCCATCAGACATAAAATCGGAAGACGAAGAAGGGCCATCGGGCGGCGAAGCTCCTACCGAGCAAGTACCTATTGCTCATAAAAAGGTGATTAAGCCACTGGAAGGCGAACCCAAGAAAGACATCAACGAGCTACTCGCACTAGAAGAAGCCAAAGAAGCAGGCACCACTGCGCCACCTATTACTAGCGACGCGACGCCCCCGCCTGAACCTGCACCCGCTGAGACCGCTAAAGATGAGAAAGGCAGCGAAGCTGCAGCCGAAGAAGCACTCGAGGCCGCTAAAAGCGCCGTAGCAGCATCTTCCGCATCGCAAGAAGAGGCTAATGTAGAGGCAAAGATTGAAGATTTTGTCGCCGGAGCGAGCACTGAGCCCAGCCAACCAACGCCAGCGCCCAAAATTGCAGTAGAAACACCAGACGACAGCAACCAGCCAGCACCCGCCGCTGCGCCTGCTCCAGTAGCAGACACTTCTGCTACTAGCGACACTACGAGCACGCCTGCGCCGGCAGCTACAGAACCAGCACCGGCGCCTGTAGAAGCTGCCGCGGAAAAGCAGCCGGAAACCCCGGCAGATGATGCTAAAAATTCTCCCGACCCGAACACGATAGCCTTATAATGTAGTTAACCGCTGCAGCCAGCGAGTGACAAAAATTATATGCGCCTCAATAAATACATAGCCCAAGCAACCGGCATAAGCCGGAGGGCTGCTGACGCGCTTATTACCAACCGGCGCGTACGCGTAAATGGCCAGGTTGCTTCCGTAGGAACTAACGTAGAAGGGAGCGACTCTGTCAAGCTTGACGGTAAGACGGTGCAGCAGCCGGAGAAGACGTTTGTAACCATCATCCTTAACAAACCAGCGGGCTATGTTAGCTCGCGGCGCGGACAGGGTAGCAAAACCGTTTACGATCTTCTGCCTGCCAAATATCACATCCTTAAAACTGTCGGCCGGCTTGATAAAGACTCTTCTGGGCTGCTCGTCCTGACAAATGACGGGCAATTGGCTCATAGGTTAACGCACCCCCGCTACCAAAAGACAAAGCAGTATGAAGTCGCCCTAAACCGGCCGCTTACAGCCGAAGACCAGAGCAAAATAGAGCGGGGAGTCCTTTTAAACGACGGTTTGAGTGCGCTAGCGCTTCAAACAATTGGCAAAGGTAGGCGCACATGGCATATCAGCATGCAGGAGGGCCGCAACCGCCAAATCCGGCGGACATTCGATGCACTCGGCTACTCAGTAACTACGCTTCACCGGACAGATTTCGGGCCATATTCGCTTGACCTTTTACCGGCCGGCGAGCAATACCGCGAAGTTGCCGGCGTTTAAAATATCCACCCAGCAAGAATGAACATTATAAGTAAACGGATTTTATAGTTTTGTCAATGGGTCTCATCTGTTATACTTAAGACAAATGAGCAAAAAATTACCTATTATAGCCATTGTCGGCCGTGCCAACGTGGGCAAGTCGAGCCTGTTTAACGCCATTCTGGAACGGCGCGAAGCTATCGTGGCGCGCGAAGCCGGAACTACTCGGGACAGTATCATGGCAAAAGCTGATTATAAAGGGCAGAACTTCTGGATCGTCGACACTGCCGGAATGAAAGACCCTGAAGATGAATTTGAGTTCACGATCCAAGAACAGATTATCCAGGCTGCGGACAGCGCCGATGTAATCTGGGTTGTGGTCGAAGCTGATGTGCCGATCACCGAAGAAGACCGGCGTGTCGCCAAAATGGCACTTAAAAGCCGCAAACCGGTCTTCCTCGTTATCAATAAAATAGATAAAGCCAAGGGCACAGACCTGAGTGGTTTTGAGCGGCTTGGCATTAAGCCGATCTTCCGTACCTCCATGACGCAGGCAAGAGGTGTCGAACAGGTTCTCGAGGCTCTTGCAGCGATTATCCCAAAGGCCAGCCTCCGAGAGGAAGACGACCGGCTTCACATTGCGCTTCTGGGACGCCCGAATGTCGGTAAGTCATACCTCTTCAATACGCTTTCCAAAAAACAACAAGCGATCGTTGCCGACCGCGCCGGGACCACCAGAGACGTCAACCGCTCGACCGTGCGCTACAAGGGCAGGGAGATCGAATTGCTGGACACGGCCGGCATCCGCCGCAGCGGCAAAATCGGCACCGGTATCGAACGCTTTAGCGTCATTAGGGCATTGAGCGCTATCGAGCAGGCGGATGTCTGCTTGCTGCTTATGGATGCAAGCGAGCTCAACGTGCAGCTGGACCAAAAAATTGCCGGCATGATCAAAGACGCGGGCAAAGGTTTGGTGCTTGTAGTCAGCAAGTGGGATGCCGTAGAAGGCAAGGACGCCTTCACCCGCGACGCCTTAGCGCCTCAGATCGCCGCGCATTATGATTTTGTGCCCTGGGCACCGCTTATTTTTACCAGTGCGGTCAGTGGCCAGAACGTAACTAAATTATTCGACCTGGCTATGGAAATCGACCAAGAACGGCACCGCCGGATCTCCACTTCAGAGCTGAATAAATGGCTCCGCCAGGCGATAGATGCCCATCCGCCGGCTGGCCTTAAAAACCGGACGCCCAAACTCAACTACATGGTGCAGGAAACGGACAACCCGACACCGGCCTTCAAAATTTTCGGCAGTCATACGCGGTTCGTGCACTGGAGTTACCGGCGTTACCTTGAACGCCGCTTGCGAGCAGCATACAGTTTTAGCGGCACGCCGGTGCAACTATGGTTTATCGAAAAACACCAGACACACAAGCACGGCGAAAGCCCCACCAGAAAAAAACAAAAAGATTAGCGCAACCCGGGAATCGGAGCACTATCCGGCATGGCTTGATTCTCTCCGCGCTATCGCCGATACTTGAGCGTATGGCATGGCTCCAAAAACGGCCGCAAGTAAGCAACCCTACAAATTTTTATACCGTCGGGCTCAACAAGACCGTATTAATTGCCGGGCTCGGCAACCCTGGCGCGAAGTACGACCTTACGCGCCATAATGCAGGTTTTTTCTGTATCGATGAGTTTGTCGCCAAAACGGATGAGATGGCCGACTGGATCGAAAAAAAGGACTTAAAATGTCATCTTTCAAGTGGTCGAGTTGGCGACAACCGGGTTATCGCCGTCAAGCCAACGACTTTCATGAACCTAAGCGGCGAAGCAATCCGGGCCGTGATCGATTTTTATAAGATTAACCCCGAACATATCATTGTCGCCCATGATGAACTGGATATAAATTTCGGCCAGATCCGCTTGCGTGTCGGCGGCAGCGATGCCGGGCATAATGGCATCAAATCCGTTACCCAGCACATAGGAGAAGGTTACGGCCGCATCCGTATCGGCGTCGGCCCAAAACAGCCACCGCAAATAGATAGCACTGACTTTGTGCTACAAAAATTTTCAAATGAAGAGCAAAAACAATTGCCTAATCTGGCGCGGGAAGTCACCGCAATTATCACTGAATACGTTTTCAGCAATCAGGCACTCCCGCACGAAACCCGCAGTTTTCTTGTGTAACTGTATGTTACAGTAGTAGATAAGTATGCCGAAAATAGGTGAAGCGTGGATCAATAGCGCTCAAAAACGCCGGCTTGAAACCGCTCTTATAAGCCCCGTGGTGCCCGTGGCCGGTGCCGTAGCGCTCACACATCGTTTGGTGCCGACGATACACGAAGTGCCACGTTCGTTATATCCCGGCCACACGTTCACCGCCAAAAAGATAGGCGACCCGGGACGCGACACATTGGCGCTTCGGTGGCTTCGGCGCGCCATGGTTGATGAGTTACCGCAAATCCTAGACGTCCAGAAAGGCGACATGACACTCATAGGACCCCGAGCCGACGAACCAGAGCATATTGACCAGTTATTTGAAGCTGTAGAAGATACCGATATGCGTAGCCGATGGGAATATGCACGTTCGCGGCAAAGGCCCGGCATTATCAGCACCTACGCGGTTCATTCTCATCGTCATAACCTGGCTGGCGTAAGCGAAAGTGCCCGCTACTCAGAGGAGGAAGAGCGTGCAGCCAACGCCAGAATGCGAGCAGTCATGGACATCGCCGACTTTGAAGCTGCCAGTCTTATGCACGACGTAGCACTCATCAAAGCCACCGCAAATATGGCAGTTAGCAATTACGCACGCTATGCCCAGAACCTTGTACCCAGCCAATCGCAGCCCTCTACGACCGGCCATGTTCATTAAGCCCCGCTGAAATTTTGCCATAATAAGTACAGAGAAAATTATATTTTGGTGTACGGTACAACTAGGCCAAGTTTTCGCCAGTTTTTACAGAACTAAAAAAGGCCGACGAGAGGGCAAAAAGCCAAAGCCTCGGCTTTTTGTAGGCGCCAACGAAGTGTCCCTAGTGAAACTACGATGGAACTAAAAAAGGCCGACGAGAGGGGGTGGGCACCGCTCGTCAGCCTTTTGCAGGGCAGAGTAGATCTGCCCAAGCCCTTCAACCCACCCCGGCGAAACATCATGGTCCATACAGTGAGGTGACCTGTGCCTCCCGCCGGCAAGCCAGCGAAAACCGTTTAGGCTCGCATTGATCGGGGAGCTTCTTAAAAGGCCGAGACCCTAAGAAGCATCTAGTTAAAGGGGTTAGTATGTTTTAGAGCGCTTCGGGAAAACCCGAAGCCAAGAGAATAAGTGGAGGGTAACAACTTTTCTTAAGGCGCGCTCTAAAACAATCTAACGTATGCCTTACTCCTCAAGAGGAGCAAGGCGTTAGAAATTGGGGGTAAAAGGTGCAAGAGTCCTATTTTAGAACTCACAAGTTGCTATTTTAGCAAAAGCATGTCCTTATGTCAATACTTTAAAATATTTTCTATGAAAATCAATAAGCTTACGCTTACCTCACTCTGCTATCCGGAGCCGCTGCGGCACATTCCCAGTCCGCCAAAGCAACTTTTTACAAAAGGTGCACCCCTGGGAGAAATGCTTAAAATGCCCAGGGTAGCTCTTGTGGGCAGCCGCAGACCCACGCCTTATGGCAAATACGTAACAGAACAATTGGCAAGCGAATTGGCAGGGCAAGGAATAATCATCGTAAGCGGCTTGGCGCTTGGCATAGATGCCATCGCCCACCGGGCAGCGCTTGCAAGCGGCGGAACCTGTATAGCTGTCCTGCCGGGCCCAGTCGGCCGAGTATATCCTGCAACGAACCGTCGTCTGGCAGAAGAGATACTTGCAAGCAACGGCGTGCTCGTTAGCGAGTACGACGAAGGCGCTGTCTCGTTCAAGCAGAATTTTATTGCCCGGAATAGAATAGTTGCAGGATTAAGCCAGGTCATACTCATTACGGAAGCCACAGAGAAGAGCGGCAGCCTGCACACTGCACGTTTTGCGCTCGAGCAAGGCAAAGACGTACTGGCGGTTCCGGGAAATATCGACAGTCCGCCTTCCGTCGGGACAAATAACCTCATCCGGGCCGGGGCTACTCCTATCACTTCGTGTTCTGATGTACTGCAAGTGCTCGGGCTCGAACCCCATACCGGCCGCCCGCAAACAATCAGGGGTAGAAATGCCGATGAACAGAGAATCATCGACTTATTACTTTTAGGAGTGTACAGCGGCCATGAGCTGTTCCAGCGCAGCAAGTTACCGGCCAGCAGGTTCAACCAAGCACTCACTATGCTAGAGATCGGCGGCAAAATCCGCCCCACGGGTGGTAATCAATGGAGAATACGGTAGACTAAGAATTATGCGGGCGAAAAAAGCCGAGAAAATAAAAATCCAAAAACAAACCGGAGCACCGGAGATCATTGCATGAAACTCATGATCATGATCGGCATTGCGGTTTTCGGCACAATAGGGAGTTGGTTAGGAGCTGCCATGGACCACGGTAATTGGTTCGGCGGCTGGAGCTTACTTTTCGGTACGATCGGCTCATTCTTCGGTATCTGGGCCGGCTACAAAATTGGCCAGAACCTCTCTCTATAAAATCACCGGCTATTCGGCAAATGGGACCGTAAACAGCGGCCGCGGATTTTGTGGTAACCGCCAATAGCAATCAGGGCAAGCGACGACACGCCGCCCAATTCTACCTCTCTGGAAACATTCTCTATCACCGTTACGAGCGGTGTATCCGTGAAAGCTATAGCATTCGCTCCAGCAACGGCTCCGGCCGCAACCACGGCTATAACTTTCCCCCTCGTCTCCCAAAGTGCACCGCGGTTTTCATATGCCGACGGCAAAGGCAGCCGATAGTCAAATCTGTCAGAAATAGCCTGTTCGATTTTCCTAACCGGGCCCTCCATAACGCAAACTATAACACAGAGCCACCACTTTTGTTCTTAGCTGATATAAAACTGGCGCATTCTTATTTATATACCACTTTTTTATTGCATTCAGAGCGAAACTAGTCTTATATATAGGCTTATGGCTAAAAACCTTGTGATTGTTGAGAGCCCCGCAAAAGCTAAGACCATTGAGAAGTTCCTTGGCAAAGATTATGTAGTCAAAAGTAGTTTTGGCCATATTCGTGATTTGCCGAAAAAAGGTCTCAACATCGATATCGAGCACGGTTTTGCACCGAAGTACGAAATCAGCCCCGACAAGAAGAAAGTAATCAGCGAGCTCAAAAAAGCCGCTACCGGCAGCGAAGTATGGTTAGCTTCCGATGAAGACCGGGAAGGGGAAGCCATTGCCTGGCATCTGACCCAAGCCCTGAAACTCGACCCCGGTAAGACAAAGCGCATCGTTTTTCATGAAATCACAAAGCCGGCCATAGAAACGGCCATCAAGAACCCCCGCACAGTTGATATTAAGCTGGTTGATGCGCAGCAAGCCCGGCGCGTACTGGATCGGCTTGTCGGCTACGAACTGTCGCCTGTGTTATGGAAAAAAGTCCGTACCGGGCTTTCCGCCGGCCGCGTCCAGTCGGTTGCCGTCCGGCTTATCGTTGAGCGCGAACGCGAAATCAGGGATTTCGAGGCAGAGAATTCTTTCAAAGTTACCGCCGTTTTCGAGGCCGACGGCCAAGAAGTACCTGCAGAACTGCAATCACGGCTAGCGGACGCTAAAACGGCTCAAACTTGGCTTGAAACGGCCAATGGCGCGGCGTTCACCATCGTCTCCATCGAGCAAAAGCCCGGCAGCCGCAGCCCCGGCGCACCATTTACCACCAGTACGCTGCAACAAGAGGCTTCCCGGCGGCTCGGATTCAGCGTCCGCCAGACTATGACTCTAGCCCAACGCCTGTACGAAGCCGGCCATATTACTTACATGCGTACGGACAGCACCACGCTTTCAGGCCAGGCAATCAAAGCAGCCGAGACATACATTAAAAAAGAGTTCGGCGACAAGTACCACCAGGTAAGGCAGTATAAAACCAAAAACCAGAGCGCCCAGGAAGCCCACGAAGCCATCCGGCCAACAGACTTTACAAGAACCAATCTAGGCAATGACCAACAACAGAAAAAACTCTACCAATTGATCTGGCAGCGCGCGCTTTCATCACAGATGAGCCCTGCCGAATTAGAACGCACAGAAGTCATTATTAAGAGCAGCAAACACCCGGAGACTTTTCTCGCTAAGGGAGAAATACTCCGTTTTGACGGGTTTATGAAAGTGTACGGCGGTACCAAAGACGACGTACTGCTACCACCGCTCAAAGAGGGGCAAGAGCTCACAGCTACCTCCATAACCGCTACTGAGACCTTCAGCCGTCCGCCAGCCCGCTATTCCGAAGCGGCGCTGGTCCGCAAATTGGAAGAGCTCGGAATTGGGCGGCCGAGCACGTATGCACCGACTATTTCAACCATCCAAACCAGAGGTTACGTAGAGAAAACCGATCTCGAAGGAGAAGAGCGCGAAATAACGGAACTCACGCTTGCCAACGGGCAGGTTGCAACCAGTAAATCCATAGTAACAACGGGGGCAGACCGCAATAAACTTGTCCCAACCGGCATCGCCGAAGTTACCACCGATTTTTTGGTGAAGTACTTTCCGGCAATTGTGGACTATGATTTCACGAAAAAGGTAGAGGATGATTTCGACAACATAGCCGACGGCAATGAGCGCTGGGCCGACATGATCAGTGATTTTTATAAAGATTTCCATCCTCTGATCGAGAAATCAGAAAGTATACCGCGTAACGAGGTTTCCCAAGCGCGCGAACTCGGTACCGACCCCAAGTCGGGCGAACCCATTTATGCACGGTACGGCCGATACGGGCCAATGCTTCTTAAAGGGCGTACCGAGGATGAAGACAAAAAACCTGCTTTCGCCCCCATGCCCGAAGGCGCCACTATAGATACGGTTACCTTGGAGCAAGCACTTGAGATGTTCAAATTACCCCGCGTAGTAGGTAAAACAGAGGACGGAGAAGAGATAAAGGCAAATATCGGCCGTTTTGGCCCCTATATCCAAGTGGGCAAGACATTTGTCTCTATAAAGCCCCGCGACCCCTTAAGCGTCACCGAAGAAGAAGCACGTGAACTGTATGCCGAAAAGCTCGCAAAAGACGCTGCTAAAAACATCCAGGAGTTCGAAAGCGGCATTAAAATTCTTAACGGTCCTTACGGACCCTACGTCACCGACGGCAAAAAGAACGCCCGCATAGCAAAAGAGCAGGATCCGGCTGCATTAACAGAGGCAGAAGCAAAAGCTATCCTTGAGGCCGCTCCAGCTAAAAAACGCGGCTTCCGCCGCAAAAAAGCTGCTAAAAAAACTTGATAGTCCTGCTTATTTGCACCTCAGTAAAAGCTGTGGACAAGTAGTATTTTTACAACATAGACTACGTAATACTGTCAGGAATGTGCTAGAATATGTTACATATTGAGGAAAAATGTTGACTTTTAAAACGTATAGTTTTATAATTACTACATAAGAAACTGCACAACAGGGAAGAACTATATATATGACCCAAAGTACCTCGACCGAATTCGCTACCGAAAAACTCGTTACTGACGTACTTGCTACTATTGAGCGTGAGCGGGAACGGGAAATCATCGCGCGGCGCTTTGGCCTCTTTGACCGCAAGGAAACACTCGAACAAATCGGCGAAATGCTCGGTATTACCCGTGAGCGTGTACGCCAGCTTGAAAAATCGGTCATCGTTAAGCTGAAAACTACTGCAGAGCAGGGGCAAATTCCGCACATCGAAGAATTCCAGGGCAAAGTACTGGAAATTTTAGGGGCTAACGGCAACGTAAGCCGGGTAAGCGAGCTCGCTAAGCAACTGAGCGAAGACCCCAACAGAGAAGAGCAAGCCCGCATTTCCTTCTTAAGCCAGTTGTGCCCGAAACTCACGGTAGTTAGCGAAGACGATAACTTTTATAACAGCGTCAGCCTCACCAGTACGTATAATGAAAAAAGTCTCAAGCAGGCCGTGAGCTCCCTCATTGACACCATCAAAAACCTCGGGGAACCGAAAACCATCAACGAGATTGCCCAGGCTGCCAACATGGCAGATACGAAAGAAGCGGCAGCGCTGGCCAGTACCTCAAAGAAGCTGGCTACTCTCAATAACCGCTGGGGCCTCGTTAAATGGCCGATGGTCAACCCTAAAAATATCCGCGACAAAATTTATGTTATTCTCAAGGAAAATGGCAAACAAATGCATTTTAATGAGATTGCCAAAGCCATAAAAGACAGTGATTTTAAGCGTAAGGACGTCACAACGCAGGCCATTCACAATGAGCTGATCAAAGACAAGCGCTTTGTGCTTATAGGCCGCGGCATTTACGCTCTCAAAGAGTGGGGTTATGAAAAAGGTACTGTGGCCGATGTGATTGCCGACGTTCTTCGCGACGCCGGTGAACCGCTGCACCGCGACGAAATCGTCAAGCGCGTACTCAAGAGCCGTTTTGTTAAAGAAACCACTATCCTATTGAATCTCCAGGGCAAACCGCAGTTCAAGCGCGTTGCTAAGGCTACGTACACTCTCGCCGACGCAGAGTAAATAAGCAAGGTTTTATGTCCTCTACAGCCGAAGTGGTGCCTTTTGACGGGCAATTGCCGGCAGGCACAGATATTCCCAAGCTATGGGAGACCGGCAGGTCGTACGGCCAATTGTCACCGCGCCGGCATATGCGCCTAGCGGGCAGATTATTGGTACGGGCACACACCCGAGACCGCTTTAACGCTGGCACGCAGGAAGAGCTGGAAAGCCAACTAGATGATGCCCAGCGGCATTTTTCACAATTACGCCGCTTTGGCATGAGTATCGTCACCCACGAGACCGTTATTAGTCCCCAGCCGTGGCCCGAAGACAATTTCGACTGGGACGATGAGGATATTGTCGCCTTTAGCGCTTCGGCCTATATCACGCATTTACGGCCACTCAAAAACCCTGATAGCCGCGATTTTAAGCCCTTAAAAGCAATACCGCGAGATAAAGTCAGCGAGTTTGTTTTGGAGCCACTATGGAAATACTTACAATGGGCTGCTGCCGCCAAAGAGTCCACGATTTTAGAAGATATCTATACGCCTGACCAATATGGCTGGCAGCAAAGTTCTAATATCGTGGCCCTCCATGACCCCGGGCCCCAGATGCACCCCATAGGTGAGGTTCAAGAGGAGGCCAAAGAAGTGCTGGAATTCGACTTCTTTGATGTCGGTTTTTAAATCCTGTTCATGTAAATCAAACAAAATACGAACAAATGGCATAGACGCATTGCAAGGCAAGTAATTCTATTATTAAGCCAAATCCATTAATTAGAGACTTGGGCAGTAGAGTAGGACAATTTATTTAAAGCAAAACGTAGAGAGCCCGGAAACGGCAAATTATTTTTGAGAAATCGGAGCAGCAGAGCATCAAAATCAGTCATAGACATGACGTCGCACAATGTATATTTTGCGACCCATATATTAATTCCCAGGGGGTAAACCAATACACTGTTGCAGGGGAGTATTTTCGTCTAATACTTTATTTTGCGTATTTATTTACGTACATGCTGCGCACCGTAGCACATACATATACTGCTGCCCGTGATTGGTCTTGCGCCCCGGCATACCCCCCCATACATAGCCTAGCGTCCGGATGTGATTTACAACACAATTTGACTTTTCCACAGTTATGTCGTGAAATCCTTGCTTTTTTGACATTTTGTTTTATTTATTTTACTCCCCTGCCTTTTCCATACTTTTCATAAAAAATTTGACTTTTGCTCTGCTCTATATTTTTATATAGTTTTTTCTTACTTAACACCTTCATAGTATAGTGAACAAATAGCGAACTTGGAGGGGATAAGGGAGGGGCGCCCGATTTTTAGCGTAAGCCAGAGACATGTTCTGTATATCAAGTTTCCTAGGACTACGCTCTGCATCGATCTCTACTACCTCATTACGCTCATTCCATTTCACGGCTACCCCTTCTCTACTGGTAATAGGCGCGGCCGTCAACCCGCACATCAACGTAGTGGGGCGGCGTCACATGTTGCTTTTGCAATTGCGAGAGAGCCGCCAAGAACGTGCCTGCTTGCTGGCGTGCATCACCGCTTTGGAGGTTAAACTTCACGTAGTATGGTTGGCCGGCGATATAAACGTCAAGCTCACGGGATGACGCTGGCAGGACCAGAGAAGAAACACCAATATGCTTAGCAGACAGTTCCGCTAAAACAGTCTGGATAAAGTTGACGTCGTCAGCAGTGAGAACCTGGTGGTTAAGTTCGACGTGCAGGCCACTTTGATCTGTTATTTGCGGTAACTGCCCGGCGGAAGGCAATTGCGCGCTGGGCAGAAGCGCCTTGCCGTTATCATCAATCACAAACGAGCCGTTTGCAGCATTTAGAACGGCCGTCGCCTTCGAAGGTTGGATATACACAACGGGCCGGTGCGCCAAAAGCGGCAACGAAACGCTGACGCTCGCGAGTTCCGGAAATTGCGCCATCATATTACGGTTAAAAACCGCCGTATCTATCGTGATCTTATTCCTGTTCCAAATAGAGGCTGCCAACAGCTTATCTGCAGCCGATTGATACGTAGCTTGGCTGCGTAAGAAGGAACCGCTACCACTCTGGGTGACCGGCTTAATTTCAGCATTCGTAGAAAGGCTGAGCACATTGCATACAGAAATAACCAAGGCTACAAGTAGAATCAAAAGGCCTGTTCGCTGTAACCAGAAACGCCACATTCTAGAGGCCTTAGCCTGGGCAGAAGCAGCGGCCGCGGCGCCACGCTGCCGGGGTTGCCGGTCTACTGGAATGTCTCGGTCATCCCGGTTTGAGCCTCGATACGTTGCGCCAACCGCATCATTACCCTGACGCCATCTGGGCTGACGGCCTTGAGCTGCTTTTTTACGGCCAAGCTTCATGCTGCAGGGCGCCTCCGCTGCCTGTTACGAACCTGCGGTCTTGGCCTCGGGCGAATACACTCCAAAATAAGTGCCGCTAAGGACTCCGCGGCTTCTGGCCGTGCGAAGGCACGTAGATTTGCGCCTAATTCTTTCTGGCGGGGTGCATCGTGCAATAAAGCGCTAAGCTGTTTAGCAAGCTTGTTAGCATCAGCGGCTAACTGGCTTTCATCAATAACAAGCACGGCATCCTGCTCGGCTAAGTATTCGGCGTTTTTGAGCTGATGGCCCCCTGTTAAAAACGTACTAGGAATTACAACACACGCCTTCCCCTGCGCGGCGAATTCTGCAAGGTTCGTTGCGCCCGCCCGGCACACGATTATGTCTGCTGCGCCGCTATACTCATATACTTTGTCTAAAAATCCTCTAACCTGCACCCTCCCCTGCTCCGCTTCGCTTAAATTCTCGTCATACCAAAATTCCATTTCGGCTTCGTTTGCCGCGCCAGTTACGTGCACTACGCGCAACCTGGGAAATTCTTTTAATAAATGCGGCAAATTTTCCGCTATTGCATGATTTACCAGCTGTGATCCAAGGCCTCCGCCAATCACAAACAGCAGTTGGGCTGATTCTGGTATGTCAATTTCGCGGCGGTACTGTTTTCGGAGTGTATCTGTGACCGGCACGAAGTGTTCATCTATCGGTACACCGGTAGTAACTGTCTTTTCCGGCGGATACGGGTATGTTTCCTTTGGCAGCGATACAGCATGACGTGCCGCCCACGGGGCTATTAAACGGTTAGCCAAGCTTGGCACGGGGTCAGAATCATGCGTAATGTAAGGAACGTGCCGGAAATGGCCGCCAAGCGACACAGGTACGCTGACGAATCCGCCGCGGCTGAATATTACATCCGGGTTAATCCGTTTCATAAGACGCCAGCTTTGCCATAAGCCGATCGCTACGTAAAAAATGTCACGAATATTAAGAAAAACTGTCTGAAAATCCAAAAGTTGCTTCCAGCCCTCGCCGTGATATCGCCGAAACTTTCCGGCCCTAACCGTAAAAACTTCATCGATATGCTTGTCGTTCCGGGGTATTTCCACGAACCGGTCGCCCGTCTGGCCGACATATATAAGACGCGCATCAGGGCGGCGGCGCTTCAGCTCACGGGCAACCGCTAGAATTGGCATAACGTGGCCACCAGAACCGCCACCGGTCAGAACAATGACCGGCCGCATGCCGCCAACTCCTTCATTAGTCCAATCCTTGATAATTGTTTCATGAATAATTCATCCTCCTCAGCCGGTTCTGCTGGTAACGCGGCATAGCATCGTTCCCAGCAGCTTCGCCGCTAACTCTCGGCGCCTGGAATGACGTATATTGCGAGGCTTGGAAAACAAGACCGATAGCGGCTGCCGTAAAGACCACGCTGGTACCGCCGTAACTAATAAATGGCAGCGTTATGCCCTTGAGCGGTAAAAGGCCGATCATCGCGCCGACATTTATCAACGTCTGGACGCTGAGCCACGCCAGTATGCCGATGACCACCAGCCGCGTAAAATCATCCCCCGATCGTTCCGCAATAGATTTCATCCTAGCAAAAAGAGCCACAAATACGACGAGCAACGCCACGCTGCCGATAAAACCGAACTTTTCGGCGTAGATAGCGAAGATCGAGTCATTGGCAGCTTCGGGCAGATATCCGTATGCCTGCACGCTGCTGCCAAGGCCCAGGCCGACAATACCGCCGGAACCAACGGCAATCAGTGCCTGGCAAGCTTGGTATCCGCTACCTTGGCAGTTAGCTTCGGGGTGCAAATATGTCTCAAGGCGCGCCCGGCGGTACGGCGTCGCCGAAATGGCCAGAATCAAACCTATACAAATAATGCCGCCGATCATCACGATACGCTTTAGCGGCAGCCCCGCCACAAAAGCCATGGTTGCCATCATCGCCACAATAACGCCCGTTGAGCCGAGATCGCTCTGCACGCCAGCCACGATTACGCCGATTGCCAATAGCGCATACAGGATAGGCCTGAGCGTCTGCTTGCTATCGGTTATCAGGCCTTGTTTCAGCCTCGTCGCCAAAAAGCCGGCAAGCCAGATCAATATGGCAAATTTCAATAATTCTACCGACTGGAATGAAAAAGTGCCCAACCGTACCCACCGGTGGGCCGGATAAGCGGGATTTACAGGTATTACAAGTGCTAAGAATGTCGCTCCCGTAGCTAATATAAGCAATGGTTTGTAGGCTTGGCGCCACCATGAAAGCGGCACTTTTGCGGTGATCGCAAAAGCAATCAAGCTGAGCCCGATGGCGATAAGCTGCCTCGATACGTAATAATTACTGCTTGTGTGGTTTGCCGCCGTCAGAGCCGGGCTGATGGCATACACGACAATAAGCCCGACAGCGAGTAATATAGCGCAGATAATGAGTAGCCAATAATCAGGGCGATGCTTGCGACCCAAAGAAAGTTCGGTACTCACTTTTTCCGCGTAACTTCTGCGGCGTGAGGTACCTGGTGGCGCACGCCGGACTACTTGCGGGCGCATCGGTTAATGCCTCCCTAACAGAAATATGATCAGTCCGAGTACACTAGCCAGCTGCCCCAAAATCCAGAAACGCATGGTAACCTTGGTCTCCGGCCAGCCAATTGCCTCAAAATGATGGTGGATCGGCGAAGAGAGAAAAACCTTTTTGCCGTGGCGCAATTTCCGGGAAGTCCTGTTAATAATTACGGAACCCGTCTCTACGACGTATACTAAGCCGATAATTGGCAATACATACACCGAATCCGTCTGCATAGCAATAATGCCAAGCGCCGTCCCAAGCGCGAATGAGCCGACGTCGCCCATCAAAAAACGCGCCGGATAAATATTAAACCAGGTATAGCTGAGAAGCGCGCCGACCACGGTTATACAAAAACCGGCTAAAAGGAACTTGTGTTCCACGGCCGCAATGATGGCATAAGCCGTAAAAGAAGAACTGAGCAAGCCGCCGGCCAAGCCGTCGAGGCCGTCCGTAATATTGACCGAGTTGGCCGTCGCCATAACCACCAGCCAGAACAAAGGGATAATAAAAATGCCTATGTGCCACTGCTCTACCCCGGGTATATATATCGAGTGCACGCCCAACTTGGCATAAAACCACCAGCCACCGACAAGCACCAGCAAACTATACAAAGAAAACTTAAGCCGGGCGCTCATGCCGGCAACGCCCTTGCCGCTACTGCGGATATTCAGGGCATCGTCCATCAAGCCAATTAGGGCAGCGCCGAACATTCCAGCCAGCGGCAGCCAGGTTTGGCCACGGCTCAGATTGGCGGTAAGCGTTACGATAGCTATCGCCACTACGAAAATGAGCCCAGCCATAGTAGGTATGTGGCGTTTGTGCTTTTCCGCGTGCAATTTCTGATAAACCGTCGCTGTACCGCCTGACCAAGCCTCGGTACGCTGCCGTTTCCACCATTCATTTTTGTATGCCATCGTCGTATATATCGGCGTAATAAGCATGCTGAGGACAAAACTAAAAAACCCGAGCGACAGAATGTGGATCAGGTTATGCGTGGTTATGGCGATGTGTACGGTGTTCATGGTCTTGTTTTTCTTTTTATTATACCATTTTCTATCTAAAATGAGCCCCCTCGTGCAGGCTAATTACTCTTCGGTGTTACGTATGAATTATCAATTAACATGTGCGCCAAATCCGAAAAAACAGGCTGGCCGCCATAGGTACCCGCATAGCCAGGCACGCCGGGCTGGATGTTATATACCACAATAACGTATTGCGGCTTATCACCACCCACAAACCCTACGTAGGTGCCGTTATACTCATTGTCGTAGTAGCCGCCGCCCGGCTTGGCAATTTGTGCCGTACCAGTTTTGCCGCCGACAATGTAATTTGATGGAAAATTCAGGTATGCGAAACCTTCTGCCTGGTGCTGCTGAACAACGTATTCCATAAGCGGCTGCATTTCCTGGCTGACTTTCGATGAAACCACATTTTTAGCCACCACTTTGGGTGCGACTTTAGATGTTTTGCCGTCTGGCCCGATGACCTGGTCAACAAGGTGCGGCTGGTAATACGTGCCTCCGTTTAAGACGCTTGAATCGGCGGCCGCCATCTGTATAGCAGTCACCTGCACACCTTGGCCGAATGACGTGTTCGCATACGTCAAGTTTATGCCGGCGCCATTATTCTCCGGCTTCGGCACATACGAAGTGGCTTCATAGCCCTGTTCGATATTAGTTGCCTTGCCCAGCTGGAAATGCTTTGTCATGTAGTCGTACCAGGCATCGCGGGCTTTTTGGTTTATCTGCCCGCCACCCATCTGCATCAACTCCCAGGTGGCCCCCGTATTGAGCGACAAGTTAAGTAGGCTTGCGATGTTTTGTTCTCGCGCACCGCCATCTTCCTCAATATCCGTAATATTGAATCCATCAACAACCCAATGGGCGGGATCATAAAAGCTCGTATTCGGCTGGATAACGCCCTGGTCGAGCGCCGCCGCCGTGGTAAGTATTTTCATGGTAGAACCGGGTTCGATAGCATTGGTAACAGCACCGTTCTGATACACAGAGGGATCGCTCACGCTCTGGTAATTAGCAGGATTATACGTAGGATAATTAGCCATGGCTTTTACGGCTCCGGTGTTCGGATCCATAATAACAGCGCTAATGCCCTTAGACTTCGTTTTTTGGTACTCACTCGCTAAAATCTTTTCCATTTGGGCCTGCATCGGCAAATCGATAGTAGTTACGACATCATCGCCATCTTTGGGCGGCGTCTCCACATTGCCCTTATTTGCCGCCAGCGGCACTCCATTTACGTCGGTAACTGCTTTCACCTGCCCGGGCGTGCCCTTTAGCTGGTTGTTCATAGCTTGTTCCAAACCGTATTGCCCTACCCCGTTATTATCGACAAAACCCAGCAGTTGCGATGCCAATTGCCCCTGCGGATAAACGCGGTAATCCTGCGCTTGCGTGCCAAGCCCCGGGCTTTTGAGGGCCAAAAGCCGCTTGCTCTGATCGCTATTTAATTGCTTTGCCAAAACTACGTAGCGCGTGTTTTTCGTTTTCATAAGCTTCGTATATGCGGCCGGGTCGCCGCCGATGATTGAAGCTACTTGGCTGCCGGTCTTATCCGGATTTTTGATATATGTCGGATCGGCATACAAGGTATACAGTGATTGATTAAGCACGATCGGCACAAGCGAATTACCTTCGTGCGCTTCGATAATTCCCCTGTTAGCGGGAATTTGGTATTGTTTCAATTGGTCGCTCAGAGCCGCATTTTTGTAGTGGTCATACCGGATAACCTGCACATAAAAAAGACGTATCCCAAAAATACCGACTACAAGTGCCAACAGCCCGTACCATATACGGATACGGTTTACGATGTTATTTCCGGCGTTTTTGTTTGGCGGAGCCATTACTACTATTATAAACGTTTACATAAGAAGCGCGAAACTACCTGCAAAGTGTTAACCACGCATTGCGCCGCCGTTAAAACAAGACTGCGCGCCTAGTTAGTTGCCGTAGCTGATGGTGCTACCGACACCATGCTCTTAGCGGCAGCGCTATTTTGTACCCGGTCCAGCGATTGCAAACGCGCAGAATCAACCTCGAGGTTGTCATGCTGGCTCTTAAGTTTTGCCTGCTGCTGTTGCAAACTGTTGATCTGATAGCCGTAGGCATTGGTTTTTGTCACCTGCGTCAGATACAGCAGTCCCAGCAAGCATGCCAGCACTATAAGGATAATAGTGTTGCTGATCGGGCCGAGCGTCCGTGCCTGTGCGCGAAAGCTAACCGAATTTTGGTTACGGCCAGAAAACCGGTTGCGGTTCATGGCCAAGCTGCTTGAATATGTCATATCGTCTTTTTATTTTTTATGTTTATATTTGTTTTCGCTCCAGCCCCGTTTTTAAGGCGGGGCTGGAAGCCGGCTGGCTAGACCACGCGAACGCGGATCTTGTAAGCCCGGGAGCTGCTTTTTACCTGAATTGGCATAAGAGTTCCCTTTCTATGTGTTTATTTTCACTGCGGCTCGTAGTTTTGCGCTGCGGGCTCGCGGATTATGGACAATTTCATTTGAAGAAGCCGTAACGGGCCGCTTGGTAAGCACTTGCAGCTCAGCATCGTAACGGTTGCCACTCGCGGCCTGGAAAGCCTGCTTGACTAGCCTGTCTTCCAAGCTATGGAAGCTAATGACGGCTAGCCGCCCGCCGGCTCCGAGCAAACGGATCCAGATAGGCAGGCTCTTTTCCAGCATCACCAGCTCATCGTTAACAGCTATGCGAATTGCTTGGAAGGTCCTGGTAGCCGGATGTACGCGGCTTCGGCCCGGCCAGGCTTTGGCCGCTATCGCAGCAAGTTCGTCGGTCGAACGTAGCGGTCTGGCCGCCACGATCAAGCTGGCTATCTGCTTAGCTTTCGGCTCTTCACCGTAGGTGGCGAGCAAGCCTGCTAACCGTTCTTCGTCGTACGTATTGACGATATCCCCGGCTGTTAAGGCCTGATTCCGGTCCATGCGCATATCTAGCGGACCGGACCGCTGCAATGAAAAGCCCCGTTCTTCTTCGTTAAGGTGCGGTGACGAGACGCCCAAATCTGCCAAAATAAGATCGAATTGTTTACCCTCTTCCAGTAAATCCTGGCTAGCTTTCAGGAAATCCTGGTGCCTGATATCGGCCTGGCCGCTAAATAACCTTTCCAGCTCGGCTATCGCCTGGCTGTCACGGTCTACTAGCACACTTGCCGCAGCATTCCCGGTTTTTGCCAATATTGCCGAGGCGTGCCCGCCATACCCGGCCGTCAAATCAAGGTAGGTTTCCCCTGCTTTCGGGCTCAGATAGTGGATCACTTCATCCAGCAAGACCGGCATGTGCTCGTTTTTATTTTGGTTTGTGTTTTGGTGCATCTTTTAGCTTGTTTTTGTTTTTGTGCAAGGATTGCTATGCCGCGGGGTTTCACGCCCCCGGCGATAGCTGCCCTTGCCGTTTTGTACAAGGTCACCTAATCAGCAGTCAACTTTTTGTTTTTTTGGTGTTTTTGTTTTTGTGTAGATGTAAGCAAAACGTAGTATTACATTTCGCCGACATCAAAGTTTGAGAGACTTATGTGTGAGGTGGAGTTTTGGGAGGTGTTTTTGAGAAAGGTGCTAGTTTTTTTGAGTGGTTTCCTCTATTGTCCACTTGTTGACTGCCGAATAGCTGACCTCGAACGTATCGCTTTTCAAGATACCGTTTGTAAAATGGCCTATTACTATTACTGCTTGTTCTTCAAATTGTTAAGGTTCTTACGTATCCGGCGCCAATGCTATTTAGCCATCAATCGCCAGTACTTGCCGACACGTACCGCCTGTATATCACGGCCCATGCCTGCGTACTCCAACAGGTGCTGCTCTATACTGATTCTGCCCTGTTTGTCGTCGATCCCGCTTTCGCTTTTGCCCATTCTGAACTGTACGTTCAAGTCGGCAGTTTGCTCATCGAGGATATTTCCCTTCAGAAGCGGTTCGACTTCCTCATCCCATACTGATTTTGGATAGAGATGAAGGTATTTTTTGAAGCCCCGGGTTATGACTGCCCCGCTTGCGAACTCAGCTCGAAGTTCCGCTGGTATGGTTAACCGACGTTTGTCGTCGAGTTTCCTTTCGAAGTAGTCTACCGTTGCCATCCCGTTACTTTGTAGTGGTGTTTTTATTTTCATGGGGGTTGCTAGCTAACCCACGATTACCCACTAACATGAGTGTACAACCCACTCTCACCCACTTGCAAGCATAAAATAGTAAAAAAGTGACGTTTTGTACGTCACTTTTCCACAGTTTTTCAAAATTATTGTCTAATACGCTTTATGTGGTGTCTTGCCACATTCGCCGAACGCTACGGCTGCTTCCGGATAACGCGGATTAATGGCACTTGTACATGCTGGCCGCGTTGGATGGTGCCGTTGATTTCCTGCGCCTTTATATAATCATACTCGGCGTTCAAGGCCGGACCATCGCTGAAAATGTCATCCGTTCTGCCATGAACCGTATTAGCCCGGCTGATGATATCCAGTATGCCGTCGCCGTTCTGCGCTATGACGGTCCGCCTATTTGGCATAGCTCGTAGCTGCTCCATAGTAAAGGTTCTGTCATCTTTCGCCGATGTATCGCGCTGGAGCGTCACTTTTGCCTGAGCCACTACTTCATTAATGCCCCGGGCAACTGGCGGTACAACTTCCACTGTCGCAGCTATCGCCAAAATAGCGGCAGCGGACTTACACAGATTTATTCTCCTCCACCGGGGAGCTGGGGCTTCCTGGGCATGCGCTTCCATACAAAAGAATGCGAATTATTAAATCCTTCACATATTAGTATACGAGCCTAGGCAAGCGTACCGAAGCTTAACTTTGGTTTTGGCTGTGATTATTGGGGTATTGGGCGCCGGGTATAACCGGAACGTGTACCGTCTGCCCTTCTTGAAGCACACCGTTTTGGCCGGCAGGGGCCTGGCCATCAATAAAATGCTCGAGATTATTAAGGCGTTGTTGGGCCTCAGGGCTTGTCCAAGCATTATCAGCAATTCGCGGATCAACTGCCCGTACAGCGTCTAAAGCGCCGCCGCCTTCTGGAATCGTGTAACTAACGCGTGCATCGCCAGGATACGGCGTAGTATCTTTCGGCTTTCCACCATCTCCCTTTGTGAGGGCGAATGCAACGAGACCGATTGCGGCAGCTGTAGCAGTAGCCCCGGCTATGCCCCATATACTGTCGCGTTCCTTCGCTTTTTGCGCTTTGACTTCCCTGTGGGTTGGGCCCGGATCACCCCATGCATCGCGGCCGTTAGCCGGCTGAGGTGCATGAGACGGAGCTGGATCGCCAGCCCTATCAGAAAAACGGCTTACCACTTTATCCCATTGAGGAGTAGCAAGGTTTTTGCGGCGTGTAGTCCGGCGTAAGCTGTTGGGATTCGAATTCATAGTTTTATCCTATCATATTTTATTAAAATGGTCAAGCTTATACCCTGCCGGAACGGCTGGCAGTACGCTGAACCTCGCTATAACTAATAAAATGCGGGGCCGTCTCTTCCCGCTCACGGCGCAATTGGCTGTTATCTGTATTGTTTTCTTCGGCGAATACGAAAGCCGGTTGGTTCGGTACGACGATCTTACTATTCATATGATCTGGCAATTCGAGCATACCAACAGTTACCGCGCCGGCCATAAGCGCCGTGCCCATCTGCTGGGCCAGATATTTTGCCAATTCTATAGTTAATTCTTTTTTATTTTTGCGTACCATAGATGATATATTAGCAAATTTTACCAATTTTGTCAATCTTATGTCATTCACATATGTTCGAGAGTCCATAGCTCAATACAGCTTGCGATGAAAATCGAGCACCGAACGAAACCGTATTTAACGATACGGTGGGTAAGGCGTGAAGATTTCCGCGCAAGATGCGAAGAGATATGGGCTCGGGCTAGCCCATGCCGGCCGGATCCCAGGTAACCCGTTCCCCATCGCTAATTTTATTTAGTGCGTCCATATCGGCAGCCTCGAGTTCAAAATCGAAAATGTCGAAGTTGCTACGAATGTGATCGGGGTTGGTCGAGCGCGGCAACGGCAGCGTGCCATGTTCGACGCACCACCGCAGGACTACCTGCTGGGGTGATACATCGAGCCGTTTTGCAATTTCCTGGGCCGGTTGCGCACCCGATTGGCTGAGACGGCTAAGCGGGCTATACGCCTCGATGAGAATGTCATGTTCGGCGCAGTATTCCAAAAGCGCTTTTTGCTGGTCGTATATAAACGGGTGGAATTCAACTTGATTTACTGCGGGGATTAACTCGCTTCGGCCCATAAGATCATCGAGATGCTCCACGGTGTAATTGCTTACCCCGGCAGCTTTTATGTGGCCGTCTTGCAGCAGCTGCCCAAAGGCCCGCCAGCTGTCGTGCCGCTTAGAAGTCGCCGGCCAATGAATAAGGTACAGATCTAGATAATCGAGCCCAAGCTTTTCCAGGGATGACTCGCAAGCTTTTATCGTACGGTCGTAACCCTGGTCGTCATTCCACAGTTTAGTAGTTATAAAAAGATCTTCACGCGGGATGCCCGATTCCCGGATGGCCTCGCCGACACCGCGTTCATTGCCGTAGATACGTGCAGTATCAATTACCCGGTAGCCGGCCTCCAAGGCGGCAAGCACCATATCCTTAGCGGCGCTATCAGGCGTAATTTGCCAGGTACCGAAACCGATAGCCGGCACCTGCTGCCCCGTATTAAGCTTAAAGTGCTTCATGATTCGCCTCCCTCCAGATCAATCTCGACCGGCTCGCCGGTCTGCAGCTTATAAAACGTTATGCCCTGCTCCCCGAGGATGCGCTCGAAGGTGTCGTACATCTGATTTCTGGCCGCATCATTCCAATGCCAATCATGAATCGGCAGCACATGTTTGGGTTTCAGCTCCATTGCCAGGTTAATGGCTTTGATACTGCTGCCCCATGGAGCTGTCACCGGTAGGGCCAAAATCTGCTTCGTCTCGCTAAAGCTATGGCTGTCGCCGGGATCGGTGAAAACGTCCAGGTAATGTATGCCTACCTCTTCCGGTAGCGGGAAAAGCGGCTCCACGCTTTCGTGCGGCGAATTGAAAAAGCTCACACCTGACGGTGGCGTATCGCTTGCAGTGATTGATTCCGCAGCCAGTTGGTCGACAACGGCCGGAGTGCTAGTAATGCGCACATCCGGGAATTTATCTACCAGTTTCTTTATAAACGGTACGCTGCAGTGATCGGCGTGCTCATGGGTTATGAAAATGTCATCGAGGCGTTCCAGCTTATCTACGTTGAACGCTTCTTCACTCATTGATCCGGGATCAAAGATTGCTACGCGGTCTGGGGTTTCTACTAGTAAACATGCATGAACGAACTTCGTGAATTTCACGTCTGGTGCCTCCTCTGTGTTGATTGATATATTTATTGTATAGCAACTGAGGCTGTAGGCTGTAAAAAATATAACCTAGCGATACTCAGGGTTCTCGAAGTCGAAACGGGCGCCAGCATCCCACTCGGAACGCTGGTTGCCTTCGGCCGGAATGCCGCCAGTATCTTTGAGCATTTTTGCGAGATGCATAAGGTTCCAGGTCATGAACGTGGTATTACGGTTCGTGAAGTCATTATCGAACCCTTCTTTGCTGCCGTCTTCGCGGTCATCACCGTAGCTGGGGCCCGGGCCGGCTTCACCGATCCAACCGGCATCGGCTTGCGGCGGGATGGTGCAGCCAAGATGCTGCAAGCTATACAAAACATCCATTGCGCAGTGCTTGATGCCATCTTCATTGCCGGTAATAAGACAGCCGCCAACTTTGCCGTAAAAGGCGTACTGGCCTTGTTCATTGAGAATGCTGCTGCAGGCATACAGACGCTCGATAACTTTCTTAGTTTGGCTGCTATTGTCGCCTAGCCAGATAGGACCTGCCAAAATAATAATGTCCGTTGCTTTCACCCGCTCAAAAATTTCCGGCCATTCATCTTGATTCCAGCCGTGTTCACGCATATCCGGCCAAACCCCGGTCGCTATATCTGGGTGGTCAATAGTCCGGATCACCTCCGTTTTGACTCCATGTTTTTCCATGATGCCCTGGCTGATGTTGATGAGCCGTTCGGTGTGGCTTGGTTCGGGCGACTTGCTAAGCGTGCCATTAAAGATAATTGCCGTTAATTCTGAAAAGTCCCAATCGCTATCTGCCATATTACCCTCCTAGATGCCTGCTACTTATTTTCAGTATACGCCTATGCTATTTTTTCTTGCGATCGTGATATGCCAGCTGGCGGCGTTTTTGGTCGAGACGGATAATTTTCTTTTCAAATGGCTTTAATAGGCTGGAATACTGCCAGTTCGGCGTCATTATATACGCCAGTTTGCCTTGCTCGTCGAGGTACTCGGCCAGGCTGAAAAAATCGCCGTCGCCGGAAACGATGATTGCCTGTTCGTAGTTCGGCAGCTCTTTCATAGCGTACAGCACTAGTTCGGCATCGACATTGCCTTTAATCTGATGCTTGTCTTTATCGTCTTTCTGATCTTTATTGGCAGCTTCGGCTTCAGCCTTATTCGCTGTAGTTGTTACGTCAATCGTAGGTTTCAGTACTACTAAAAACCCAAGTTCATACATATATTCGTAGAGTGATTCGTTTTCACTCATATAACCTATGAACATGAAAGCCTTGGTTACTCCGTATTTATCCTGCAGGAATTTACGGAATTTACGCCAGTCGACCTTCCAGCCCATACGCTGGGATCCGAGATTTAAGTTCTGGCTATCAATAAATGCATAGGTGTTCGGTTTATTTTTCTTCTGTGCCATATCTGTCTATAGTTTACACTATCGGTTTATTACGATGCTGAAGGATCGCTAGGAGTACCGCTCAACCAGTCGGCGATGGCCTTTTGGTAAGCGACCACGCGGCTACGCTCATTCAAAAACTGCGTCATTCTGTGCGTTAAGCCCTCAGCGACATATTGGTCGGCATTGAAAGCGCGGATATACGCGTCCGAGGTAACCCGCGGGATTTCTTCATCCAGCTCATGCACTACTACCAGTGCTTTGCCGTGGAAATTGCCGGAACCGGCAAATATGGGGTTTCGGCTGATGGCAGCGGCATCTTGCCGGTATACTTCCTTGTTCTCTTCGCGGTCGATATTGCCCCATTTCATATAAAAATTTTCCGGGCGGTAGATAGCCGGCGCACGCAAAACCAGCTTGTGCACCGGGCGGTAAGATGCAAGATAAGCCGCTAAATACCCGCCGTAACTGGTGCCCATAACATTAATAGCCTTGCCCGGATAATTTGTAACGAGCCAATCAAAGGCCGTCAGTACATCGAGAAAATTTTGCGCCGGCATGAGATCCGGCAACCGGAACGGGCTTTCGCCGTGGCCGGCCAGATCTACAACCAGCGCCCCCATACCGGTCATACCAGTGATAGCACCGACTATGTCCTGGTAATTCTCTTTGTTCGAGGACCAGCCCGGAATAACAAGCAAGACTTCGTCTTTTTCGCCATCGTACCAATCGGCCGCCAGCTCATATCCAACGCACGGAATTTTCAGGCTTTGCATTGGTTCAATAATACCACTCTTCAAGCCGCCGAACAGACCCGTCTTTTAGGAATTTTTGATAATGGTTCCGAGCATCCGCTCAGCGTACCTTTGGAAAAGCGTCACGATTGCCTCTTGGGATTCTGCTTCGTGCAAGGCCATGGCTTTAACTTTTGAAATTGCCAGTATGTGTTCCTGGGTACGAGTATCATATTCGTGCAGCATAAAGGCCGGATGATCCATAAGCGAGCGGATTGGTAGCGGATGCAGCTCTATCGCGCCGCCGACTACTAGAATTCCGGCATGATTAGCCGGTTCCCTGAGCGTATGCAAAACTTTGCCGAGCTCCAACTGCGACTGGCCGGGGCCGTCCAGCGTCCAGTCAATAAGTTCCGGCGCCTTGCCGAAAATATTGGCGGCGACACCCTGGATTTTTACGGCATCTTTGGGCCGTAAGCCGGATATCGACCGTGTTAAATAATTCAATATTGAAGTGGCCGGATTTGCTACAGGGTATTCTTCATCGCCTATTTCTAAATGCCAACTTTCTAGCGAATCGGGATGCATAGGCACACTGAATGGGAAAAGGCCTTTATCGACTTCCCCGCTAGGCCATGCATAGCGGTCGCCTACGAATGTTTTCCAGGCACTAAAACCGAAGGGATTTTCTCGCTGTGCTTGCAGATGCATAGCATCCCGGAAACCGAACGTTGAGTTTTCCAGCTGCGCGCCGACTGTTTCCTCGGCAATGGTATCAACCTGCGCGATGAGCGACTCATCGCTGCTTAGAACCAACGAATCGACGTCGCGGACGTTGCCGTCGGGCCGGAGCCTTGATAAATACAGGTCAGCGGGCGCTACAATCCTCTTCTCTTCAGGAAGAATGATTGTAGCTTCTTGGGCGAGCGCGGCCGTTCCGATGCCGCCAATGAATTGGACAGAATCTAATAAATCTTCGGCAGCGAGGCCGTCGCGAAACGGCTTCACGATATCGATACAGTTCTCAGAGGTTACGATGGAAGGCATTTCGACAGATTATACGCGAGCCGTCAATGCTTCCGCAAGCATGAGCAATATGGAAATGGCCTTATACAAGCCAGCGAAAGCCCATGCGGTCAAGCTTAGGCTCTAGTACTGTGCTGGGTAAACCGGGTGCCAACTCGTCGACATGGTACGCAGTCGGCGAAGCATCATTTGGCGTATCAGGGTGAAATAGCGAGGCTAAGTACTGAATGTGGCCGCGGCCAACATCAAGCTCAAACTGCCCTCCGCTGTACATGGCGATATTTTCCCGACCACATAATTCATACACTTTGCACAACTCTTCAATACCCCCAAAACGCGAAGGCTTTACATTGATTGTCTTCGGCTGGAACGGCATATGTAAAATATCCTCGGCGGTATGCAGCGGCGCATCCCAAGTAATGCGCGCAGCATGCGGCTCCAATATGGGGCGTGTCTCATCTGTAACGTCCGGGTCTTCAAGGTAAGCATCTGAAAAGGCGCTCGCCAACTTACGATACAAAGCCGGGTCGGTTTCCACATCGACGACTGTGCCCTTGTAAAAACCCTTTAAATCAAGCGTTTGTACGGCTTTGGTCTCCACCAGCCGCTTAATGATAGCGTCATCCCAGTCATTTGTCGGATCGAGCTTGAAGCGCAAATTGGGATATTGCTCCAGCCTGGCATCTAGCAATTTGGTGCTGCTAGGCTTGCCAAGCCGCTGCGATACGACAAAATGCACGGCTTTGGGCTCGCGCCCTACTGCCTCGGCAAGGGAAAGTCCATTTTGCCGGAGCGCCAAATCTAATGCGGCGCTCTCGAACGCCCAGCGCCGGTACCGCCGGAAAACTTCCATCTTGGGCGGCTTCGGAAAAAGATCCATGCCGCCTACCAGTTCGCAAAATTCGTCGAGCGTCGTCGGACTTGTCAGGTCAAGCTGCGGGCCAGCTTTCTGGAAAGCCAGCTGGTCTTCGGTTTCGTATGTGACATCTTCGCCTAAGCCCGCTTTATTATTGCCCTCTAAGCGGATAACAGTCGTGTGCCTATCCTGGCCGCCGACAATCACCAATTTGTGCGGCTCCAGCGAATACCGTTCTACCTTGATTGGTAACTTGGCAAGCGTTTCATATAGGCTCATAGTTTTATGATAGCACTTCGGCAACTGTTCTTAGCGCGCTAAGCTAGCAATGAAATTGATTGTCGTCGCAATGATTGCCGTGCCAAAAATGAATGATAGCAGAGCGTGGCGGAGTGCTGCAGCGCGAAAAGTTGAGTTTTCAAAATTTGTATCCGACACCTGGTAGGTCATGCCAATGGTAAAAGATAAATAGGCGAAATCGCTGAAGCGCGGCGGCGAACTGGAATTGAAATCAATGCCCTTCTTATCGCTTCGGTAATACATGGCGGCGTAGCGCAGCATAAATACCGAATGCACAACCGCCCACGAAATCACGATGCTGAGCAACCCGAAGCCGATGTCGGACAGCGAAGCACCTTTGCCGGAACTACCCTTCAAGAGGACCGCTACCGCAACAATGCTGGCCACACTGGCCACTACCAATACGATATCCGTTAGCGACTGGTTCATATCGTCCCGCCGCGCAATGACGGCAGTGCGCTCGGCATCATGGCCGGCAAAGTCCCGCCACAACATGATAAGCAGCGCGATGGCACCCGCATCCCAGCCAATAAGCATCGTCTGGTTCCGGTTCGTCAGCTCGGCGGCAATGGCAGCGGCAATGATGGCAACTACGAACGCCACCAGAAAGCGTGTTTGTTTTTTGCGTACCTGCTTCATATCTATACTGTACGCTACTTTTTTCCCTGCTCAAGCTCAAAGATTTAGGCGTTGTGTTGCGGCAGCTTTACCAGATGCGCATCCTGGTTCGGCGTAATTTCTATTAATTCCGCATTACCGAAATGAAAATCGGTCAGTACGTCCTTCCATTCTTTGCCCGCTTCGGCAGCGTAGACCATCTTGCCGAGATCGCCGTGGCACACGAGTAACGCCTTGCCGCTTGCTTGCCTACCGCGAATTTTCCGTATTGCAACTAAGCCACGCTCCATAAGTTCCGGAAACGTTTCGGCGCCTTCAGGGTCGAGAAAATATGTAACCATGTCAGATTTTATGATGTTATCGCCGCAAATTTCTTCGATGCTCGAAATGGGCTTGCCCGACATAACGCCAAAGTCGCGTTCAATAAGTTCAGCGATAATAATCGGCTTCGTTTTCAGCCCGATAATTTCGCCAACAATTTCAGCAGTCTCCGCAGCCCGTTTAAGCGGCGACGTATAAATCGCTTCAAACTGCAGCCCAGCATCGACGATACTTTCCGCAAGAGCCCGAGCCTGCTGCCTACCGAGTTCTGTCAGCGGCTTATCGCGCTGGCCGTTCAAAATGCCGGCCGCGTTATCTTCGTCTTGTCCATGCCGGGCTATAAAAATGTCTACTGCCATGTTTGCGGAGCTTCTGCACTAGGAATTTGGACGACCGGTTGCGGCATGGGAAATACCAGGCCATGAGAATTACATTGTGCGGGCAATGGCTCTTTTGGCGCAGCAGACGGATGTTCGGCCTTATAAAGTAAGTGGCCGCCGGCAAATAGCGCTATGTTAGCCAAGAGGGCTATGGCACTGTTTGTCAGTATGACCCTTTTCCCTTCAGAAAAAGCAATATCTTTATTAATAGCAATCGGAGGCGCTCCCGCAGAACAATACTCTTCGTCCGTCATTGGCAACATGCGCGACACTTTGCGGTGTAGTTCATTCTCGCCGACGCGTTCTATCCTGTTACGTATCCTGCCCATACCAGCTCCTCGTATAAAACTATCATATCATCGCTAGGCTGCCGTAAGAATATCACGTAAATCATGAATGGGCGTGACGTGCTGTGGAAGCTCCACGTCCAACGGCCGGTCGCTATGGCGATACAGAAAACCTCTGCCCTGTTCAGGCTCTACCAGCTCTACGTCACTCAGGGAGTCTCCAACCGCTACGATTTCATCAAAAACTCCGGCCTCTGCCAAAAATTCTTCTAACACATGCCGCTTGGTACGCTTGGCTTCACGGGCATGCGCCATGACGGCAAAGGCGTTATCGCCATCAAAAAAGTCGTCCATCCCCACCAGATCGATAAAACTAGGCAGCGCCCGTTCACTCGTATTAGAAATAAGGATTTGATCATGGCCGTGCTCTGCGATAGCTGCCAGTACGTCATGAGCATGGTCGTTCGGCTGAATATGACGGGCGATTACCTCTTTGTTTCCCGGCCATTCCATGCATGCCTGCTGCATTTCGATATGGCGCTCATAGCTTTCATCCGGCAGTAAAAAGGCAAAATACTCGAACCACTTCTTACCGTAAAGATCTATGGCGTGTTGCTCATTAAAGCGCGCATCGTAGCCCTGCTGCTCCAAAATTATGTTGGACACTTCGAGCGCTGCCATTTCATTGCCCTTTTCGAGTGTCCCGTGAAAATCCCAAACGAACAATTTGCTCATAATGGCACAATTATAACATCATATTTTGGCTATTTTCTTAATGGTTGCAGCGGTTTGTTCGGCAGAAGATTCTTCGCTTATTCTGTGTTCGAACTCGTAACCTAAGAAGTCTTTCGGGTGATACCAATCCCTCATGTCCGCCTCGCTCCATTCGTCCTTGTTCGGCTTCGTGCGGTGCCGGTCCAGGGTTTCTTCGAAGCCAATGTCGAACGTAAAGATGAAATTATTTTCTTTGTGGACCGCGAATATTTCTTTAAACGTTTCACTATAAGCGTTCACGTTGAAAATCCCTTCCAGTATCACGTCATAGCCGTCTTCCAGCCCTGCGAGAACGTTGTTTTTGATCATTTTGTGGATGGTTTTGGAATTTAACTTACCGCCGGCCGGCTTAAAAATAAACCGGTAGTAATCCTGCTCAATCAACACGGTCGGCTTTTTGGCTTGCGCGAACAGCCGTTTGGCAACAGTGCTCTTGCCCGCCCCCGACGGCCCCCGCAAGATCACGAGCTTTGGTCTCTGCATGGCAATTACACGGCCAAAAGTTCTTTGAGCATCGGGAATTCGCGGTATGGCTGGTTGAACGAGCCGGAGCCCATGTGCCCCTGCCCTTTTGCCAGAATGAATTTAGCCCCGAGCTTTTCGGCAACCGGACGGGCTTGTTTATCATCGCAACCCCACGGGTCATTATCGGAATTAATTAGGATAATTTCTTTGGCGGCTTTTTTGATAGCGTGATAATCGTACGGCTCTCTTTGGAGCATAAGTTCCGAGAAACCCTCATCATCGATTGGCTGGTAAAAGCCAGATACCAAGATGACTTGTTTGACTGGCACTTTGAGATACTGCAGAAAAGTCAGAATGAGCGGGCACGCCGATGAGTGCGCGATGATGATTGATTCTTCGTCGATAGCCAGGCAACCATCCTCGACAAAATTTAACGTCTCTTCTAGTTCCGGCTTGTCGGTATTTGGCAAAAGCGGCCACCATACGCTGTAGCCATGCCCTTCCAGGTATTTTTTCGTATCCGCGAACCAGAAATAATCCGTATCGCTCCCGCCCGTACCGTGTAAGAGAATTGCCTGTTTCATCCCTCAATTGTAAATGATTTTTGAAGTTCCTGGACCTCAATGGTTCGCGAGAATTTTTGCAAATCTTCTGCGGATGGAATAGCAATTCCTATAATGTCCTGCGGATAACGATATAGCGTTACGTGTGTTTGTTGATGCGGTAATTTAAGAGAAAATTTCTGTTCAAGTCGGTTAAATAGTTCGTCGATGCGAGGTACTTCAGCCATGACAATGATTGTTTTTCTCTCGTCTTTTTCTACAAAGCGGAAGTTATTTGAAATTTTATACTCCTTAAGTGGAGTCACTCCCACAAACTCTTCAAATTCTTGTATGATTTGGTCTAAAGCGGATCCTTGATCATCGGGACTTATAATTTTTGCGAGGCGAGCAGCACCAACAAGCGTAATATGAAACTCGTCTTTTACAAAAAGCTCCTGCCCTTCAAAGATAATTTTATCTGGCAATTGAGGAACAGCAATATCACAAAGTAAAATTGATGAGTTTCCGTCAAGCGTATATGGGTACTTCATGCCTGTATAACTATGGTGCTCTTGAGGTCAGTGATCTTTACTCGCTCCTGCTCGGTGGTGTCGCGGTGGCGGACGGTGACGGTGTCGTCCTCTAAAGTATCAAAATCGATGGTTACGCAGTACGGCGTGCCGATTTCGTCCTGGCGGCGGTACCTTTTACCAATGTTGCCGTTATCGTCCCACATAACATTGCCGATTTCTTTTTTGAGCATTTTGTATACTTCCTGAGCCTTCGCTACCAGTTCCGGCTTGTTCTTGAGCAGCGGCGATACAGCCACTTTTACAGGAGCGAGATTGGCCGGCAGCTTGAGATAGGCGCGCTTTTCGCCGCCAATTTCGTCCTCCGTGTAAGCTGCGGTCAGTACGGCCATAATGGCGCGCTCCACGCCGAAACTAGGTTCGATCACGTGCGGCACAAACGGCTCGCCGCCGGTTTTTGGCCGGTACTCCATGCTCTTGCCCGAGGCGTTTTGAATGTTCGTAAGGTCAAAGTCCGTGCGGTACGCCAGGCCGAGCAGCTCGTCGCGGCCGTGCGGATAATCGAATTCGAAATCGATGGTGCGCTTACTGTAATGCGCGCGGTCATCTTCCGGCACTTCCAGTTCGTGCACATTCGCGGCCGGCAGACCGAGCTTGTTCTCCAGAAAATCGTGGATGTCTTTGCGCCAATGCTCGAATGATTCTTCCCATTTGGCGGGATCGACGAAATACTCAATCTCCATTTGTTCAAACTCGCGCGAGCGGAATACGAAATCGCGCGGGCTGATCTCGTTACGAAACGCCTTGCCTAGCTGCGCCAGACCGAACGGCAAATCCGGGTAGAAGCTATCGAGCACGTTCTTGTAATTCGTGAAGATACCCTGCGCGGTTTCGGGCCGCAGGTAACTGATGGCGTTTGGATCATAGATTAATCCTTTGAGGTCTTGAATGTTTGTATGGTCAAAGTTGCCTCTGTGCTGTGCATCTCCAGTGCTTTCGGCCAGCTTAATTTCTTCGTTAGCAGACGGCCCGACAAACGTCTTGAACATCATATTGAATTGGCGCGGTTCGCTGAACTGGTGGACGGTGCCGCAGACCGGGCACTTGTCGTCTTTGATGTGATCCTGGCGCAGCCGTGTGTGACAGTGCAAGCACTCCACCATCGGGTCGTTGAAACCGCTGGCGTGGCCGGAAGCTTCCCAGACTTTTTTGTTCATGAGGATCGCTGCGTCGACCTGGTACATATCGTCCCAGCCGTCGACGAACATCTTGAGCCACTCGTTAATGACATTGCGCTTGAGTCGCACGCCGAGCGGGCCGTAATCCCACGTGCCGGCCAGGCCGCCGTATACTTCGCTGCCCTGGTAAATAAACCCGCGGCGCTTACACAGGCTAACGATTTGTTCAAGAGATACTTCGCTCATAGTTGTTCTAAATTATACCTGAACGTAAGAAGTTAGCATAGTGCGGATAAGCGGCGCTATGGCTTCCAGCTGCTCCGCGATGCCTTGGACTTTTGCAATCTCCGCCGCGCTATGCCCAGAAAAAAGCAAACGCAGCGTTTTTACCTGCGCTGCCATAAAGCGGCCGGACGCGTGCGGCGAAAACGCCATTGCCTCAAAATCGAAATTATACGCCGTTTCTGCCGAAAGTTTGTCCCCATTTGAATCAGTCTGGAGATTCGGGGCGTGCCCCGCCAGCCGGATAAGCTGGGCCTGGAACCACAGCCGGATTAGTTCGGTATCCACTTGGTTGTCATCCAGCGCGGCGAATGCTTGTTCCAGCAAATAATAATAATCCGGCTCAGGATGATCCTCCGTTGTCTTATCAAGCAACTTGATAAGTTCATAGCCAAGTTGCACACGGGCAATATCGCCCACGATCCGCCCATAATGCTTCTCCAGGCGGCTGCTGATGAGCGTGCCAATTTCGCCCTTGCCTTCTATATAGGTGAGCTGCGAGGTGCTGAAAAGCTCAATGCCGCCGGCCAGCTTGCTCTTAACTTTGCGTACGCCGCGCGCCATAAGCCGCAGCTTGCCCCGCTCCGGCGTAAGCACGGTAATAATCCGGTCAGCCTCACCGTAGTCCGTCCGCTTGAGGATGATGCCGTCCGTTAGAATCTGCTTCATACGGCCGCCAGCTGTTCGCTGACATGCGCAGCCAAGTCCTGCAGGCTGGCGTGCGGCTTATACAAGTAAGCGGCAACGTGTAATTGTTCGGCGAGTAGTTTTTTATTGGCGTTAAACTCGCCCGGCGGCACATGTGTTTGGATGATCACAGGGATGTTCTGCCATTCAGGATACGAACGTAACTCATACAAAAACTCGATACCGGAATGCTCAATAAGCTGCAATTCCAGCACGATAACGTCCGGCGCATGCTGGTCTGCCGAGATGATTCCCGCTTGGGCGCTCGCACAGCACACTACGCGGTGCCCTCCAGCCAGCAAAGCTTGGCGGTACGTTTCAGCGAGGATAAGGTCAGGTTCTATAAGTAATACATGAGCCATGGCTATACCAATTGGATCTGATGATTTGGCGGCAGTACGGTGCCCAAACCGTACAGGCGGTGATGCCGGGAAGCGTGCAAACGGAGCTGCATAGCGTGCAGGATCGTATCAGCCACAAAAATTCCGGCGCCACTGGTGTGAGAAACACTGGTCAATGGCTGCCGGCTGCGTCCCTGAAGGCGCCTGCCCCGTTGCAAAGCGGCGGCCGTTAGCTGCGGCGAATCGCTGTATAATCCGGCGACGATGCCGTAGCGGCTGCGGTGTGTTGCCAGCTGCAACTTAAGCTGCGGGCTTTCAAGTGCCGGCAAAGCTTCGATAAGCGCCGTACCCAGACTTACTAATGCCGATTGCAAACCCTGGCGGTGCGCCATAACCGTTTCATAGCGGCCGGCGACGCTTAGCCCCAGCTCAACGCCATAATTCCGCGCCAATCCGTCCAGCTGCTGCCCCGTATCATATAGTACCGAGGAAACGGATACCGGCTCGGACTCAAGACGCCCTGATTCCATATGGAGCCGCACGCCAAGTACATAATTATCAAGAAGCTGCAGGGCTGCCTGGGCCGTTTCTTGCATTGATAATAAGTCGCCGGCGCCTGTAAGCCGCGCTTGTTCGGCCTGGCGGGCAATCTGCAGAAGCGGCAGCTTTAACTCTTCGGCCACACTCAGTAACACATCCTGGTGCGCCGCCGAAAGGCCAGTATTTATTACGGTTGTCCGCCCCTTGCCCTCGCTCATCTCTACTTATTATACACCGGAGTGGCAATCCGGAACGCGCCGCAAGTTTTACGGGGAGAAACTGAGGTTCGGCAAAATTATATTATTGAAGTCGCTGGTAAACTGGTTGCCTTCTGTCCAAAGCTCCAGCGTCTGCGACCTGAGTGGCAAGATAACCATCTGACCGGTTTTGTTCACTTGGCCTGGCAAACTTCCGGTAATCTTAACCCCTGTAATATTCGGGACTTTCGGCAAAGCGTACGGCACGATTACGGGGGGATTATTGGATTGCGTGAGGCTCGTCAAGTTCTGCGTTACCTGCGAATACGGCTGGCTGAGCACCTGTAATCTGAGTGCAAATACCGAGCTTTGGCTCGTTATCGAGGGGACGACGCCAGGGTAAAAGTAGCCGTCGATAACAGCGCCATTAGCGCCGGCAGAACCGCCGGAACTGCTATCGCTGACATAACTGCTCCAGGTCTTAGGATAATTCAAAACTATGCTGCCGTAAGCTTCGGGGCCCGTATAAGCCTTTAGGGGATTTTTTTCTTCTTCGGCAAATTGCGTATCTTTGAGGCTGCTTTCCTGCTGTTTCGCCACTGTCACAGCAGCATTTATCTTGGCATCGGTATGATTTTTGTAGTCTTGCCTGCTGCTAAAAGCCCACGCGGCAAAAACAATCACGAGTACAAGCAAAAAGGCGGTACAGATAAGCGAAACTAAAACTCCGCTAACAGCGCCTTTTTCGTTTTTCTGCAGCATACTGCTAATGGTAACTGAGTTTACGGTGGCTGGCAAGTGTTAGCGATAACCGTACAAAAAGACACTGTCCTTGCGGCGAAGTGGCTGTTTGCCTGGGATTTCAAAGGCAAAGCTCACTAATTTGACAGGCTTATAATCATATTGCATACATTTTTTATCCAGTTTTTCCATGTAGCGCGGCAAAAGAAAGGTAAAGATAACGTCGGCCTCCGGCCATTTTCGCCACCAGAAATTGCCCCAAACAACGCGTACGCGTTTGCCGTAGCGCCTGGTCCGGCCCCATGCAACCAGCGCGAGTATAGGATTCAGCTCGTAGCCCACCACCCTTGCGCCCCGCTCGGCCGCTGCTATTAATACCTTGCCGTCCCCACAACCAAGCTCAATAAGCGTCTGCCCTTTGGAAAGATTGCCAAGTTCCAGGGCTGTCTTCACTTGCGGCGTGAGAGTCGGCAAATACGGCGCGCCGAAAAATACTACGCCGGCAAAACAAGCTGACAAAACGAGCAATATAAGAAGGACCCAGATCATGCCTGTGGAGGCAAAGACGCTTTTAGTTCTTTGACGGTATTTTCTGCCGAAGCAAGATAAGCCTCTAGCTGGCGGACAAGTTCAAGCCCCCGCTGGTAATCTTTGAGTGCAGCATCAACATCTAGATCTTCACGCTGCAGGTCTTCCAAAATCTTATCCAACTCGTCTTTGAGCTCTTGGTAATTCGGCGTTTGCTTAGCTTTTGACATCGTGGCCTACCCGTCCTTTTTGGCTTTCTCTGCTTGTACCGCAGCCCTGAAGCGGCCATCGGTAAGTTCTACATCCACTATATCATTGGCAGATAATCGGCGCGCGCTTCTCACGGCTTTGCCGTTTTGGCGCACGATAGCGTAGCCGCGCTTCAAAACAGCTTCAGGATTAAGTGCTTCGAGAAGCTGCTTGTCGCTCGCCACAGCGCGGGCAGCCCCGGCCAAGTGTAATTCCAATTGCTCTCCCAGCAGCCCGGCCTGCCCCATAAGGCTCTCGCGGACACCCCGGATCTGGGCTTCAGCAAACCGGCCAAGCAACAGGCTATCGCTATGGAGTTGCCGCAAAACAGCCTGGCGATCGGGCACGAGCAGTTCGGCGGCATTACTGGGCGTACTGGCACGTTTATCAGCTGCCAATTCGGCTAGCGATAAATCCGTTTCGTGCCCGATCGCCGCCAGCGTGGGAACCCGGCTTGACGCCACAGCGCGGGCAACAGGCTCGGTACTGAAAGCCGCCAAATCTTCCGGGCTGCCCCCGCCGCGGATCAGCACGATAACTTCCGGCGGCTCAGCCAATTCATTAAACCGCTCAAGGGCCGCTACAATTTGCGCGGGAGCCGCTTCGCCCTGCACTTGGACATCAATCAATGTAATAGCTACCCCCTGCCAGCGGCTGGCCATAATTTTAGTAAAATCAGCATACGCCGCGGATTCTTTTGAAGTTACTAAGCCGACAGTAGCCGGCGGGTATGGCAAGCCGCGCTTGCGCGCTTCATCAAACAAGCCTTCGGCAGCCAGCTTAGCTTGCAGCAGCTGGCTCGCCCGGCGGATCGAACCCTCCCCCGCCGGCTGGATATTTATCACGTTTACACTAAAACCGTATTGGTGGTGCAGCCGCGGCGCGCCCCGCACCCTTAGAAGCATGCCGTCTTCCAGCGGCCCTGGCAATTGCCGGACGGTACCAAAAAACTTTACCGAAGATATTTCGTCTTTCAGGTCAAAATACACCCAGCGGTTTTTACTGACGCGCAAATTAGCAAGCTCGCCCATAATCACGACATCCGGATATGCATAGTCCAATGTTTGGTTAAGGACGGCTACAAAATCACTGACACCGAGCACTACCTCTTGGCCCGCCAAAGCGTCACTCGGCATGCGTTACCCCGGCAGACAAATCACCGCGGCGAATTGCTCGGTGATACAAGTAGTATCCGGGCGGCACCTGGATAAGTGTATTCAAAATACGGTACATGATCGTTACCGGTAAACTGAGGGCCGGCGGTATACCGGTGGCCGCCAGCACCGTCGTCATTAAGGCCTCATAAATGCCAACGCCGCCGGGCAATACCGAAACCAGACCTGCAAAGTTCGCAATGCCGTACGCCAGAATAACCGCGCCTATATTCACCCACTCGCCGAACGCAATATAGACCACGTAGACGGCGCCGATTTCGGTTGCATCCGCCAGAAGCGCGTAGTAAAACGGCATTTTAAGTTGACGGTAATTTTTTCTGATTTCCATATAACTTTCATGGAAATCGTCAAATATTTTACGGGCGCCCTCGATATTTATCGGCTCCGGATTACGCGGCCGCACCAAACGGATAAGCCGGTTCAGCGCCCTGGTCAAGCCGACAAAAAAGCTATTAATCCGGTATTTGCTGCCGATAATGTACATAAACCCGAGCGTGCCTACGACAAGCAGCGTTGATATCGAGCCGGCCGTAAGCATCACCAAATTATTCACCCGCCCCATTGTAGCCAGGGCGAACACGCCGAAAACCAATATCGCTTCGAATGCGATGAAATACAGCGCGATTTTCATAACATGGATGAAGGTTGCTTTGCCTTCGCTCAATTCCTTGCCCTCGCGCAAACGAAGCGTAAAGTAGGACAAACCGGTAACGCCGCCGCTTGGGAACACGTGGTTTACAAAATTCAGTTCCAGCGATGCTGTAAAGAGATACTTATATGAGAGCTTATTGCCGACAATCGCAAACAGCCGTTGATACAGCCGGGCCTGCGCATGGTAGTTCAGAAACTCAACTGGCAGGAGAAGAAGCAGCCACCACGCATTAACATGGTCGATATTGCGGAAGGTGCTGACAATATCATCACGAATGAAATATACCAGCGCAACCAGCGCAACAATGGTTACAAGGTTAACAATCAGCTTCCAGTGCCGCTGCGGCCAGCTTTGCTCAGCCATAGGAGTATTATAGCTTAGCCGTGGGCAACAATATAGCGCGCAGCATCAAGCAAATCGGTTGCCGTATAGGTCGCCTCCGGCACGGTAACCGTTTCTTCGCCGGTTTTTACCAGGATAGTCTTCGTGCCAGCATTAATACCTGCCTGTATATCGGACTGCCGGTCGCCCACCATAAACGCCGCGGGCAAATCAATGTCGAGTTCCTTAGCAGCATCAAGCAACAATTTCGGCTTCGGTTTACGGCATTCACACGCGTCCGCTGCCCTATGCGGGCATACGTAGACTTTTCGTATAGGAACGCCGCCCGCCGACAACTTCGCCTCTACTGCTTTTTCAAGGGCCGTAAATTGTTTAAAGTCTACCAAGCCTTCGCTGATTCCGGACTGGTTTGTGACTACTACCAGCGCAAAACCGGCATCTTGCAGTACTTTAAGCGCTTCTATTGTATCCGGGAATAATGAAATATCCTCGGCGCGCGTTAACCGTTTGCGCGGCGGTTCCACGATAATGGTTCCATCCCGGTCTAAAAATACTGCTTTCATTAACTACACTGTACACTAGAACATATGCAGAGCTTATTGATACTCGGGCGGCAGCCGGCTCTCGGCTTGGCTGAATTGGAAAGTTTGTACGGCGCCAATAAAATTCAACTTATCGGCGACAAAGTTGCCGTAGTTGATGTCGACCCCTGCCTTTTGGCTTTCGACCGCTTGGGCGGCAGCATGAAATTCTGCAAAATTTTAACCACGCTCGATACGACTAATTGGAAAGAGATTGAAAAATTTCTCGTCCAGGTTTCACCTGGCCACAGCCAGCAAATGCCTGAAGGGAAAATGAATCTAGGCCTCAGTGCCATCGGCATGAACACAGATGTTAAACAGTTGAACGCCTCTGCCCTAACGCTCAAAAAAGCCATTAAAAAAACTGGGCGCAATGTGCGTGTCGTTCCGAATAAAGGGCTGGAACTCAATACCGCCCAGGTGCTACACAACGGCCTCGTAAAAGAAACCGGCTGGGAGCTGTATCTGATACGTAGCGGGCAACAAACCGTCATCGCCCAAACTGTCAAAGTCCAGGATATCGAATCATATACCAAGCGCGACCGCGAGCGTCCTAAGCGCGATGCCCGCGTCGGCATGCTACCGCCAAAATTAGCACAGATTATCATTAATTTAGCTGTCGGAGAATTACCCGAAGAGGCTAAGCAATCAATCTGCGAGATTCCGCCCGACCAGCCGATTCCGCAACAACATTTTGATTCAACAGTGCTCGATCCATTTTGCGGTACCGGCGTTATCTTACAAGAAGCTACGCTTATGGGCTACCGGGCCTACGGCACTGACTTGGAGCCGCGAATGGTTGAATACTCTGACCAAAACCTGGGGTGGCTGCAAACCGTCAATCTTGGTGCTGGCACTTGGATCCCAGAAGAACAGGAATTCATTACCGGCGAGAATACCAACGTTGAGCAAGCCGATGCCACAAATTACCACTGGCCATATCAATTCAATTTCGTAGCCAGCGAAACCTATCTCGGCCGACCATTTACTTCCCTCCCAGATCCAGAAACGCTCGCCCGCAATGTCAGCGACTGCAACCTGATTATCAAAAAATTCCTGCAAAATATCCATGGGCAAATGAAGCCGGGCACCCGCCTTTGCCTGGCTGTTCCCGCCTGGCAGGTCAAGCGAAACCAATTTAAGCACTTACCCCTTATTGACCAGATATGCGATTTGGGCTATAATCGAGTGAGTTTTGAGCACATCCGGGATACGGACCTGACCTATTACCGGCCAGACCAAATAGTTGCCCGTCAATTGCTCGTAATTACAAGGAAATAATTATCGTATGTCACATGTCAAAGCCGGCGGTACCGCCAAAAACGTCCACGACAGTCCAGGCCAACGCCTCGGCGTGAAGCTCTTTGGTGGCGCCAAGGTTAAGACCGGCCAAGTTATCGTCCGCCAAGTCGGTATGACCAAGCGTCCCGGCCCTGGCACCAAAATGAGCCGCAATTTCACTATCCACGCCGCCAAAGACGGCGTCGTCCAGTATCGCAAGCGCCGCGTCCGTCTCTTCAGTGGCAAAACCGCGCCTCGTACAGAAGTAGTTGTAGAGTAGTTTACGTACGACGCGTCGCTCGCGTCTACAAAAAATGCCGGTGGCATTTTTTGCTGCGCATCGAAGTCACGCCCTGGTAATATAATTATCGTCCAACAAGTTGATACTTAGGCGCTTAGCTTGTATATCTTGCTGGCCGCGCAATATAGCCGCAGCTATACGATGGGAGTCGCCGGCGCCATTGTCCGCAAAAACTGTGCCATCGGGTTGCACGAACACTCTTAGCTCATCTACTGGAGGAAGCTCCGTTGGCAAAGCCGCATAATGCTTAATCGTGTTGTGGCTACTACTCGAAACTGGCATGTCAAACTTGGATTGTGGGCGCTTACCACTCTGTCCACGCCAGCCACGCCCCTGCCACGAACCAAAGCCCTGGGCGCTTACTATTAAACCCGTCGGGAACGGCATAGTCTGGCCTTTTTGCGTTACTATATCGAGCGACAAGTGATTCTTTTCCTCAGTAGTCCGCGCGCCTATCATGTGAGTGCGCTCAAACCGTTTAGCATTCATAAAATTTCTGACTATATCTTCGGGCACATAGTGCCAGGAGGCGTCCGTATTATTCGCATAATTTTTAAATGGAGCACCCTCTGAATCCGGCGGATTAATTGCAGGTGCCTGGCGAATTAAGTTAATTGCCTGCTGTGCGACATCAGAGTCTAATGATAATTCCCAACAGCCGTACCGAGGGTCGGCATCGGCCGGGTTGAGTCCAGCCATAAGTTGCTCGAACTGCTGATAGAGAGGGTCAGTTAGGGGTTTTTGTTCTGGAGCCGCACCGAATGGCGCGATTTCTGTTTGCGGCATTATTAATTAACATTAGCATAATAATGAATAAAAGTCAATGAGTTCGGTATCTAGGCAGCGGCAGCGCCGCCCTCTTCCATGCCAAGATGGTGGCGGATACGATCGATCACGTCGGCAATCACAACCTGAGATTTAACGAGGTAATCATCGACGCCCAAAGATTCTGCCCGCTGCTTTTCGGCATCTTGGCTCAGAGCTGTCAGCATAACGATCTTCAGGTTGGCAGTTTCAGGAGTATTACGCAAAATGTCCAGCACATCGAAACCACTCACTTTCGGCATCATAACGTCGAGTAATACAAGATCGGGTTTATAGCTCAGTGCTGTTGCCAGCGCATCCTCACCATTATTCACGCGGCGGACATCAAAACCTTCGGCCTGCAACCGCGTCATATAAACGCTGGCAAGCGCATTGTCATCTTCTACCAGTAATATCCGCTTCGGGTGCTGTTGCTGCGGCTTCACGTCATCTGTTTGTTCTGTTGAATCCATACTGCTCATGGTAACTTAGAAACCGCTAATTCGCAACTAGTCTTTCGCGGCCAATAGAGCTCTCATAAAGCCCTCGAACATCGGGTGCGGACGGTTCGGGCGGCTCTTGAATTCGGGATGGAATTGACTGGCCAAGAAAAATGGATGACCTATGCCTTCGATAATCTCTACCAGATTATTATCAGGATTGAGGCCGGTAGCCCGGATACCCCAGCTTTCGTACTGGTCGCGGTAATCATTGTTACATTCGCCGCGGTGCCGGTGACGCTCCACGATATTGGTTGTGCCGTACAGCTTGGCTGCCATACTGCCCTTTTCCAGTTTGCAATCGTAATTACCAAGGCGCATCGTGCCGCCGGTCATAAGCTTATCCTGCTGGTCCGCCATGGTATTGATAACGACATGCGCGCTGTTTTCGTCCAGCTCAAAAGTAGTTGCATCTTCGATACCGGCGTTCCTGGCAGCGGCAATTACACCCATTTGCAGGCCCAGGCAAAGTCCTAGGTATGGCACCTTGCTTTTGAGCGCGTATTGGGCGGCCTTAATCTTGCCCTCCAGGCCGCGCTGGCCAAAGCCGCCAGGGACCACGATGCCATCGTAGCCTTTTAGCTTTTTACTAATGTCTACCCCCGGCGAATCGAAATCCGAGGCATCAACCCATTCGATTTCAACATCGCAATCATTGTGCCAACCCGCAGCTTTAAGCGCTTCAAAAACCGACATGTACGTATCGGTATTGTCCATATATTTTGCTACGAATCCGACTTTGACTTTATTAGCGTGCTTGGCGGTTGCACGGTCAACGACAGCCCGCCACTCTTTGAGCTTGGGTTTTTTAGCCTTTAAACCGAGTTGGTTTGTGATGACATCGGCTATGCCCGTATCTTCGAGCGTCAGCGGCACCTGGTAAATGCTAGGTGCATTCGGCAGCGAGGCAATAGCTTCTTCTTCCACGCCGCTAAATAAGCTCAACTTGCGCTTCACATCAGCGTTAGCTGGCTGTTCGCTGCGCGCCACAAGGATGTCGGGAGTAATGCCAAGCCCGCGCAATTCGCGGACAGAGTTTTGCGCTGGCTTGGTTTTGGTTTCGTTCGATGCGCCAAGATACGGTAGGTACACGACATGTACATACACGCAATTTTCCAGGCCGACCCGGACGCCCATTTCGCGGATTGCTTCAATGAAGGATAACGACTCATAATCGCCAACGGTACCGCCGATTTCCACGATATGCACGTCGTAACCCTTGCCGGCTTCGGCAATCCATTCTTGAATGGCGCCAGTCAGATGCGGGATAATCTGTACATCGTCGCCCTCGAACTTACCGGCACGCTCATCTTGGATAAGTTTAAGTAGAACCCGTCCACTCATCAAGCTGCTCTTCGTGGTCATTTCTACGTCGACAAAACGTTCATAATGGCCAAGGTCGAGATCGGTTTCGGCGCCGTCTTTCGTTACGAAACATTCGCCGTGTTCGCGGGGATTTAAGAGACCGGCATCCACGTTCAAATATGGATCGCACTTCATAAGGTTGACGCGCAGGCCGCGGGCTTTGAGGAGGTTGCCAATCGAGGCGGCCGTGATACCCTTCCCGAGCCCGGAAAGCACGCCACCTGTCACAAACACATACTTAGTCGCCTGTTTGGCCACTTTGTTAACTCCTCGCTTATTCGTCTATGCTACCCTATAACGCCTCTGAGGGCAACAAGCAAAATAAGTAGTTGCCTTGACAAGGCTATGATAAAGTTCAGTTATGTCTTTTAATGTATTGAGGCACCCTGTGGAGACAGTAAGAACCGCGCCGCTGGGATCATTAGCACTCGCAACCGGAATTGGCTTTGATGCGGAGCATCTGGCCAACCTCATAACGAATCCCTCCGTAGCTGAAGCAGCTACAGCAGCCGGGATACCCATTCCCTTCGCATTATCCGCGACTTACTTTATAACACGCCAATTGAAACTACGAAAAAGAATAGAAAAGAATGTAGCAGAACGCGGTTTCGACGAAAGATTCTTTGAGCGGACAACGCATGAATGGTGTGCGCGCCAAACAGCAAGAACTACTTTGAAAAATACTGAGTTTATAGAAGAATATAAAGCCTTATGCGAAAGACACAAAGACAGCTCTGAACTCTCATGGCTGCCTCATTTGTAGGGGCGCCAGCTATACCGGACTCTAGTGGCCGGCTAGATAACTTTCGGCAGCCTGGAGCTGCGTATCATTGTCGCCACCAGGCGTAACGGTAGTATTTGCCGGCAATGCGACGTTCTTGTCAGGCGTTATGCCCTTATGGTTAATGTTTTGGCCGTTCGGGCGGTACCAGCTGGCTACGGTAACTTTCAATTGTGAACCGTCGCCAAAATTAATCAGCTGTTGAACGACACCCTTGCCGTATGTCTTTTCGCCTATTAGATAAGCAGCTTTGTTATCGTGCAATGCGCCAGCGGTAATTTCGGAAGCAGAAGCGCTTCCGCTATTAGTGAGCACAACAGTCGGGATGCCGTTCAGCACATCGCCGCCTAGAGCGTCGTACGACTGCACTACTTGGCCGCCCCGCTTTTCCTGCAATATAAGTGTATTTTGTGGCAGCCATAGGCTCGATACATGCACAGCAGCATCAAGCAAGCCGCCCGGGTTATTTCTGAGGTCCAATACAACGGCTTTCACGTTTTGCTGCTTGAACTGGTCAGCAGCTTTTTGTGCCAAGCCGGCGGTATCGTCCGCAAAGGTCGTAATTTGCATGTAACCGATATTGCCAGGCAATATCTTGGTATTCACGCTAGGAACGGTAATGTTCTGCCTGGTAATTGTATAGGTCTGGGGCGTGGTCTTGTTCCGGACAATTTGAAGCGTGACTTTTGAACCAGCAGTGCCGCGGATTTTGCTAACCGCCTGGTCGACGCTCATGCCGGTGGTGCTGGTTCCGTTAATCGAAGCTATGAGATCCCCTGCCTGCAAGCCTGCCTGCGCTGCCGGCGTGCCGCTGATTGGCGCAATGATCTGGAGGTTGCCGTCGCTATCTTCGCCAAGCTCTGCCCCAATGCCGCTGAATTGGTTATTCAGCTGCTGGTTGAACTCTTTGGCTTCTTTGGGCGTAAAGTACACGGTATAGGGATCGTTCGTGGAAGCGGCCAGCCCATGCTTTAGCCCGTCTTCAAGCTGGGTCTCGGTCAGTTTGCCGTCATAGTTTTGAACCAGCGATTTGTAGACTTGTGTTACAGATGAGTAATCCGGCTTGGATGGCAGGTTGCCTGCGACGCCATGCTGCCGGTGGATACTAATGGTTCCGTTGCCAACAAACACGCCGATCGCAAACACAGCCGCAATCACCACTGCCCCGCCAGTACGCTTCAACCAGCGCCGCTTACGCGATGGCACGCCTTGCTTTGTAGCCTCACCTGTCTGTTTTGGTTCCATTACAAGCATTATAGCAAAACCGGCACCAATTAAAACAAAGCCCCCGCTATAGCATGCGGGGGCTTACACTCGCTAGTACTTGTTTTTAATTTATGTAGTACAAGCTGCTAATGGGATATTCCCGGTTGTTGTAGAAGTGCCCGTAGTAATCATCGTTCATGCTGATAGTCGTCACATACCCGCCATCGAAACCAGTAACGATACCGACATGGCCAAAGTCTCCTTTGGTATTTACGAAGATGTCTCCTACGTGCGGGGTTTGGGTAACCGGCCGGTTAGAGGTGTATATCCAATCTTTAGCATTGCCGTAAACACTCAAAGATTTGCCTTCAACGCTTGTATAGTACCAGTAAGCAAAGGAGGTACATTCTCGGTTTGGGAAGCCGCCGGAAGTAGTTAGCGAATCCTGTGTGGCATTACACCATGCCATCGGATAGCCGCCGTTTCCATGGCCATTATCACAAGCGCCGCCGGAACCGCCGCTCGGCGCAACACCAGATACTGACCGCGAACTAGCAGCGTTAATCCGAGCCTGCTCAGCTTGAAGCGCGGAAAGTTGTTTGTTATTAGCTTGGATTTGTTGGTTGTAACTGTCTTGCTGGCCCTGGTTATAGCTCAGTAGGCTGTCTTGTTGCTGCTTATCCGAATCCAGTTTTGCCTGCTGTTGCTGCTGTGTGCTAACGAGCTGGTCAACCTGCTGCTTCTGCGTCTCAAGTTTTGCCTGCAAATCGGCAATTTCTTTAATCTTATCGTTCAGCTGGTTTTGAACCGTAGTGCGGTACTCTTCCTTATCCACGTAATCGCTGAGGTTTTTACTGGTGGCCAGCTCTTCGATCGTAGACATCTGCCCGTCTACGTACATAGTCTTAACGTCATCCGCTAGGCTAGCTTTCTTTTCTGTGATTTGCTGCTTATCGGCGGTAATTTGTTGCTGGAGGCTCGCCTGCTGTGCGGTGCTTGCGGAAAGTGCGCCCTCTATGGCGCCAATTTGTTGCTGGAGCTTACCAATAGCATCTTGATAGCTGCTTGCCTGCAATTGCAGGTCATTTACAGACTGTTGTTTCTGGGAATTGTCATTACTCAGGTCATTAATCTGCTGCTGAAGACTTTCAGCATACACAAGCGGTGTAGCACCGATGAATAGCACGCCAATGCCCAGCAAGGCCAACGTGCGGGCGCGCAGCTTAAACTTTCTAAAGAATCCCGTTTGATTTTGTTTTGGCATAGTTTTGTTTTTGCTTATGCTAGTTTTTACTATAACACGCTTGGTCAAGAGTGTCTACCCTCCTTACCCGCTTTTCCGGGCATATATTAATAATTACAGTGCTTTTGCTTGTTAGCTTTTGGCGGGAGCGCAGTAGATTACCTGCCGTTACAGGCAGGGATTTTCAGAAATAAATTCGGTAAAGTACCTTTTCAGAATAGTGCAGTTTGGAGTAGAAGCCGAGCACCGAAGCAGAGCGTACTTATTCAGTACGTGAGCACCGGAGCGTAAGCTTACGTCCAAAATGTGCATTCTGTAAAGGTGCGTCTATTTTGTCTTGAATTTGAGGTAGCGGCGGGTAGCAATAACAGACGAAACCGCTCCGATTACTATACCAAGCACAAGCTGCATTGCCAAGAGTAATAAGAAATGATCATCGAACCAATTGGAGGCATAATTAATATCAAGCAAACCAAGTGAGCTGGCCTGCAAGGCATTACTTGAGGCCTGGAACGACAAGTAAATTATGAATACCGAAGCAAGCCCCGACAAAATACCGTAGATGACGCTCTCCACAATGAACGGGCCGCGGATGTAACTGGTAGAAGCGCCCAGCAAGCGCTGGATTTGAATCTCATCGCGGCGGTTAAAGATAGCCATTTGTATCGTGTTGAAAATGATCAGCGCGCAAATGACGGTGAAAACCACGACCGCAATGACGCCAATTTCCCGAAGTATGTCAGTGGCATGCGTGATTTTATCGATAGCCTCCTTGCGGTCGCCACTATAGCTTGGGTTATCGGATTGCAGGGCCGCAATATTGGGTTTGCTTAGGAAATCCTTGATGTCATTGATCTGGTTCAAGTTAACCGGTTTCACTAAAATTGTCGCCGGCAACGGATTCGAAGTTTCATTGATAGCCGTCAATAGCTGCGTGTTGCCGGCGTTTTGGGCTTGGTACTGTTGCAGCGCCTGCTCTTTCGTCAGGTACTGCACGCTTTTGACATTCGGCAACTTTTTGAGCTGCGAGATGAGCTGGTTAGTCTGAGCCTGCGTATCACTATCTTTCAAGAAAACAGAGACGTCTATTTTATCGGTAATCTGAGCGATAGTATTGGTGAACGTGGCATTCGTAATAACTGAAAACAGCACAATCGTCAGCGTTACAACCATAACGGCCATGGCAGCAATTGCCAGGCTGACATTGCGAATAAAGTTCACCGTACCGGTGTGAATGATACGCGAGAGCGTTATGAGCCGGCTTTTCATAGGCTAGATCTTATACCCCGCATTGGCTTTGTCCGAGATAATTTTGCCGTCTTTTAACGTGACAACGCGGCGCTTAAGCTTATTGACGATTTCCACATTATGGGTCGTGAGCAATACGGTCGTGCCATAACGGTTAATTTTCTCCAGCACTTTAATGACATCCCATGCATGTTTTGGGTCGAGGTTGCCAGTCGGCTCGTCAGCTACCAGAATCCGCGGCTGGCGGACAATTGCCCGGGCGATTGCCACGCGTTGCTGCTCGCCGCCGGACAATTCCAACGGCATGTTATTTTCTTTGCCTTTCAAGTTGACGATATTTAGAACCTTAGGCACGGTATGCTTGATTTCGCGGTTGCCGACACCGACTACTTCAAGCGCATAGGCTACATTTTCATACACCGTTTTATTCGGCAACAATTTGAAATCCTGGAAAACGGTACCGATCTTGCGGCGCAAAAGCGGAATGTCTTTGTCTTTTAATTTGTCATAATCGACGCCGCCGACAATGATTTTGCCAGATGTCGGCCGCTCTTCCCGCGTTAACAATTTAAGCAGCGTCGTTTTGCCGGCACCACTCTGCCCTACAACGATCACAAATTCTTTCGGTTCCACATGCAAACTAATACGGTTAAGCGCTGAGCCCGTTTCGCCGCGGCCATATGTTTTTGTTACCCTGTCCAGGAGAATCATTAGCTTTATTATATCAAAGTATATAATGACAAACTATGAAAGAGATTATAGGCATCGCCGCAGTGATTCTCAGTTTTGTTGCGTATGCTCCGTACTTTCGTGACATTTTTGCCCGTAAAGCTAAGCCGCATCCTTACAGCTGGTTCGTTTGGGGGCTGACATCGATTTTGATCTTTGCCCTACAGATATCTCATGGTGGCGGCGCAGGAGCCTATACAACTGCAAGCGTAGCTTTCATAAGTTTTGCGGTATGCCTATTGGCGTACAGGAACGACGGTATTAAAGATATCACGACTACCGATACTGCCATGCTTATCATGGCACTCATAGCCACTGCATTATGGCTTTTCGCCAAACAACCTACCCTATCGATGATTCTTCTTATAGCAGCGGACATGTGCGGTTTTGCCCCGTCAATACGCCGAGCTTGGTACAACCCTTACGGCGAAACAGCCACCATGTGGGGAACAAACGCCATGCGGCATACTTTAAGCATTTTTGCTCTCCAAAAATATTCTTTACTGACGCTACTGAATCCAGTGGTGTGGGCAATTGGAAATTTCTGCTTTACCTTGATGCTAATCTTCAGACGCCAAACTAAACTCTAAGTACGCGTCGACTAGCAGGTCAAGCGCCGTTAAGCAAAATTGCTAAAACCTTTATGAGCTATCTTGGCGGCGGATAGTGACGGAGCCCAACACAAGCACGGCCAGGCCATAGGCCACAACGACGATCAGGTCGCGTGTCAAAGTGCCGGTCCAGGTGACGTGCAGACTAATTTGTTTCATGGCGTCAACGCTGTAGGTCAGCGGCATAATGTCGGCGAACCATTGCAAGACTTTCGCCATTTGATCGCGCGGCACGAACAGGCCGCAGGTCAGCAACTGCGGGAAAATGAAGGCTGGCATGAATTGCACGGCCTGGAATTCACTTCTGGCGAAAGCACTCAAAAACAGGCCGAGCGCCGTCCCCAAAAACGCGCTGGCTACTGCGCCAATCAGAACCGGCAACGTGCCGCCTAACACCGTCACGCCGAGCAGGCCGAGCACCACTGCGCTAGCGATGCAAGCTTGCACCAATGCTACGAGCGAAAAAGCGGCGGCGTAACCGAAAATGAGATCGAGCTTCGAAAGCGGCATCGTCATCAGCCGGTCAAGCGTGCCAATGGTCCGTTCGCGCAGCGTGGCGATCGAGGTCACGATGAACATCACCACCAGCGGGAAGATTCCCAGAATCATCGGCGCGATAGCGTCGAATTCACGCTGGTCCTGGAAGACATATTTCAAAATCGTCAGTAGCACCGGCGGAACCAGAAAAATCAATGCCAGGGTGCGCGGGTCGTGGCGCAACTGCCTTAACACGCGCACGGCAGTGGCAAACGTTCGGCGCAGACTCATCGCTTTGGCTCCACAAGCTTCAAAAAGCTGTCTTCCACTGTTTTGCTGGCGGTGCGCTCACGAAGTTCTCGCGGACTGCCGCTGGCCAGCAATTTACCATCGCGAATCAAAAGAAGTTCTTCGCAATGCTCGGCCTCATCCATGACGTGACTGGAAATGATAAGTGTTGTGCCGCGGGCAGCCAGTCCGGCGAACAATTGCCAAAGCTGCCGACGCAGTACCGGATCGACGCCCACAGTCGGCTCATCCAAGACTAGTAATTTTGGCTGGCCAAGCAAGGCGATCGCCAGCGACACCCGTGATTTTTGGCCGCCGGAGAGCGTCGCAAAAAGCTGCTTGGACTGACCGCTCAGCTCAACTTGCGTAATCGCTTCGTCCGCTGCACTTTTTGGAAGATTCCGCATGGCTGCAAAATAACGCACATTTTCACGCACACTTAGGTCTGGGTAGACAGCCGGCGACTGGGTCATGTAGCCGATGTCGACACGCAGTTGTTTGTCACCTGCTGCCAGGTCAAAAATCTCTACGCTGCCTTTGGTAATTTTCTGTCGCCCGACAATGGTTCGGATCAGCGTCGTCTTACCCGCCCCCGATGGCCCGAGCAAGCCGATGATCTTTCCTTGCGGAGCCTCAAACGCCAGACGCTTCAGAATCCTCTGACCACCCAGTTCGACTTCCAAGTCCTGCACCTTGATCGCGGCTGCCATAGCATTTAGAGTAGCATAAAAGACTATTGTCCAAGGGCATGGTTCAGGTACGCGTCGACTAGCGGGTCGAGGTCGCCGTCGAGGACTTTGTCGGGATCGGAAGTTTCGTATTTGGTACGCAGGTCTTTCACTTGCTTATACGGATGCAATACATAAGAACGAATTTGATTGCCCCATTCCGCCGACTGGTTCGGACCTTTGAGTTCATTAAGTTTTTCGGCATGTTGCTCCAACTGAAGCTGGGCTAGCCGGGAACGCAAAATTGTGAGCGCCGTTTCCCTGTTCTGGAGTTGCGAACGTTCATTCTGAATAGCAACCGTGAGACCAGTCGAAATATGTGTAACCCGCACAGCCGAATCGGTCGTGTTAACGCTCTGGCCGCCGTGGCCGCCGCTGCGGTAAACGTCAATTTTTAGATCTTTGTCGTCGATCTCCAGCTCATCCGGCTGGTCAATTTTCGGCATCACCTCCACTTTTGCAAAACTCGTCTGCCGTAAATTGTCAGCGTTGAACGGGCTGAGCCGTACCAGTCGGTGCACTCCATGTTCACCCTTTAATTTGCCATATACAAACGGCCCGTCTACTTCTACGGTGACGCTCTTAAGACCAGCCTCTTCGCCGGGAGATTCGTCTACAATCCGGACGTCCCATCTGTTTTTTTCGAAATATCGGCTATACATTCTGAATAACATTTGTGTCCAATCCTGGGCATCCGTACCGCCGGCACCCGCATGGATACTAAGGATGGCGCCGTGGCTATCGTATGGGCCGTTGAACTTTAGTTCTTCTTTTAATTCATTAAAATCTTTCTCAGCTTGCCCGAGCTGCTGGGTAAGTTCGCCTTTTAAGCTCTCATCGTTTAATTTGAGGAGCTCGCCCGCTTCTTCTACGCTTTTTTGAAGCTTGAGCCATGGCTCTACTCTTGTTTCAAGCCGGGCAATTTGCTTCATTATCTCTTGCGCTTTGGTGGAATCACTCCAAAAATCTGCCTGCTGGCTCTGGTTCCGCAATGCGTCTAATTGGCCGCTCAGTTCAGTGATCTTAAGCTTATTAAACGCAGCTTCGACCTCCGTTTTTAGGTCAGCCGCCCGTTTCTGCTCTTCTTGCATATTACTTCCTCAGGGTAGTTTTCGGCGTAATATTCCATAGCGGATTTAGTTGGCTCTGTAGCTTATCCACGAATTTCGGACCCGAATTGCCAAGCACGCCGAACCCCCATACATCGTCGCGGAACATGTCCGTCACGACATTGATGATTTGTTCCTTGTCGACAGCCTTGATACGCTCTGGTATCCGGTAATAATCGTCAACTATTTCATCGAAGAAATAACGGCCTAAGTAACCGGCGGCAGTACCGCTAACCGTTTGGGCGCTGCGCTGAAAGCGGCCGAGTGCATATTGCTTGGTAGACTGGATATCTTTCTTGGTGATGTCCCCCGCTAGCAGCTTGCTCAGCTCTTTTACGACAATTTTGAAAAGCGGCGCGGCATTTTTATCCGATACCTGGCCGCCAAACCACCAGTTCGTAGCGTGCGAAGTCTGGCTTAGACCGGAACTCATACCGTATATCAAGCCTTTTTCGCGGGCCGTGCCAAGGATTTTGGAGTAAAGCGTTTCTGTCAGCAGCGTATTCACCAAGTACAATGCGTCAGCCTCCGGATCACTTAAGCGGTGTTCGGCGAACGTATCAATATAGAAGTATAGGTTTTCAACCGTATCGTTCGGGACATAGACCGGTTTTTCCAGGCGCTGCAGGTGTTCATGCGGCAACGCGAAGCGTTGGCCGCGGTTCGGCAATTCCATGGCTTCCAATAACTTGATGATCGTCTTCTGGCGGCGTGATGATAAATTCCCGGTAATGACAAAGCGCATATTCGGCGTATTGTGCGTCCGGAGGTAATGATCACGCACGTCTTCCACCGTTACATTTTCCATGAGCTCCAGGCGCTCAATGTCGCTTTTGGCAATCAGGCCGAGATTTTTGCGCATTTCGAGCCCTAAGCGGCGGAAATGATTATTACTATGCGCAGCCATCTCTTCTTTAACGTTGCCGAATTCCGCTTTGAACTCCTCTTCCAGGAATAACGGCTTAGAAATAGCCGTTAGCAGCAATCCCAAAACCCGGCTCCACTCAAAATCGGCGCACTCGCTTTCATAGGTAATGTCATATACGCCCGTGCTGGCATTGCTGTAAGCGCCGTTTTTCTCCAGCTCCGCTTGGAAATCACGCGCCTTCGGTATCAGTTCGTTGGCGCCCAAAAGCACATGTTCCATCAGGTGCGGAACTTCCCATTTTTCGGGCCTTACCAGATACTCGCCAGCACGAAAATTAATATAAAAACTCATAACTGACGCGTTCGGCACGTGTATTAGGAGTCCTTTGGCGCCGTTGTCGAGCTCAACCTCGGTAACAGTATGCTTCACGTGCCCTACTTCCGCCGGCGCCCCGCCGAGCGGCGTTTACGTTCATTTTTGCGGGCTTTTTTGCGGTCGGAAGATTGTTTCTTTTTGACCGTTTGCGATTCCCGCTTGGTACTGAAGTCGCTTTCGTTAAACTCGTTTTCGTTATTGGTAATTTGCGATGCGTTGTTGACCGAACCCTGGGCTGCCCTCGTGAGCTCGGTATCGATAGCCCGGTCAAGGTCCTCTTGCGAAATCGGTTGGGCATGGAAAAGATGAACCAGTACGTCATGCCTCAGGCTGGCCTGCATATCATCAAAAAGTAGCTGGCCGCGGCGGCGGTATTCAACCAACGGATCCTGCTGGCCGACGCTCATCCAGTGGATACCTTCGCGCAAATGATCCATGTTCTCAAGGTGCTGCATCCAGAGATTGTCCAAAACCTGCAAGTAAATGTCGCGCTCGACTTTGCGCATAATCTCCTTGGTAAATGCAGCTTCGCGGCCTTCGTACAGTTCAAGAGCTTCCGTTTTAAGCGTTGCGCCGAATTTGCTAGCGTCCGAATCAAATAAACGGTCGAGCGTTGCTTCGTCGAAGGGGAAAATCTCGCGCAGTACGTCTTCGAACTGTTCGCTCGTCACTAGCGGCGAAGTGGCCAGTGTCTTCGTTTCTTCTTCTATTAGAATTCGTATCCGCTTGCTGATGTCGCTGGCCTTCAGGATCTCGCGGCGCATAGCGTAGATGGCCTTGCGATGGCGGTTCATAACATCGTCATACTGGACGACACTCTTGCGCTGGTCGAAATGGTAGCCTTCCACCTTCTTTTGGGCGCCTTCGAGGCTGCGGCTGATAATCCTATTTTCTATCGGCGTGTCGGCGTCAGCGCCCAGGCGTTTCATAACGTTTTTGATGCGGTCGCCGCCGAAAATGCGCATCAGGTCGTCTTCGGTACTGACAAAAAATTGCGTCACGCCCGGATCGCCCTGGCGGCCGGAGCGGCCCCGCAGCTGGTTATCGATACGGCGTGATTCATGGCGTTCGGATCCGAGCACAAACAAACCGCCGAGCTCTTTTACTCCTTCGCCAAGTACGATGTCCGTGCCGCGGCCGGCAATGTTCGTAGCCAGCGTCACGGCGCCTTTTTCGCCGGCTTTGGCAACGATAGCCGCCTCGCGCTCATTATTCTTGGCGTTCAATACTTGGTGCGGCACGCCAGCCTTGGTAAGCATAGCCCCGAGCGCTTCATTTTTCTCGATTGAAACGGTACCGATCAGGACCGGCTGGCCTTTGGTATGCAGCGCTTGGACCTCGCGAGCGATGGCTTTGAATTTGGCGCGCTCAGCACCGTAAATCCGGTCGGATCGGTCAATGCGGGCCAGCGGCCGGTTCGACGGCACATCGACTACGTCGAGTTTATAGATCTGGTGAAACTCTTCAGCCTCGGTTAAAGCCGTGCCGGTCATGCCTGCCAGTTTTTCATAGAGGCGGAAATAGTTCTGGAAAGAAATTGTGGCAAGCGTCATGCTCTCCTGCTGAACCTCGACGCCTTCTTTTGCCTCGATAGCCTGGTGCAAACCCTCATTGTAGCGCCGTCCGGCCAGCAAGCGGCCAGTGAACTCATCGACGATCACGACTTCGCCGTCCTGCGTGACAACATAGTCTTTATCGCGGTGGAAAAGCGCATGGGCGCGAAGCGCTTGCTGCAAGTGATAAATGGTGCGGATGTTTTCGCTACCATATAGGTTATCGATGCCGAGGATTTTTTGTACTTTTTCGACACCGGGGTCGGTTAGGACAACCGTTTTGCGCTTTTCATCAGTTTCAAAATGCTTCTCTTTTACCAGCTGCCGGACAACTTTGGCAAATTGGGCGTAGGCATTGCCCGAAGTAACGCTCGGGGCGCTGATAATCAGCGGCGTGCGGGCTTCGTCGATCAGAATGGAGTCAACTTCGTCGACAATAGCATAATGCAAGTCGCGCTGGCGCAACTGGTCAACTTCTTTGACCATGTTATCTCGTAAGTAATCGAAGCCAAATTCGTTGTTTGTGCCATACGTAATATCTGCTGCGTACGCCTCCTGGCGGGTGCACGGTTTCAAGTGCCGCAAGCGCTCATCTTCATGCTCGGTATTTGTGAATTCTTTGTCGTATATGTAGGATTGATCGCCCAAGATAACGCCCACGCTCATACCGAGAAAGTCATATACCTTGCCCATCCAGCCGGCATCGCGTTGGGCCAGGTAGTCGTTAACCGTAACGACATGCACGCCCTTCTCGGTAAGCGCGTTCAGATACACCGGCAAAGTTGCTACCAGCGTTTTACCTTCGCCAGTTTTCATTTCGGCCACGCTGCCTTCATGCAGCACCATGCCGCCAATTAACTGGACATCAAAATGCCGCATCCCCAGCGAACGGCTGGCACCCTCCCGCACAACGGCAAAAGCATCAGGCAGAAGTGTATCAAGTGTCTCTTTTTTGAGCCGCTTTTTAAGCACGTCGGTTTGCTCGCGCAGCTGTTTGTCGGTCAGCTTTTTATACTTGTCATCGAGCGCATTAACATCTTTAACGCGCTTGCGCAGCCGTTTGACGGTCTTGGCTTGCGGGTCTCCTAAAATTTTCTTAAAGACAATATTCATACTCCGGAAACGGTCTCCCCCTGTTTATCTAGACAAAAGTATCTATATGATTATAGCTGTTTTGGCCGCCAAATGCGACCAGTATTTCTAAATTCACACAGTCGCTGAAAGGTCTTCGGGAGCGGCACAGGCAGCTATGATGCCGCGGTACGAATGATGCGGCAACGGTGGATGCTTACCGCTATGCAAACCGAGAACCAGGCAGTCTTCAGGCAATATGTCTTTTTCGCCATCGACCCTTACGACAACCGCTTCGCCGGCTCCTACCGGATCGGATGATACGGGCGCGTTGCATTCGGCATCTCCAATCTTGCCATGTTCCACTTGTTGGGCAGTGACACCGAGAGCTTCTGCCACCCGTCCTGTTTGGAGCGCGTTGCCGGCCGTGCGCCACTTGCCGGCTCTGATAGCATGGCAGACAATTTTGCCTACTTCTTTTGGCATTGCAGGGTTTGCAGGACCCGCCTGTACTGTCTCAGTACGAGAGTTACCCCCGCAGCCGCCGGCAAATAATGCCGCAGTCGCCATACCGGTGGCTAATAAAGCCTGACCTCTTTCGATGCTTCTCATAAGGAGAATATTCTACCACTATTTTGTAGATGCGTAAATATTTTATGCAGCCCAAAAGCCAAGGTCCTGGCCTTTTATAGAAGCGAACGGAGCACCATGCACTCTTCCTGTAACTAACGGGCTTACGCCTGGCGCCGTGTCCAGCGGGCTACTAGCCTGCGGTGCATTTTGCCGTTTTCGTGCAGGTCTTTGTATTTTCTAATCTGTTGCTTCAATTTGGTTTCGACGATATCGATTGCCGCGAACATATTCAGTGCTTTCTCCTTCACGACTATCGTTTGCTGCGGCAGGTACAGAACCACTTCGCACACGCAGTGGTCATTCTTCTTTGACTTCGTTTCACTGAGTGATACTTCGCAGTGGGCACTCTCGCGGCTGTGTCTGGACAAATACCGGTCAAGGTTGCCGATTTTACGGGTTACGTACTTGCGGAGGGGATCATTAACGGTGGTATGGACACCTTGGATTTCAAACCTTTGTAGCATGGGCGGCCTCCTTTCAAATGAACAGCTTCTACTTTTATTATACGCGCTCTGGCTATCTATATCTCGGTTTTGCCGCCTATAAACGGCTGCAAAGCTTCCGGAATTTTAACCATGCCATCGATAGTTTGAAAGTTTTCAATGATAGCTATAGGCGTGCGGCTCAACGCAAACGCAGTAGCATCGTTTGTGTGCACCAGTTCAATTTGGCCGTCTTTGCGCTTAACCCGGGTTTTCAGCCGGCGCGCTTGGTAGTCGGTCATATAGTCGGCGGTGTGTGTTTCGCGGTACTTATCCTGCCCCGGCAGCCAGGCTTCTATATCAACGCCGCGGGCATTCGGCTTGCCGATGTCCGCCGTACACTTTGTTAAAACCTGGTATGGAATTCCGAGAAGCTGCATCAGTTTTTCCTGGATAGCGATTAAAAATAGGTGCTCATCGCGTCCTTGTTCGGCCACGGTGAGCGATTCCATTTCCAGTTTGTCGAACTGGTGCATGCGGAACATGCCCTCCATGTCTTTGCCATACGTGCCGGCTTCCCGCCGGAAACTGGTAGCGTAACCAAGGTAACGTATCGGGAGTTCAGCTTCATCTAGAATCTCATCGGCATGCATGGAGCCGAGCACATGTTCGGCACTGCCCTGCAGCCACAAGTCTTCATCCTCGATTTTGTAACGGTCGTCGCGAGGTTCTAGCCGGTCCATAGCGTCATACAATTCTGTACGTATCATGAGCGGCGGCAGTACCGGCACGAACGGCTTATCGCTAATCTGAAGATTTTGCTCTCTAATAATTTCACTGATAAAAGCCTTGTCGGTCAGCTTACTGATGACAAACTGGATAATGGCAAATTGCAGCTTAACCAGATCACCCCTAAGGTACGCGAAACGGCTGCCGGTAACTTTGGCGGCGCGTTCTTTGTCCAGCCAGCCTTTTGCTTCGGCCAGCTCGGCATGCGTCTTTGGGCGGAAATCAAACTGCGGAGGACGGCCGACTGTTTTGCTTACAATATTTTCGTCTTCGGAAACGCCTGGCGGCACATCGCCGAGCGGCATATTCGGCACAGCCTTAAGCAAGGTTCCGAATTCTTTCTCGATCGACTCAAGCCGGTGCTCCACATCATTAACCTGGTCGCGCAAATCCCTGCCCTTGGCAATTTGTTCCTCGCTCGGTTTCTGGCCTTTAGTTTGCGCGGTCAGTTCGTTGCGCTGGCGCCGCAGGTCTTCTGCTTGCTGCAATAACTCGCGGCGTTCTTTGTCGAACCCGAGCAATTGCTGGATGTCGACCTCATAGCCTTTTTGTTTTGATTTTTCCGCCACTAACTCAGGATTTTCGCGGATAAATTGGATATCTAGCATGGTTTTAAGTATAGCGTAAGCCTCGGTCGCCCGAAACCGCTTATGCTAAACACTTGCTTCGGCTGGCGCCGCCTGCACGTCAAGCTTGAAATGGACGGCCAGCATAGCCAGGCCGAACAACACTGCCCTGTCGTTCATACTAGTGGCGTTAACGGGTTCATACCTGTCCAAGACAGTGCCGCTTGCCACAGAGCGTGACGGTACTTGCTGGGAATATGCATATAAGTTGCCGTCGCTGCCATCAAGAAAAGCCACGGCGCCCATTTCACGGCGGGCCCTGCCCCCTGTGAAATATGAGGCGCCATCCGGCAGTTCGCCAAGTGCCCAGCCAGACAGAAATAGGCCTTCTCCATCTTTCTCTCTGGCGTGTTTAATAACCGTGCCGCCATAATTATTTGCCGAACGCAGAGCCCCCATAACCAGCTTTGCCTCAACCGGTACAGCCCGGCTTATGGCTGCACGCTCTACACCGCCTATATCTTCGATGCCTTCTATAAGCGTGCCATTAGTAACTTCCGCTACCGGCTGCTTCTGCAATGCCTTAGCGGCATGGTCTCTATATCTCTCAAAGTAAAAGTCTGCCATATATGGATTATCTCAGTTACACCTGGAGATGCAAGCAGAAGCAATTTATTTTTTCTTTAGGTGATCGACCGTTAGCTTGGTGCGGGCCTTGGCGTACTCGCAAAAGTCGCAAGGACCGCCCATAGCCGCATCACCGACCGGCGGCATATCATCACTCTCTATGCATTGTTTCATTTTTTCGAGCGTCGGTTCGATCCAGGCATCATTGCCTGTATATGGGATGAGTTTGGTCTTGAATTCTACACGGTCATTGAATCCATCAAGGTCAAAGCGAGCGTTCGTGTAGACAAAATACCCTGTGTCTTGGACTTTGAACCCGTTTTGCCGGAGTAACCACTGGTAAACTTCCAATTGGCGCTTATAACTGATTTGCCAGGCCGAATCGATGCTCACATCGCTCTGTTTGGCTGTGGCTTTGTAATCGACGACGATAAGCTCGCCGGTGGCAGTGGCCCACACGTCATCGATTGCACCGTATACATGCAGATTAGTGGGCTCGTGCAGCGTTGCTACCCCAGTAAAATTGTAGCGCCACTTATCCAGATCTTTATGTTGGTACGGAACCGCTTCGACCTTGTGTTTTTCCATGATAGGGTGCGGCGTACCGGCGGCGCGGTGCTTATCGAACTCTTTTTTGAACAATTCGTCGATAGCTTTGTTGATATTGAACGGCGGCCCGCTCGGGCGTTTTATCTTCAACCGCGCATCAAGCCAAAAACAACGCGGGCACTGCATGAATAACTCGATCTTAGACCGGCTAACTTTGTACGGTTCTTTCTGCCCCGGCTTGTAAGCCGGAGAGCGATTATTTGTATATGCCATTATCTTTATTGTACCGGAAAGCGGTACAGCATGCCCATCATATTCATTAATTTTTAAGACTATGGCCGCGGTAAGTTGCCCTCGGAAGGCCTGCCTCTTTCTGCTACATATTGGCGAGCCGTCTCCAACTTATCTGGATTGTTGCGTACGGTATCCTCCAAAAACTTCCTGCCCTTCGGCAATATTTGGATGTTAGCAAAGGTTACTGCCCGGGTATATCTGCTTGGCTCGCTGGGCATTTCCGTATCAGCTGAAATAAGCCCCCTTTTTATCGCCGTTCCCAGCATGGCTGCCGCACGTTTGTGCGTCATGCCGCTTACACCGGCAAAAATAAATGCTGCATCTTCTGGATGCGGGGAGGCTTCTTCAGAATCACGAGCGATACTTAAAGCTGAGGGGGCTTCAACTGCAGTCTCCACTTGAATTAAATAATCTAGTAAAATGATCATTCCTAATTCGGCATTCAGCCGGATCTTCCCTTTGTCTTGGGCGGGCGGCCCTTCCCTGCCAGCAAGAGCCGGCCCTCTGCTTTTAACCATTTCGGCATGGGCTTGAGGATCGGCAATTGCCAGCTCTTCGAGCTGGAGAGCCTGCAAGTCCACAAAACGTTTCTGTAAGTCTTTCCAATCTTCATCCGGTGGCAGATCTTCAAAAACTGTGGCAATCTCTCCATTTTCTTTCTTCAGGTTATTCACTTCTTGTTGCAGCATAAGTATGCCGTAGCGCAAACTTCTATCCAGAAAGGCCTCAGCCATAACCCACACTGCCGGGGTTTCGGCCATTGCAGTCAATGCTTCATTACCCTCTTCAGTTAGATGAAGTCCCGCGCCCTCTCCAGCCGGACGCAGCCAACCTTCAGTTACACATGTTCGGATAAGACTGTGTATGCGTGAAGTATCAAAGCTCGTTTCGGCGGCAATACGCTTCGCCGTACCATCCAAATCATCGCCATCGGCGGCAAATAGCCCATGTTCGTTGGCATGGCGGCCGACATAGCACAAAAAGGCGGCCTGGCGCTGTTCTTCATCAAGCTCAATAGGTTTATCAGGAAGTTCAAATTCGGCGGCAAGTTCGTATAATACCTCTGCTGGCGGCTCGCCAGGAACCGCATAATCGTCGTCGAGTGCTGAAGGAGTGTGGCTTGCCTCCATATGTCATCATCCGTTTACTTATATATATTATAACATAAATGTAATAATGGAGCGACCCTACAGTTCTTCAAGCGCCTTGAGCAGCTCTTTGGGGCTGCTGGCCAGCGCAGTGGGTTTGGCAGACTTTAAAGCCGATGGCCGGGCAAACCCCCACGTCACCGCTACTACCCTGAGCCCAATCGATTTCGCGGACTGGACATCACGCAGCTCATCCCCGACATATACGGCATTTTCCATATCTATCTGCTGATCCCTCAGCAAACGCCTGAGCGAGGGGGCTTTGCCGAACAAGCCGATACCGCCGTAGATTTGAAGGAAATATTCATACAAACCATGGTTGTGTAAAAAAGCGTGAATATTTCTGACCGTATTACTACTTAACATAAAAAGCTCGTGTCCTTCGGCGTGCAATTTTTCAATTACTTCTGGCATGCCCTCAAACGGCTCGACATGACTCATTGCGATATGCATCCTGCTGCGGCCCTTAAAAAACAACCTGATCAGTTTTATCCATGAAATACCGAACTTGCGGCCTATGGCCGCCATGGACTGGCCCCGGAGTTTTTCTTTTTCTTTCTTAGTAAGCGGCTCCAGGCCGGCTTCATACGCCAAAAAATCGGCAATATACTCGAAGCTATCGGCAACTGTGCCATCAAAATCAAAAATAATCGCTGCCATTGTCCACCTAGTGTACTAGACTTACAGTTGTCTTAAAAATGAGTTAAACCGGTTCGTATGGGACATGGCACATGCCGAGGCCCGTACGTTCGGTGTACTTTTGGTGATAGGCTTCAGCCGGATAAAACTTAGTAGCTGGCGTAATCTGGGTCACTATTTCTTTCTCGAATTTCGATTCGGAGTCATATTTCACCGCTTCGGCAATTTGCCGCTGGTCATCATTGAAATAAAAAATAGCGGAGCGGTAATTGTCTCCAATGTCAGGCCCTTGGCGGTTAAGCTGCGTCGGGTCATGCATATGGAAAAATTGTTTACAAAGCGTCTCATAGCTAACTTTTTTCGGGTCGAATTCTATAAGCACCGCTTCGGCATGGCCGGTCGTCCGCGAGCATACTTGCTCGTAAGTCGGGTTCTCAGTATGACCACCAGTGTAGCCGACTTCTGTCTTTACGACGCCCGGTACCTGATCGAAATAGTACTGCACACCCCAGAAACATCCCGCCGCAAATAATGCCTTCTCCATGTTTCTATTTTAACATTCTCTACAACAAAACTGCTGTAGAACTACGCGGTGGGCATCGAAATGAGCTGCTCAAACTGTGCGCTCACGTGGTTGACTATCTGCATTCTCTCGACCCTAAAAACATGTGCTCTTACATCGACTTGAGACCCAAACATTACTGCACTCGGCGATATCCTGCTGTAATAAGAAGCGCCGTATTCAGACCCGTTCGGCACAATCTCCGCGTCAAATCGGGCAATATCTATAAATGGTTTGGAGCTGCAGTCCTCGACACCATCTTCAGCCCTGTACCACCTGAAACCATTGGTTATAGGTACGCGTAATTGCGACCTAGTTGTATTACGTTCAGGAACATCTGCAAACTCAGCCTCTACAGCACCGGTGATAACACCACCAATCACATTGAGCGGCTCATCTGAATCTCCCGCCTCTATAACCACAATAGGATCACCTTGTAGTTCATTAATCCTAGCAGCCATTTTTCGATATTGCTGGAGTTCTCGGCGAGAACCCGTCACGCCTAATACGGCCCTGTCCAGATCGGATAAAGAAGTGTCAGCACGAACATCACTCTTCATCCGTGCAATGCGCTGTAAATAACGCAGCCGGCTTCCGTCAAATTTATCTGCCCATTGGTCAGCCTTAAGTCCTTCTGATCCTGCCATAATTCCGCTCCCTTACTATTCTCTATAAAATATAATTGACGGGATGGTAATATCAAAGCGTAAGAAGCTTACTCTTCAACGCTAACATCGCGCCAAAAAGCAACGTAATTCGAAAAGTCCTTTTTCACTTTCTCTATAGCGCTCGGTTTTGGCTCGGGATATGTCCAGGCATTATCCTTGCTCCAATTATCGCCTTCACCGACATCAAAATACTGGCACACGCCTTTCCATGGACAGGTATACGGCGTATCACTTTCGCGCAAAAATTCCTTTTTTACGCTTGATGGCGGAAAATACCAATTCTGTTCAATGTATATGAGGTCGTCTTTGTCCGCCTCGGCAATAACTTTTCCGTTCCAAATAGCTTTCATAAGGATTTCCTCCTATCTTACAAACCGACTTTAAATATCGATGCTACGGCAATGAGCAGTACGCACAGCCCGAGCAAGCGCCGGAAGTAATTCACTCCCTTAACCAGTTCAAGCAACGCCCACAATATCAGTACGCCCGAGCCGACAGCCCACGCCCATGAGGCAACTTGTTTGGATGGAGCGAAAATAGCTACTATATCGAGAATGGCCCATCCGATAATAAGTAAGTTCGGCCGCTGGTAAATAACAATATTACCTTCTTTATCGCGCCAAATTTTATCAAAAAAGCCCTGCTCTTGGGCCTGGGCCTGGCCTGCATAATGTGAATACTGAGCGATAACAATACCCTCCTTTGTTTGTGTATCAGCTTACATTCACGCTATATTGTACCGATTTTGGCGAGGCGGCGAAACCGCTTACGAAGGAACTGTTGCAAATTTCACTTTTTGCGCTTACATTATCTCTATAGGACAGAAGTTAAGGAGAGTGTACCGGCATGCCTGCCATTGATCAGCTGGAAAAGCCACTGGAAGATATTTTTGCTAGCCAAGCGCCGCCTCTTTCAAATAATGCCAAGCGGGCGCTGGTGCGCTATTTGCCGTGGATCAACCTTATTCTTGGCATATTAACGCTATATGCCGTTTATATCCTGTGGCACTGGGCCCACCTCGTAAATAACTTCGTCGATTATACGAATAGTTTAAGCGCTCCGTACGGCAGCCCGGTCATCGCAAACAACCGCCTGACCTTCGGGATCTGGTTCGGCATGATTGTCTTAGCTATAGAGGCTGTGCTTTACCTCGCGGCTTTCCCTGCTACGAGAAACCGCAAAAGAACCGGCTGGGAATTAATGTTCTACGCGCTGTTATTGAATTTTGTGTACGGCGTAGCCATTTTATTCACCGATTATGGTAGCCTCGGAAATCTTATCTGGTCTGTCATCGGCTCGATTGCCGGTTTGTATTTGCTTTTTCAAGTCCGTGCTAGCTACACCCATAAAACAAAGGCGCGCTCCACAAAAGCTTCCGTTGCAAAAACCAAAGCTAAAAAAGCTTGAGCCGAGTTATACCGGCCTACTCAAGTTCGCGGATCTGGCTGTGATCTAAGCCATAGTAGTGTGCTATTTCGTGCCAAAGCGTGTGGCGGATCGCTTCTTTCAGCTTGGGGATTGAATCTGCCTGGCTTTCAAGCGGCACCTTAAAAAGCGTGATTTTGTCAGGCAAAAGCCGCGTCATACCCTGGCGCTGGCTCAGCGGCGTGCCTTCGTATAAGCCGAGAAGCGTTTGGTCGTGCCGTAGATGGTTTTGTTCGCGCTGTTCCGGCGTCGGAATATCTTCATAGAGTATGGCAACGTTTTTAATATTCTTGGCATGCTCGCCGGGCAATTCTGTAAGCGCCTCATTAATAAGCTGCTGGAACTGCTCGTGCGATACCTGAATCATTTGTCGAGCTTCAAGTCAGGATAAATACTTTTGGTCACCTCATCAACTTCGTGGCGCAGCTGCGGAAACGGCACGCCTTCGCGCGCAGTGACGCCTTCGAAAATCCAAAATACGCGCTCGGAAAAGCCAAGGCCACAGGCCGGCGGCATACCGTACTCAAGCATCTCGACAAAGTCGATATCAAGCATCATGGCTTCGTCGTCGCCGGCATCACGCATGGCTTGCTGTTCTTTGAAACGCTTCAACTGGTCAAGCGGATCATTAAGTTCCGAAAAGCCATTGCAAAGCTCGCTGCCGGCCACAACCGCCTGGAAGCGCTGTGTAGTTTCCGGCCGGTCAGGATTAACTTTCGCTAGCGGGCTGATGAAAGTCGGCGTGTTAATAAGCCAAACCGGCCCTGCAACGTCTTTACGGATATTCTTCCAGAGCTTGTCAATGCCGCGGGCTTTATTATCGGCTTTTTCAACTTCCAGCTTGTTGTCTTTCAAGGCTTTGGTAACTTCTTCGAGAGTACAGTTATAAGGGTCAACCCCATAGTGTTTCTTGATAATCTCGGCATAGTCCCACTGCTCCCATTCTTTACTGAGATCAACTTCAAAGTTGCCAAGCGTAAACTGCAGCGCGCCGAAAGTTTGCTGCAGTACATACTTAAACAATGCCTCTTGGAATTTCATACCCTCTTGCCAATCGGCATACGCCCAATACCACTCCATAGCAACATGCTCCGGCAAATGTTCATCGGAGTAATTTTCGTTACGGAACCGCGGGCCAATGTCGTATACGCGCTCAAACCCGGCTCCAAGCAACCGCTTTAGCGGCAATTCATGGCTGATTCGCAAATAAAAATCCTGGCCGAGTGCATCCATATGCGTCACGAACGGGTTTGCATCGGCGCCGCCGGTAGTATGCTCAAGCACAGGCACATTGATCTCTGTAAATTGATGCTCGTCCAAAAACTGCCGAGTAGCACGCCAAAACCGCGAGCGGCGATAAAAGCGCAGCCGCACGTCTTCATTAACATTCATGTCTACGTAGCGGCGGCGCAAGCGCTCTTCCTTGTTCGTAAATCCATCTTGCTCAGTCGGCAGTGGGCGGAGGCTCTTGGCAAGTAACCGCAATTTCTGTACCTCAACCGACATTTCGCCGGTCTGCGTTTTGATGACAGGGCCGGTAACTTCTACGAAATCGCCGCTATCAAGCAGGCTGATGTCTTTTAATCCCAGCTCGCTGTTCGTATAGTCGGGGCTGGCATCCGTCTCTTTCCAAAATGCTTGCAAATCGCCCGCCCAGTCGCGAACCACTACAAACGCGATTTTGCCGAATTTGCGGATCGATTTGACGCGGCCGTCTATGGTAACCGTTTTACCTTGCATTTCATCAAAGTTTTCACGGATATACCCGGTTGCGTGCGTGCGGTTCGTATGTGCCGGGTACGGATCGACGCCGAGCTTTTTCAGCTCTTCCAATTTCCGAAGCCGCTCGTCCCTAAGTTCTTTCAATGTCGCCATGATTAACCATTAGTATAGCGGAAAGGTTGCTCTCCGCCACCTGCCTTTTGCCCTTAAGATATATCAGCGATTTTGTAAGCGACTGTCTCGGCAGGCGTCTTAATCTCAACTTTGTCGCCAACTTTTTTGTCGATGAGCGCTTGGCCGATCGGCGATTCATCGCTGATTTTGCCGCTTAGCGGATCGGCTTCTACCGTTCCGACTACCTGGAACTCTTTGGTTTTGCTGCCGGCTTTTAGGGTTACGTGCGAACCGAGCTGCACCTTTGCCCCGCCCCGCGGCTTCTTGATGATTTCCACGTTTTGCAAGATGTTTTCAACTTCAGAAATACGATTTTCGTTGCGCTCTTGTTCGGCGCGGGCAGATTGGTATTCGGCGTTCTCGGAGAGGTCACCGAGTTCGCGGGCAGATTTAATAGCCTCAGCGATGGTCCCCCGCTTGGCTATCAGGCTGTCTAACTCGGCTTGGAGTGTGTCGACGCCTTCTTTGGTCAATCGATACAACTTTTTCATCAGTCTCCCCTTTAAATAATTACTAATTTAGCGGATTTTTATACAAACCCTCCAACTGTCTGCAGTCGAGAATAGTATACCAAGCCTTACGGTTTGGCGTCTAATGTTTCAAACAATTCGGCTTCGCCGACCTGCTTTACTTCACCAGACCGGCGTACTTTCAATTCGTATGCCCCCGCCGCTTGTGTCTTCTCACTGATTACGACGCGATATGGAATCCCCATAAGGTCTGCGTCCGCGAATTTTTCACCCGCACGCATATCACGTTCGTCATATAATACCGCAACAGATTGCCCTGTCAACTTGTTATATAACTCATCGGCTTGTTTCACTACTTCAGGATTATCGCCCAGGCGTACCAGGATTATTTGTGCGGGCGCAATTTCTACCGGCCAAACCAAGCCGCGGTCATCGGCAAAGTGCTCTGCAACGACACCCATCAGGCGGGTAACACCTATTCCATAGGAGCCGAGGACTACAGCTTGTTTCGATCCGGTTTCGTCGGTAAGGTACAATCCTAATTGTTCACTTTTAGCTGTGCCGAAGCTGAAAATATTACCAACTTCTGCTGCTTTTACTTCTTCCAGTTCAGACTTTTCAAGACCGACTTGTTTCAGGACTTCATCCGTATACACCTCTTTGTTCACGGCTAGTTTCTTCGACTTATCGACGTAGATGATATCTTCCCCGGCTTCCAAAATGGTTTGGAATTCATGGCTGAACTGCGTGAATGCGCCGCCGGAAGCAAAGGTCAAATAGGTGATATCGCCAAGTCCGGCGCGCTCAAAAATCCTCAAATACGCCTTGGTTACGGCATCATAAAATGCTTGGTGCTCCTCATCGTTCCGCGAGTAGGAGTACATGTCTTTCATGACGAATTCGCGGCCGCGCATAATGCCGCTCTTGGCGCGCAGCTCGTTGCGCAGCTTAGTCTGGAACTGGTAGACGCTCACCGGCACATCGCGGTAGCTCGAAATGAAATTTTTCATCATGTCGGTTATCGGCTCTTCGTGCGACCAACCAAAGCCAATCGGCGTACCATTCTTCAGTTCGCTTTTGAACCAGATATCAACGTTTTCGTCGCTCCAGCGGTCTGTAACTTCCCAGAGCTCCTGGCGCTGCAGGCTGCTCATAATTAGTTCCTGGCCGCCCAGACCATTCATCTCTTCCCTGACAACCCGCTTGATGTTTTCCAGTACGCGAAGCCCAAGCGGCAAGTACGCATATACGCCGGCCATTTCTTTATGAATGAAACCCGCCTGAATGAGCAGCTGGGCATTCCGCGCCGTCTCATCGGCAGGTACGTTTTTAGTTGTTTTAGTAAATAGTTGCGACAGCCTCATACTTCCCCCTCATCGTACCATATATCATCGAGGTTCAAATCGCGAGCTTCAAGCCGGCCGAGACCCGAAGCTTGGGCGTGAAGCCTCCTAATACGGCCGTCGTAGTTGAGCTTGTGCCTGCGAAAATGGTTGTCGTCTTTCACACGGCGTTTACCTTCCCGAAAACTGCGGTAGGAAAGTCGGCGCGCCATTGCCTCCAGTAAGTTATCGCCGCTTAAGCTCAATATGTCGCCGCCAGATAGCGTAACCGCCTCATCGTCCAGCAAACTAGCCATGGCCAGGCGGTCACTAACTCTAGCGAGCGTGGTACGGCCGAGCACTACGGCATCGGCAATCCGTATGCCGTAGTACGTCGCTTGGTCTTCAATGCCCCAATTGCCGGCAACTATTTCGTGAGTCGCTTCAGTCCACCGCCCCTCGCCCAATACCGTCAAATTTAATTGTCTGTCAATCATCATCCTTCTCCATATTACAAAAATAAAAAACCTCCTGCTTTTTATTAAGCGGAGGCGTGCGTTTTCAAGAAATTAAGAAACTACGCCCCGGTGGGCGGCGTCGGCAAATCAGTTGCGTAAAATAGTTTCTTAACCATCGGCATCAATGTAGCACTAGTGCAAGTGAATTGCAAATAAGGCCACGAAAGCAATGCCGTTCTTAATGCCATGCAACGTAATCGAGGCCCACAAACTGCCGGTCTTTTCCCGCAGGAATATCAGTACCAGGCTCAAGATGAACGTATCGATAGCCGCAATGTACAGCGGCCCCGAAGACCCGCCTTCTAATAAATGTATCGAAGCGAAAATCAGGCTTGTAAAAATAACGGCCAGCGCCGTCGGCAATGCTTTCTTGAAGCTGCTATATAGAAAACCCCGGAACATTATCTCCTCGGCGAGCGGCGGCAAAATCACCAGACTGATAAAAGTCAGAAGCATCGCGACCACGCCGTGCACATCGTTGAAGCCAATATCCTGGTGCTGGTCTACATTGAGCCCCGGCACGAAATGGCTCACCACACTGACGGTTACAAAATATAGTATGTAGTAAAGCGGGACCGCTATGATGCCGTACATGGCGTCGCGCCACCGGGGATGCTTGAGGCCAATAACCTTGAAGGTCTGGTTATAAAGCTTCAAAAATCCGTATAGCGCGCCAAGCAGCATGCCCTCGAACAACAGAGTGTATACGAACTGGGCTCCCGTAGAGTTGTTGAGCCAGTCATTCGCCTGCCGGTTAGACATGTGGTGGATCACAGGATAAATCGAAATGATCAGACTGTCTGCAAAAAGAGCTATGCCGAATATGAGTATTCCGAAAACCACGCCGAGCCACGGGTTCCATGGAACAGCTGGAATGCTTGGGCTGGATTGTTCTGATGATTTTTTGATAGTAGTAATTATAGCGCCTTATTTCGCCATTGCCCGGGAACGCAGTTTAGAAAAACCGGTGCACATCAACAAAAGTGATAACCACAATAAGCCCGAGCAACACCACGAAACCGACGGCATTAACGGCCTCTTCAAATGCGGCCGACATCGGCCGGCCAACCAGCCGTGAAGCTAGTATCATCCATAACCGTCCGCCATCAAGTGCCGGAATCGGCAAAATATTCATGATAGCCAGCGTCAGCGAAACGATAGCAATTACCATCAACATAAACTGGAAACCTAATAAGCTTCCATCTTTTAGGATTACGAAAATCCCCACCGGTCCGGCAACTTGAGAACTTGCGCTCGTCTGACCGTTTTCACGCGCCACGTGATTTCCTGTAACTGCGCCGGCGATGAGACTGCCAAGCCCGCCCAGCGCATGCCCTAAGCCCTGGAACGTCAGCGCTGTTACTTGGGCACTGAAGCCGACCGCTACGATCGGGGCCGACCACGTGGACCGCTGGAGCGTGAATTCTGTCGGCGAGATACCAAGGTATCCTTTTGGATTGTCGGTTTTTTGGCTGGCGGTTACCTCTTTTTCCGAAAGTAATGTGACCGTGGCCTGCTTTTCATGGCCCTGCCGTGTGTAATAGACGTTTACCGTTTTGCCGGCAAAATCTTTAGTAATTTTCGGCAGCTTGGCGGCACTTGGAATTCCCACGGGGCTATATCCGGGCAAACTGATGTCATTGAGTTGATCCTCGGGCTTCAATCCGGCTTTGGCAGCCGGCGAACCCGGCTCCACATAGCCGATCAGGACTTCGTGGTTCACAAGCCGCGTGTCACTCTTAACGGTAAACTGGTTGTCGACAAGTTTCGGCATGCCGATGAGCGCCAAAATCGTAAACAGTACCAGCGCCGTAACCAAGTTCATCATCACTCCAGCAATCATGATCTTCGTTTTCACCCAGGTGCTAGCAGCCCCGAAAGTCCCCGGCTGCGTATCACTGTCATGTTCACCCTTCAACTTAACGAAGCCGCCAAGTGGAATCAAGTTAAAACTAAAAAGCCAACCGGCCTTTGTCTTATATTTGTATAAGCGGGGCGGGAAAAATATGCCGAACTCTTCTACCTCCACGCCGTTCCTGCGGGCGGCAATAAAATGGCCGTACTCGTGCACGACGACCAGGCCAATAAACAGCACAATGCCCACAATCAGTAACAAAACTGCCATTGCTTTCATTGTAGCAAAACAAGCTGAGTATTTACTGGCCCGATTTTATTTATTCTTAATGAAATCTTCATAATATTGCCTGTTCCGAGCCTTTACAAATCACCTAAGGCGAGTATAGTAAAGCGTAAGGGTGTTGCCCGTGGAGCAATCTGCCCATTAACACAAAGAGAGAACACAAAGAGGTTAAAAGTGAGTCGTGCAGGCACGTCCGCCGTTAAAATAGGTAATGATTTTGTATTACCGCGTCCAAAAATGAAAGTACAAGCATCCGTACCGGCTATGACCGTATCGCCGAGGGAGGAAATTTCCCCATCTGGGCATGTTGTTGGCGGCCCAGCGGAATTACCAGAGACGCCCGCCGCACATAAAAAAACACCTGGCAATTTACTTGATCATCTACATAACCACAGCTTCATCGTTTTTGCTGTGGCAATTTTATTTATAGGAGCTCTCGCTATCCAAATTGGCGGCCATTACTGGGAAGCAAAGTATATCACCGTGGCCGCAAAGACGCCTGCTATCCAAACCAGCAGCAAGCCCGTGGCCGGTTTTAACCTGACCGTGCCGGCGGCAGATTTCCAGACTAAACTGCAATCCATTACTAACCAGCCGGTAACGTTAAGTGTTGGGCAGTTCTCAGAAAAAGTCGATCCCAACATCGTTAAAGGCTGGCTGCAAATTACCGCTAACAAACAAAAGACAGAATATTATATTCACGTTAACGAAGCAGCCATCGGCAATTCGCTTATAAAAGAAGCTAACGAGTATGCCCGCACACCGGTCAACCAAGTCACTGTTAATGAAGATGGCACTAATGTAGTGGCCGTTGCCGGCAAGGATGGCCGGTCCCTCAGCGACCCTAACGGCTTGAAATCCCAAGGCAAAGAGGCGGCAAAAAACGTTCTTGCCGGCAACGGCCTGCAATTTAATACGCCCATGCAAACCGTTGCGTTCCAAGCCCAAACTCCCGCCAACTTTAGTAAAGTATTGGTTGCGAATGTTACCACCAAAAAAATGTGGGCTTTCCAGAACGGCCAGCAAGTGAACTCATTCCTAACAAGTGACGGCGCGCCGGACACGCCAACCCCGCTCGGAGAATTCCATGTTTACGCTAAATTTAGCGTCCAGGATATGTCGGGTACGAACTTAAACGGCACTAAATATTTCCAACCAAAAGTTCCATGGGTCAGCTACTTCTACGAAGGCAGCGCCGTGCACGGCGTTTACTGGCACCCGCTTAGTTGGTTCGGAAATATCAATAGTTCTCACGGCTGCGTCGGCCTGCCGGTTGACCAAGCCCAATGGGTCTACAATTGGGATTCCATCGGCACCACCGTCATCACCCATGCTTAAAGATTAGGGTTCTGCGGCAAAGTTAACTGCCGTAGGCTGGCCTGGGCCTGGGGAGTCTTTTGCCTAGTCTTTCCTTCTCTGGCTTGCCTTTCGGCTTGCCCGCTGAACCCGGAGGCCTGTTTTCAAACTCATAAATTTCTGATTCGCTAGCCGTGGTTACCACGTGCGCTTCAATAATTCTCCCTATGTGAGCTGCAGCCCTCGTACGACCTTTTGAGTACACAGCTCCAAGCGGTTCATCCGGAATAATCTTGATAATAGACTCTCGCGACTCCCAGTCCATGGCGCTTAAAGTATCCTGCGCTATCCATGCGCCTGCGCCTTCATCCTTTCTCAGATATAGCCGAGCGCGACGAATGAAAGCAGTCCGGAACCAGTTATATCGCACATTCGTCCGGGCTCCAGCATATACGGAAAGATTTTCACCATGAACATTCATTAAATCTTCCTCAAAAGAAGATGCCGGATGCTGCGCCCTCGCCCTAACAGCTAGAGATCGCTTGGCTTCTTTTATTTTTGATGTCATGTTGTAAAGTGAAAATGTAGGCACAACAAGCCTGCTATCTTCAATTGCCACTACTGCCTGCTGAGGACCCACTTCAGGTATCCGTTCGCCCCACGGCACAGGCTCTACAGTGACTGCTTCACCTGACTGATAGATAGTTGTAGCGGTGCCCCATATTGCTCTTTCGTCACGCTTAATCGAATCATACGTTTCAGAATCCAGCAAACTCAGGGCACGCGACGCTCCAGATTGCAAAACTTCCCCGCCCGCCGACACTCCCCAGTACATGTCAGAGGCAAGTGCTATTTTAACTACTTCTGGATAACCGGGATGCATCATGCTTATACAACCTATGACCTAAAGCAGACGCCCCTCATTTGGTCCTCACTTACCTATAGACATGATTTCGGATTCTTTAGATTTGGCGGCCGCTTCAGCGTCACCACGGGCTTTGTTCAGAGCATCATCTACTTGCCCGCTCAACCGCTTAGCTTCATCCTCACTGATGTCTTTATCTTTCTTGGCTTGGTTAAGCGTATCCATGGCATCGTGCCGGACATTGCGCAAAACAATCATACACTCTTCCTGCTTTTGGCCAACTTGCTTGGCAAGCTCGCGCCGGCGCTCCTCCGTTAGCGGCGGAATCGGCACCCGGATCACCCGGCCGTCGTCAGTCGGGTTCAGGCCAAGGCTCGAATCGTTCCGAATGGCATCGGCAATTGCACCGAGATTATTCGGATCAAATGGTGTCAGCTGGATAAGCTGCGGCTCAGGAATTGCGATGGTCGCCACTTGGTTCAATGGCATTTTCGTGTCGTAGGCTTCTACCATCACGCCATCAAGCATACCGGCGTTCGCCCGCCCCGTTCTGAGTGTCTTCAAACCATCCTTAAACCGCTCGACGGCCTGGCCGAACTTTGTTTTTGCGTCAGAAACTACCTGGTTTGCATCCATGCTTTAACTATACCACTGATGTTTCAACTACAGGCGTTTCTATTGCTTCTAGCGGCGGAAATCCAGAAGGCCCTTCTGGATTCTCAGCATACACTCCAGCTGGCGGCGGTCCTTCTTGAGCCCCCAGGACTCTCATGTACGGCCCCTGTATGGCATAACCTGCTGGCACATGCCCCAGCTGCCCTTCGCTATCTTCAAGCACAAGCCCAATATTGTGAGTAACTCCTAAAGTTTCATCTATGGCAGATTCATCAGCAAAAAGACCGTGTAACCTAGCAGCCTTTTCAGGATTTCTTGCGGTCGTATGGTCGTTTGGCCGTAGACGAATAATGATCTCTGGCAAATTCGGAATAGCCTCATTTAACTTTCCTACGTGTTGATCAAATTTCTCGTCATCCTTCTCCTTAAGGAAAGCCTTCACTATGCCTTCAATACTTAGAGCAATCTCCTCGTAGCCTAGCTTATCTAGACGTCGCTTAAACATAGCCGCCTCGCTAAAAAGCTCATGGAAATTATCGGATTTCAGGCCGATAATAGAGCCCGTAGCGTCAGTCGCGGCCGCGATCCAGGAAAGAACTTTTTTCGCCTCCATATCATCAGGATATGCTGTTTCTTGAGGCACATATCCTTCCACATTTTCAATAAGGCCGGTACGATGCAGTGCCGCCCATACCAATCCCCGAACCTCAATCATGTCGGAATACTGGGTAGCGCCAGGCGGCCTAAATGCAACCGCATCATCTAACTGGCCAGCCTGCAATGGTTCTAAATTTTCCCACTCCGCTTGGTTGGTGGCTGTTTCGCCCGCCATTATGACCTCCTGGATAGTTAAGTTATCTTGCCTATGAGACTTCGCCGAGTGCAATGCGGGCAAAGCGGCGTACAACAATGTTTTCGCCGAGCCGGGCATTATGCTCTTTCACGTAATCGCCTACGGTCTGATCGGGATCTTTTACAAACGGCTGTTCAAGCAGGCAGCGTTCAGCAAAATACTTCTTAACCTGCCCCTCAACAATCTTGTCTACCATATCGGCTGGCTTGCCCTCAGCCTTAGCCTTTTCGGCAAATTCCGCCTGAACTTTTTTGCGGTCTTCGGCCGGCACTTCGTCCGCGCTAACATACTGCGGATTAGCGGCTGCTATATGCATGGCCAAATCTTTAACCAAGTCAACAAAGATATCATTGCGCGCCACGAAATCTGTTTCGCAGTTTACTTCCACCAGCACGCCGATACGGCCGTCGTGGTTATAAGTGCCGACAAGCCCCGCGCGAGCTTCGCGCTCACCGCGCTTCTCGGCCTTGGTCATGCCTTTCTTGCGCATAGCTTCTAGCGCCTTGTCAAAATCGCCATTCGCCTCTTCAAGCGCAGCTTTGGCATCGGTCAGGCCGACTCCGGTCAAATCTTTTAATCTTTTTACTTCTGCAATATCTACTGCCATCTTATACCTTCACTCTCTCGATTTTATCGGTGTTTTCAGCGGTTTCAGTCTTGTCTTTAGCCGGAGCAGCGCTCTTAGCTTTAGCCTTGCCTGCTTCGATGGCTGCCTGGACGTAATCTACAATCAGCTGAATTGATTTAATAGCATCGTCGTTGGCAGGAATCACGTATTTAATCGGCGTCGGATCGGCATTCGTATCAACCATCGCCACAATCGGAATACCAAGCTTATTGGCCTCGCGTACGGCGTTGGCATCATGCACGATGTCGACAATAAAGACTGCGCCTGGCCGGGCATTGAGTTCTTTTACACCGCCATAAATAGCGTCCATCTGGTCGATTTCTTCCTGGAAGCGCTGCACTTCCAGCTTGTTATATTTGTTGGCCAATTCGCCGGAGGCCATACGGTTTTCCAAATCTTGAAGATGTTTTACGCGTCCGCCAATGGTATTCCAGTTCGTCAGCATGCCGCCGAGCCAACGCTCGGTCACGTAGGGCATGCCAGTAGCTTCGGCTGCCTTTTTAACAATATCCCGCGCTTGGCGCTTGGTACCAACCAGCAAAACCTGCTTGCCGTCTGCCGCCGTCCTGTTCAGAAAATCCAGGGCTTCATCGAGCGAGGCAACGGTTTTAGTCAGGTCGATGATGTGCGAACCGTTCCGCTTGCTGTGAATGTACGGCGCCATCTTCGGGTGCCAGCGCTCGGTCTTGTGGCCGAAGTGCGCGCCCGCTTCTAATAATTGCTTGATATCTACCTCAGTGGTAGCCATATTGATTCCTTTCTCTTCGGCCGGGAGCTTTCGCGCGCCTGCACGGCTGTCCACAAAAGAGGATCAAACCCCAACCTGCTTACTTAATTGTGTTTCTATTTTAACAGATATGAGACGAGCAATCAACTCCGCACATCGGAAATTTAATGCACGGCGTTCATGTTCATAATAGGAAGGTTGTTCGCCTCGCGCTCAATCACGGCCTGATGAATACTGTCGAGGCTTGCCCATATTTCTTCGTTCACAGAGTACACTTGGACGGGCTCGTACTCGCCAAAACACAGACTTACTTCATGCTCTTCTTCATCGCCCTTAACAACAAATGCCAGGCTTAGCCCCCCAATAGCTGCTTCAGTCAGCTGTTCCGTATTCGGCAAGTCTCTGTAAGCCGTTACACGCCACCCACTTACAGGCTCTACCGTCCAAGAGTCTGTCATCGGATCAATTATCAGCTGCGCAAAACCAAGTTCTTTGAGAGCTTTCAGCTGCTTATGAAAAGGCGACTTTTCACACGCCTCAACATCATCGAGGTCTATGCAATAGTCACCCCAGAGCCGCTTACTCTCGTGCCGACGAGAATCAAGGTGTCTGCGCTCAAATTCATTCATTTTTATTAATTATAAATTAAAAACTCCATTCAGTCAACACAATCACCCCCTACCTTTCTTGACCAATCACTAACAGATGTGTATACTAATACTCCGTATGAAAAAGGGATTACATCCAGACAATTACCGGCTCGTGGTCTACGAAGACCTCAATAACGGCGCGCGCTTTTTGACGCGCTCCACCGTCGCCACCGATGAAACCACCAAGTGGGAAGACGGCAAAGAGTATCCTCTTATAAAAGTCCACATTACTTCCGCTTCTCACCCGTTCTTCACCGGCGAGGAACGCATCCTCGACATCGAAGGCCGCGTCGATAAGTTCAAAGCCCGCGCCGCCGCCGGCCAGGCCGCCAAAGAAAAGCGCGCTGCTGCCGCCAAAAAGCAATCTCAGCGCCAAGCCGCCAAGGTTGAAAAAGCCGAAGCCAAGGCCGAGAACGCCAAACCCCAGAAATAAATTTTAGCTAATAATCATCTGACGATAGCGGAGGCTGGGCCTCAACAGCAGGAGTCCGGTCACGTTCGCGTATGAATTTTTCGTGGTCAAACCTCTCTTTGTAATCATCAAATGGCACTATGTTCACCTCATGATGGGTTACGGTACCCTCACTAGGGCTGCCAGGTAATTGAGCAACTCTGAACACTATTAGGGCAGTACCGTTACCCAAACGGTATGCTCTGTGCGCACTTTTTTTAGCTTCCGGGCCTTCCGGTAACCCGGGAGTCAAAGAAATATCGTATCGGCCGGGGCCGCTCCCTATATTTTTATCTTTTACTCTTGCGGCCGCTCTGCTAACGGCGTGCTCGTCAAAGCTCAGTTTCGACAGATCTTCTTCTGTAACTCCATATTCGCTATAAGAATCACCCCACACGCCAGTGCCGGGCAGCGCATGGCTAGCATCGAGTCCTTTGAGCATGCCTCGGTTGAGATCGTCCGCCTGATAGACGGGCATATCAGGGCTAAGTCGTCCTATCGCTTCCTCAATGGCGTCCACGAACTGTTGGGTTCGTTCGTTCATCCTGGTGTCGTAATCTTCGTGACTGGGGGCTGGTAATTGTTCATTCATAATTTTTTTTAATTTTAATGTATTAACTTGATTTGATAATAGCAAATTATTACGTTTTTGTCAATATTTAACAGAGGTGGTATACTGCTGTAGATGGAAGAAAAAGAACAGCAATTACGGGTCGAGCATGAAGAACTGGTAGAAAAGCTGCAGGATCCGGAGATTTACAGCGATAAAAGCTATCCGAAGCTGGCCAAGCGCAAGGCCGAGCTGGACGAACTGATTGCCCTGTTCGACACGCAGAAAAAACTTATTAAAGACAAAGCGGCGGCCGAAGAGCTCAAAAAAAACACCGATCCGGAGCTGCAGCAAATGGCCGAGCTCGAACTGGTTGAGCTCGAAAAAAAAATTGCCAGAAACGACGAAACGCTCCGCGAAGCACTGACGCCGCAAGATCCGAACAATGACCGCGATGTGATTATCGAGATCCGCGCCGCCGCGGGCGGCGACGAATCCTCTCTGTTCGCCGGCGAATTGTACCGCATGTACGCCCGCTGGGCTGAAAATCATAACTACAAGATCGAACTGATCAACGAATCACCTAATGAAGTCGGCGGCTTCAAGGAAATCACGTTCGCCGTGCGCGGTGCTGAAGCCTACAAGAATCTCAAGTTCGAGGCCGGCGTGCACCGCGTGCAGCGTATCCCCGTTACCGAAAGCCAAGGCCGCGTCCATACCTCCACTGCTACCGTGGCAGTCTTGCCGGAAGCCGAGGAAACTGACATTGACATCAACCCGGCTGACCTGCGCATTGACGTATATCGCAGCGGTGGCCACGGCGGACAATCCGTAAATACCACTGATTCGGCCGTACGTATCACCCACCTGCCAACCGGCTTAGTCATCACCAACCAGGACGAGAAATCGCAAATTAAAAATAAAGATAAGGCTATGAGTGTGCTGCGTTCACGCCTGCTTCAGATGAAAATCGAAGAGGAGCAAAAGGAATTATCCGACGCCCGCAAAAAGCTGATCGGCTCCGGCGACCGCTCCGAAAAAATCCGCACCTACAATTTTCCGCAAGACCGCATCACCGATCACCGCATCGGCTATTCTCGCTCAAATATCCCCGGTGCGCTCGACGGCGACATAGACGACCTGATTGAAAAACTCCAAGCCGCTGAACACGAGCTGCTCGCAAACGGCTAATCTTCACCCAATACGCGCATATCCGGATGGCCCATAAAGTCTTCGAGGGCGATCATCTCAGACATTGCTACAGGTTGCCCGTCTTGCCCGTGGGCCATTTCGGCGCGCCGGGCCACTATCTCGTGCAAAACTTTTTTCATAAATTGTTCACGGTCTGTCTTGGTCATTTCTTCAGTCTGCCGTTCAATGTCAGGACCAAGCGCAGCGACATAAGCATCGGCAAACGATCCTCCGCCGCCTAGATTAGGACGCCTTCCGTCATGTAATTTTGCTATCGCCGTTCCCCGTTCAGACGCCCCAAAATCAAAACGGCGCACCACCCCGTCCATGGCCTGCTGGTAGAGAGCGCCAAGGCCAGGGCGACCATCTGTATATTTGGTAAGCACCAGTCTCCGCAGCTCAAGAAACGGCACCGGAATAGGTGGCGGTGCCTCTGTTAATTCAATGCTCCATGTAGTTGCCGGATCTGATTCATCCGGGCGCTCCAGCAGTAGAGTACTCCTGTGCGAATTCGAAGGCTCGGGCCCTGAATCTACCCGGTCGATATAATTAAGCATTGCATCGTTGAAGAGGCTATTGAACCGTTCGCCGACCTCCCGCTGCTCTTCCGGCCATACGGGAAACTGATTACCGTCAAATACAGTCATGAAATCAAGCGCTGTAATATTTTGCCCGCTCGGGCGCGGGGACTCGTGAGGATGTGCCATTTTTTATTTAAATAATACTTATTTTCTATTTTATATAATAACAAATTATGAAACTTTTGTCAATTTCAGCGCAGCTCTGCACTTTTGAACCAATTTCATAAAGACCCTATACTATTCATTATGAGAATATCGGCATGGTTACAAGCTGGCACAGCAAAATTGGATAAAGCCGGTATCGGAACTGCGCGGCTAGATGTTTTAGTACTCACAGAAGACGTGACCGGTCGTGACCGGGCCTGGCTGCTTGCCAACCCTAACCATGAATTGTCTTCAGCTCAAATCACTAAACTCGAAAAATTACTCAACGAGCGGTCCAAGCACATTCCCCTTGCCTATGTGCGCAAAAAAACTGAGTTTTACGGCCGGGAGTTCATCATAACGCCTGCCGTGCTCGAACCGCGCCCGGAGTCCGAAACTATGATAGATTTGCTCAAAAAGCTACCCGGTTTGCCGACGGAACCGTGTATTGCGGATGTCGGGGCCGGCTCCGGAGCACTCGGTATTACGGCGAAGCTTGAGCTTCCAAAAGGTCGGGTTGAGCTGTTAGAGATCGACCCTGATGCTCTCAAAATTGCTCAAAAAAACGTCGATAAATTTACAATAAGCATTCCGGCAAGAGAGAGTGACCTTCTTGCCGCATCCGGTCAAGACAACAACGTACTACTTTGTAATCTCCCCTACGTACCAGATGGATATCATATAAATCCGGCTGCAATGGCCGAGCCGCACATCGCCATCTTTGGCGGTCCGGACGGTCTGGACATATACAGAAAACTCTTTAAGCAAGTTGAAAAGCTAAAAAAACAACCGTTGTTTATTTTAACTGAGTCGCTACCTCCGCAACATGAGATTTTGCAAGGAATCGCTGAGAACGCGGGCTATAGCCTCATGCAAACCGACGATTTCATACAGGTCTTTGAGCTAAAATAACAAGCAAGCTTGTCGGCAGTAGTAGGGGCAATTTATCATTGTATTCCTGTATTAAGACCGTACGTGCGATGTATTTCCGGGTGTCTATACTCCATGCCCCAAAAGTGCTCTGCCCGGCTTTCGGACACTATATCTTTGATGGCTGCGCAGCACGCTACTCTTTACTGAACAAATTTTTGAACTTTCTAGGGCTTTTACGAGGAATTAGCTGCTCGGCGCAGTGCCCAAGGTAACAGTGACATGAATTGTCTTCCCGCCCCTGAGTACCGTAAGATTGACCTTATCACCAGGTTGGTGTTGGTCAAGTAAACCGGTAAGCGAGTGCGTCTGGTCTAGTTTCGTGCCATCAACAGCCGTAATGATATCGTTCGTTTGCAGTCCGGCGCTGGCAGCCGGGCTGCTCGGTATGACAGACGGGCTATTCGGATCGCTGCTCGGAGCTATAAAGGCTCCGTTTTGCACGCTCAAATTATACTCGTTAGCTACATCCGCCGTTAGAGGGATATACTCGACTCCGAGATACGGCCGGGCAAACTTGCCCGTCTTCACTACCTGGTCAATTAGCCCCTGGACATCGTTGATCGGAATAGCAAAGCCGATGTTCTGGGCATCTCCGGCAATAGCGGTATTAATACCTATAACCTGGCCATTGAGATTTACTAACGGGCCACCGGAGTTACCTTCGTTAATAGCGGCATCTGTCTGGAAAAGGTCGACAAGGTTTTCAGCGGATGAACCTGATGAATCGCCACTGTCTCCCGCCTGGACGCTGCGGCCATACCCGGAGATAATGCCGCTTGTAACGGTATTTTGGAACTGGCCGAGCGCATTACCGATTGCCACCACATCGTCCCCGACTTGCACTTTTGAAGAATCGCCGAGGACGGCGGGGGGCAGTTTGTGCCCCTGGGCATCGTTAATTTTCAGGAAAGCTATATCTAATGTGTCACTATCGGATGTGCGGCCAACTACTGAAACATTTTTTAGTTCAGTACCGTCGCTGAGCGTTACGCTGACA
>DASZVS010000004.1:0-27880 GCA_035546975.1 Saccharimonadales bacterium (SeqCode)
GTGACTACAATGGCCCAACAACCAATGACTACCTCCAAAACGGTGACAGCGCTTCCTTAAGCGACTTAACTGTCGGCGGCACTGCTAACATGACCAACCTCAATGTTTCGGGAAGGGCTACACTTGCTGGGTTGGTGGTAAGTGGATCGGCAAACATTGCCACTCTAACGGTAGCCGACCTAACTGCCACAGGTAGCGCCCAGTTTGCCGGTGATATAACGGTAGGCGGCCATGTCATTACGGCTGGCGCAACTCCAACTGTTCACGCGGAAGGTGCGGCGGGTTCGGGAGCGACCTGTACAGTTAAGGGCAATGACACCGGCGGCACAATTACTATCGTAACCGGCGCCAGCGGTGCGGCGGACGGGCAACAATGTACGCTTACTTTCCATACGGACTTCAGCCAGGCGCCGAATCCAGTCGTTGCTCCGCGCAATAAGGTAAGCGCCCAGGCGCAAGCCTTTGTCGATGCCGACACCCACACGATGACGATAGAATTCTCCAACCAGCCAGCACCGGGTACTACCTATCAGTTCAACTACTTCAATACGCAGTAGTATATAATTCCGATATGCTGAACCGCCGGAGAAATTTATACATCGCTATAGTGATTTCGATAGCTGCTATCGCGTGGCTTGGTCCCGTAGTGGGGGCTACGGGCAATGGCGATTGGACTTTCTTAGTGTCACTACAGCAAAAGGTAGGCCTGGATACTACTTGCTATGATCCGTATGGCGGTTCAGGCGCGCAAGCCTGCCTAGATTTGCATAACAGGGGCCAAGCGATAGGTAGTGTTATTTGTATGCTATTCGGGATTGTAATAGTAGTTTGTATATTCCAACTGATACATCTATGGACCAGAAGACGCCCCCGTTAGTAGTTATCATTGGCGAAACGGCTTCCGGGAAGTCCGAGCTCGCTCTGGCGCTCGCAGAGTGCTTTGGCGGTGAAATTATCTGCGCAGACTCCTGGACGGTCAGACGGGGCGTGGACATTGGTACGGCCAAGCCGGACTCCGAAGACCGTGCGCGCGTACCGCACCATCTCCTTGATGTCGTAGAACCATGCGGCGACTTCACGGCAGCTGTGTTCAAGGATTTAGCAAACGATGCCATACGGGATATCGCTAGCCGCGGCAAGTTGCCCGTTATGGCTGGCGGCACAGGCTTATATATAGACAGTGTGCTGTACGATTATGGTTTCTTGCCAGCTGGCGACCGGGCAGCCCGAGAGCGGTTCAATTCCATGACCGTTACCGGATTGCTCGCCCGTATTAAAGAACAGGGAATTGAGCTTGGTGACGTCGATATACGTAATAAGCGCAGGCTCATCCGGCTTATAGAAACGAACGGCGAGCTCCCCCAGAAGAAGCAATTGCGGTCGAATACACGTATCATCGGCTTGAAAACAGAACGCGAGCGCCTAAAAGACCGGATTGAACGCCGCACTGATGCCATGATTGCCGCCGGCTTGGAAGACGAGGTCCGAGGCTTGGCGGAGCAGTATGGTTGGGGGTGCGAAGCGCTTAAGGGTGTCGGCTATGCAGAGTGGCATGACTACTTTGATGGTTCACAAACGTTGTATGAAACACGCCAAAAAATCATCAAAGCAACCCTCGATTTGGCCAAACGGCAACGCACTTGGTTTAAACGAAACAAAAGTATTCACTGGGTTGACACCCCCGTTAATGAACAAGATATCATAGACGAAATAACAACATTTCTGAACACATGACGTTCCGTTTGGCTCTATGTTTTGCTACAATGGAAACATGATTGAGCAATTATCTGAGCTTAATGCGATTGGGGGAGAGCAGCCCGAGGAAGCAATTTATTTGCTTCCCGGCGCGTTGAGAGGGGGTGGCCCCCTCTCAAGGAGGGTTTATGATTGAGCAACTCTTTGGGTCAAAGACACGGGTTAAGCTTTTGCAGCTATTTTATAGCAATCCGAACCGCTCATTTTATGTGCGCGAAATTACCCGCAAGATTGACGAGCAGATAAATTCGGTCCGGCGTGAGCTAAGCAACCTCTTGAGCATTGGCATTATCGTTTCCGAAAACACCAACAATAAGCTGTATTATGAGGTTAACCAAAATTTTGAGTTCTATAAGCCGCTGCAAGAGATTTTCGGCGGCGGCGTAAAGAAGACCGCAACCAAAAAAGCTGACAATGCCGCCACTGCGGACGATCCGGAGCAGAGCGCAGACTTAAAGGCTATCGGCCATGTTCAGCTAGCCCTGTACACCGGCCAATTTACCCGCGATGAGAGTGCTGGCGTAGATTTTTTGGTGGTAGGCGATATAAACCGCAATGCGCTTAAGAAATATGTCGACGAACTGGAAGCCCAAGAGGGCAAGAGCATCCGCTATGCCGCCATGAAGCTGTCCGACTTCCAGTACCGCCAGGCTATTAAAGACCGTTTTGCGGTAGCGATAGAAAACGCTAAAAAACAGATTCTAGTTGACGAAAACAATCTGTTAGAACAATAAAGGAGACAAAATGGACCTGCAATTTTACGGTGCGAACTGCGTGAGCCTTACTAGCAAATCAACCCGCTTTGTTATCGATGACAATCTGGCCGAACTCGGCGGTAAAAGCATCGTTAAAAGTGGTGACGTAGCGCTTTATACTACCCCTATGGCCGATAAGCCGGCGGCGCGCCTGGTCTTTGATGGGCCGGGAGAGTACGAGGTTGCCGATATTTCTATAATTGGTATTCCTGCTCGTGCACATGTAGATGAGTCAGGCGAAAACGCCACTATGTTCAAACTGGTAGTCGGCGAAAATAGTGTATTGTTTACCGGCCATATTTATCCTGAATTAAATGACGTCCAGCTGGAGGCAATCGGCATGATCGATATTTTGGTTATACCGGTAGGTGGCAATGGCTACACCGTCGATCCTGTGGGTGCCTTAAAGCTTATTAAGGCTATTGAGCCCAAACTCGTTATACCAACGCACTATGCCGATGAAGTACTTAAATATCCTATGCCGCAACAGGAGCTCAGCGTAGCGCTCAAAGAGCTTGGGATGGAACCCAAGGAAACAGTATCCAAGTTCAAACTCAAGCCTGCGGAGCTAACGGATGTTACGCAGCTCGTGGTGCTTGAAAAATCTTAGATCTCTGCCTGCTGCAGAATATCGCCTTTGATCGGCGAACAGCTTTTGGCTGGCTTGAGGATACCGCGTCGCTCGCGTAAAACATCCGTAAAGTAAGGTTTTATCCCTCTGGCCGGATATAGTTCGGATTCATCTTCGTAGTGCTGCAGCCGCCCAGAGTTCTGGAGATGGTAATGGAGGTACGGGTCAGTAGAATGCCCGGAATTACCGCAGGCACCGATTACATCGCCGGTATTAACAGATTGTGCGAGCGCGACTCTAACGCTGCCTTGTTGTAGGTGTGCCAGTACGGAATATTCGCCTTCCTTGTGCCGGATTAGCACATAGTTGCCTATAGCTCGAACTGTTTCATTCGGCATGCCCGGTTCACCGTCAGGGAGCTCGTCCATGGCATCGATAACAAGACCTGGAGCAGGCGAGACTATCGGTGAACCAAAGGAGTACGAATTAGCGTTAGCAGGAAAATCCTCTCTGTAAAAGCTGCCTGAGCCGTCTACTTTGACAAAATCAAAAGCAAATCGCTGGTCGGGCGCGTTGTGCAAGCGATGATAATTGAGACGGCCGGTATCGCCGCCCCAAAAGCATAACCATTCTCCGGTGAATGGCAAATGAAGTTCGGTCTCATTCCGAAGCGGCGCTTGCAACGGCATGCAAAATACCTCGAGAGCTCTACTTAGAAGATTTTTCGACGGGAGTCAGCAGGCCTTTTTTCTTGAGGGTTCGGATGGCCTGGGTGCTAAGCTTCATCGTGACTTTTTTGCCATCAACGATAAGCGTCTTTTTCTGGAGGTTAGGGCTCCAGACTTTCTTGGTATGGCGCTGGGAAAAGCTTACGTTGTGCCCGTACTGCTTGCCTTTGCCGGTGAGATCACATTTTTTCATAAAAATTCCTTAAGATTCAAGGTGTTATTGTAGCGGAAAGCATGTCTTAAGTCAACGGCCGGCCACCTGTTATACTGAAGAGTAAGTATGGATTCAAACCTGACTGGGCAGTATATCGTCTTTGCCATTATCTCTATCATCATATCTTTGGTGATACACGAGTTTATGCACGCTTATGTCGGCCATTTACTCGGTGATACAACCGCCGAGAGCGAGGGTAGGCTAACGCTTAATCCCCTAAGCCATATAGACCCTTTTATGACGGTAATTTTGCCGATCATAACTATCTTTACCTTCGGTGTGCCTGTACTGGCGGCCAAACCAGTGCCGTTTAATCCTGACAGGGTAAAATATGACGAATTTGGCGCGGCACTGATTGCCGCGGCGGGCCCGCTCACTAACCTGGTGCTGGCTATTATAGGCGCGCTCATCTTTCGTTACAGTTCCGGTGTTGGTACCATGGCTGACTTCTTAAGCGTTTTTGTAACGTTGAACGTAGCACTGTTTGTCTTTAACTTTATACCAATTCCGCCCCTCGATGGCTCGCGCGTGCTCTATGCCTTTGCGCCTGAGCCCGTGCAAGATGTGATGCGCATGATTGAGCCGTACGGCCTGATGATTATTTTCGCTCTAGTACTTTTGGGCGGTTTTGGCGGCTTCTTAAGCAACGCCAACCAAGCAATCCTTAATTTACTACCCTAGAACTGCCGCTGAGGCGTATAATAGAGAGCAAGTCGGGGAGCTCGTAAAAACAGCTCTTTGCCGGGCGAATGATTATCTGATACTAATCATTAGGGAGCCTAATATTTGTATCGGCCGTGGCCGGTACGTGCAGGCACCCACCTGGGACATCTCAGGTGATCAACCCGGACCCGGCCAAAAAACCGAGCAAAACGCTGCTCGGTTTTTTATTTATTCGGTAACCTCGGTGCCGCCCCACTCAATAACAGTAAAACCATGCCGTTGAAAAGGCGCGAGTGATTGGGGAGTAACTTTGCTTGGATGGGATAACGGCTTGAAAGCCATGAAAACCCTAAGCACGGAATCCGGTTTAGGCGAAACGCTCAATTTCGCGGCATTGGTGTATTCGCTGCCTGAAAAGTGGATAAGGTTGTAGGGGTTATGGGCCAACTTCGGCAGCCAAAATGCGATAAAGGCGGTGGTTTCACTCTGATTTAAGCCCATGGCGGGAAGTTGCTGTTGCAGGAATTTTTGCGTGTCATTGCCCGAGACCACGAAGCCTTTAGACATATCAAAGTGCAAGAGAGACGGATCTGGATTTCCTTCCCAGACCAGGTAAGGGTATGTTTTACCATCCGACTGGTTAGTTAGCGTGCCGTCGGGCTGGGCGGATACCTGCCAGCCTGTCTGGGCGTTATATGCCGGAATCGTTTCACTGAATCCCCCAGGGTATGAAACTTTGACATGTACGTTTTCCTGGTGAGTTGGGTATAGGTATATCACCGGTTCATATAAGGCGCCGGGTCTGAGGCAGGTCTCCTGCGTGGCATTAGGCAGGGGTGTGTAGCCAGGAGTTTCGCCGTCCGGGCAATTCCCACCGGAGCTATTGGATGTGAAATTTATATGCGGCAACAACGTGTAGTTTTTTTGGGTTTGGAATATAGCCAGTTCATATCCGGCATAAAAAACTATGATAATTCCCAGTAAAAGGATTAGTATTTTGGTTAGCCTGGAGAGTGGGGTAAGTTGGAAAAATCCCATGAATTTATACCTTTATCTTAGATTATACAGTTTGAGCGATAAAACATAAACGTAATAACTCGGCAACGCCTTTATTTTGAACTGATGGTATAATTTGACGGTTAAATAGATGACGTTTCGGGGTGTGGCGCAGTTGGTAGCGCGTACGGCTGGGGGCCGTGAGGTCGCAGGTTCAAGTCCTGTCACCCCGACCATCCCAAAGGGCCCAGCTTGGTGCTGGGTCTTTTGGGATGGTGAGCGTGGCCGGCGACGAAATTGTGCGTACAGGGTCGCGGACGAGGAACGGAGCACAAAGCCAAATTTATTTGGCTTTGGCGAGTACCGCAGGGAGGAGTGCGCCGAAGGCGCGCGATAGTCCTGTCACCCCGACCAAAGTATTTGTATTTGAAATTAGGGCTCTGGTTTTAGCAGGGCATCGAGCTGGCGGGTTATGTGAACCAAATCGATCCAATCTCCATCGAAGGCGATGTAATTGTCGACCCAAGCCGGAGCGAATTTATTCTTAAACTGTTCAAGCCCTTGGGCTGAAACAGCCTCGCTCATAAGCAGTTGGCCAAACTTTTGGATAATCTGCTCAGTTCGGTCCGACGGGGAAGCGAGCGGCACGAAGCCAAGATCGAATGATTGTTTGGCACCTTCCTCGTGGAGTTGCTGGATGCTATGGGCTAGCAAAGCCGACATGGCATGGTTGTGCTCCGGCAAGAAACGCATGAGGTCGATCGTGGCGGTCTGCACGCCATTAAAAGTAGGCAGCTCATTGGCAAAGGCTATGAGCGTGCCATTTTCCTCTCGCAAAAGGTGTAGGCGGCAGCTTTGCAGGTATGCTTCGTCAAAGTAGCCGAGCGCGAAACTCCTCTCTACGTGGTTTTGGCGGGTTAACCATGATTCTGATACTTGCCGTAGCTCGGCAATTAATTGGGAGTTATACGGCGGCGCAATTACGGCATACTTCCATCCTTGCCGCTTGGCTTTATTGAGTACCCAACGCCACCATTTATTGCGCGCTGTAGTTGTACTGAATTCATCAATGTTGACTACGGCGCTCGCACCGATACGAAGCAATTTATAGCCGGATTGCTTATATAACTCGTGGCTTTGTCCGGCGATCATGATAAAACACGCCCGCCACCCATAGCGCCGGCAAAATTCAAGGAAGTGTTTCATCATGCGCTGCCGCGCCTCATCATCCGGCGCAACCGGATCGGCCAGCGCAAAGGCAACGTTACCGACAACTCGATACGCGATTACGGCATCACGGTCCACGCTCCACCAGTAGCTTTTGGGCTGGGGCCAATACTTGAAATAATCTTCGCTAGAGGTGCTGTAGCGTCCCAAGAGGTGCCGCAGTTGATTCCGGTCATGTTCGTTGAATGGCCTTAATAACGGTTTGTGGGGCCTGAAAAGAGATATGAGAATAGCCAGAAGCAATGCAATACCGGCGACATTCAAGACCTGCCCTAGTAGCCGGCGCTGCAATGGCCCAAGGTCATTGACTACGTCAAATAAGAAAAGATGGCGGTAGAATTGCCCGGCGTTAAATCGCAGGCTGTCCAGGTCTTGGTGGTGCTTGAACCGGTACGCTAAAACCCCGAGTGTAAGAGCGGCAATGAAGGCAACTGCTACGAAAGCCAGCTTGACCAGGCGGTCCCTGAGCTCTTCCACGGAAGTTTGGCGGTCGAAAAGCCGCCGCAATGTAAATAGTACGGCCGCGGTAACACCGTAGAGGACGGCGAGATCCGCATCGGGCGTGACAATCGAATACTTGAGAGTCTCGAGCCATAAAAGAAGGGACGTCAGCTGCCAGGCGCGGTATTCTCCGCGCCAAAGGTGCCGGCTTATATACATGAGGATGATTCCTACTGCCACGCCATGCTGGCTAAGCCACGCCGTATTATTGCCGAAGTAGGCTGCGCTTAAATCGCTGACCTGGTGTATGTTCCGTATGGCTGTCACAATCGAGAAGAATCCTCCCAGAAAAACCCACGCCGCTATACCATGGGCCGCTATTTGGAGACGCGAAGAGCTATTCGGCCCGGTCCGGCGGCTGGCAAGCACCGGGACGATGCTCGCGGTCCATAAAATCACAACTATTTCGTAAGCGAACTGGATTAAACCTATATCCGGCCGTCCGGCCAATTGATTTGCGATGAAAGCACCGCCCCATACCAGCTGGATAAACAGGACTGTTTTCGCCCATGGCATATTCCTGTATACCCATACCAAGTTCACGGCTATCAACGCGCAAGCGGTGCCGACAGATTCAACAGAGTGAACGATACTGGAAATGCCCACAGGAATAAGGCAAAGAGCGTCATCGGCGTGGCAGGCGGAGGGGAAAGCCGCATCGATGAACGAGCCGAGGGCAATAATGCCAAGAAGCAATACACTGATCCCGTAAAAACTCGTAAATAGCCGCAGCGGGCGCCTGCGGCGGGCCAGTATGCCTACTGCCAAGCCGAGCAGAAGCGCGCCGAGCGTGTCGCATAGGCGGAAAAGCCAAGACCATGACTGCCCAGGATCTTCATACTGGCTGGCAAAAGCCAGTCTAGCCGATATGTGGTGATTGAGGCTCGGGCCCAGTAGCCAGCTAAGGCTTAGCAGGATATAAAGAACCTGCCACTGTTCCCAATTCGTAATCCGGTGTAATAGGTTAGATAGTTTTTGCATGTAATGCGGGCCCCATGTAAGCAAGACCTATTATAGTTCAGCCACTGGAGCCGCTGCTAATCTAATGCTTGCCAGAAAAACTAAAGACCCTTGAAGTCATCATCGTTGGCGTCGTCTTCGGCGTCGCGGGGTTGCAGCGGTGGCCTATGGCGGCGCTGCACTTCGGCATGATGCTCTTCTGAAGGTTCGGACTCTTCAGAATCGCTGGAATTTTCAGGGGTAGAGTTTTCATGAGAGCTGAAACCTTCAAAAGCATGGGGGTGTTTGGAAATTTCCGGAGCGTGCGAAGGGGCTTGCGAATCAAAATGGCTTGCACTTGCCTTAGTCTCAGGTTCCGATTCCGAAGGATGTGGAGGCTCCGGCGGCGTAGGCGCAGCAGGCGGCTCTGCAGGATAGCTGGGCGGTTGCTCGCTTGGTGCCGATGGTGCTGGCGTTGAAGCTACTCCCGGCATGCTCGGCGCTGTTGGTTCGGGGTATATACTTTGCGGCCGTGCCTGAGGAGGGGTTCCGGGATTTTCTGGGGCGGCAGCGGGAGCCTGGGCTGGCGATCCACTGCCGGCGACAGGTGTAATAGTCGGAGCGGCTTGTGGTGCCATAGGCTGGGTGGCGGCAGGGCTTTCTTCCATGTTGTTGAAAGTATCTTGGATGAGCGCGACGCCGATAAGATGAATCAGCCACAGAATCAGGAAGGAAACCGCGGTACTCATCTTGCCGTTCGTGTATTCATTAATCGCCTCGGAGAACCGGAAGAACCAGAAAGCGCTTGCCGCAAAGGTGGTAATGAAGCCGACGAAGATAAGCCCCATGGCAATGAAGAACATGGCCGGGTGGGTTAATTGTGTATTATTGTCAGAAGTACTCGTCCCATATACGTTATCTGTTGAAGTCTGAGTCGTATCGTTTGAGTAGGTAGTAGTTGTCGTTTGGTTTGTACTATCCAAACGGTTGTAGAACAAAAGTTTTGTCCCGGTAGGGCAAGCTTCGTCCGTAGATATGTATACGTAACGTTTTGCGCCGCTGGTAGTCACGCATGGGCTACTGTAAAGAGTGCCAGATACGGACGGGTCATAATCGCTTTGGTACGTGTCTCCTTCCAGACATTTTGGAGTTCCTTGCGAAACATATTCAATATTGCCGGCCGCTTTACAAATGTGAAGGTACTGCGGAGGACGGCGCGAGCCAGGCGTGTTAACCTGTTCGCCGCCGCTGCTTGATGACGACGAAGTTGAAGAGGACGAGGAATCGCCTGTAAAAACGGGCTGGGTAGAGGTCGTCGTACTGGTGGTCATTCCCGTTGAAGTAAAGAGGAGAATGTAACCGGCTATGACCAAAACGTAGGGGATAATTAGTAACCAGATAGTTGGCGTATGATGCTTGGTTTTTTGGTTTAATACTCTTTTAGTATCAACCAGCCAATACAAGTCATAAATGCCAAAGGTAATAATACTTAGTAGTACGACGGCTATAGGATTTCTTTTTTTCATTTTTTTGTTTTTTAATTAATGAGAATATATTCGTAGTGTATACGTAAATAAGCATAAGCGCAACAAAAAATTACAACGACGCGCTCTGCGGGCATGCTAAGATAGAACCAAGCATGCAAAACTCTTGGGAAGAAACCAAACACGGGCTGTATAAACAGTTTAATTTCGAAAATTTCAAACAGGCATGGGCTTTCATGGAGAAAGTAGCCGCGCTCGCGGAAGAATTTCAGCATCATCCTCGCTGGGAAAATGAGTGGAACGTTGTGCAGATATGGCTTATTACCCATGAAGGCGGCAAGAAAATTACCGAAAAAGACCGTGAACTGGCAGAAGCTATTGATGCGATCGAAACGGGTGAAACTCCCCGGGAAGCTGCTATCGTAGAACCGCAAGCTCATCCCGAGAAAGTAAAGATTTTTGCGGATGGCGGTTCGCGAGGCAACCCGGGTCCGAGCGCGAGCGGTTTCGTCGTTCTCGATATGGAAGACAATGTACTGGTGGATAAGGGCATTTATCTTGGTGTTACCACAAATAACCAAGCCGAATACACTTCGCTAAAACTGGCGCTTGAGGAGTGCCGCAAAATGGGTGTGCGCGAAGTTCAAGTATATATGGATAGCCTGCTGGTGGTGAACCAGATGAAGGGCATCTTTAAGATTAAAAACCGCGATTTATGGCCTTTGCACGAAGCCATCAAACAGCTTGCCAAAGGCTTTAAAAAAATCAGTTTCAATCATGTGCCGCGGGAATTTAATAAGCTAGCCGATGCGGCGGTTAACCGGGCGCTCGATGACCACCTAGGCATCACTAAACAGTGACAAACCCACAACGTTTATGCTATAATATATGGGGTCAGATTATTGGCTGATCGCGTGCGAATCTATGGATACGCACGAGGAAAGTCCGGGCAGCACAGGGAACTGGTAGTCGCTAACGGCGACCGGGCGCAAGCCTAGGGAAAGTGCCACAGAGACAATACTACTGTGACGTTAAAACCACAGAAAAGGTGAAAAGAGTGGGGTAAGAGCCCACAATTTATATCAGTGATGATATAAATAGGTAAACCCTACCTGCTGCAAGGAGATGGATCCTCTCGAGCCTAAAGCTCGGAGCCTCCCGCTAAGGTTTCATCATAAGAACCGCTCGAGTCCGTTGGTAACGGCGGGCCTAGATAGATGATCAGCTCGCTGCTTTTCTAAGCAGTATGACAGAACCCGGCTTACAGATAATCTGGCTACCTAAAACCCGCCATATACGGCGGGTTTTTGCTTATGCTTGCAGTGTGTTGGTGCAGGCTTTAGAGTAGAAGGCAAGCAACTAAAGGGGAAGGTGTACAAACAGATGAAAACCATGATTGTAGGGGGTGGCGGGAGAGAACATGCCCTGGCCATGGCCGAATACGAAGCGGGTTCAGAACTTTATTTTCCTACGCCCAATGCGGGGATGGCGCAGCTCGGCGAGCATTTATGGACTCCGACGGGCGTTTATTTAGATTCAGCGTTAGCAGAGGCAGCAGCGAAACATGGCATCGACCTTGCGATCATAGGCCCCGAAGCACCACTTGCCAGCGGTCTGGCGGATCGTTTAAGAGAGAAAGGTGTGTCAACACTCGGTTTTGGTGCGGAAGCCGCCCAACTCGAAGCGAGTAAAGTTTTCTCTAATGAGTTTATGGAGCAGTACGGTATCAATAGGCCGGCTACGGTAGTGGCAAATAATCTGCAGGACGGCATGATGTTTATTAAAGGCCGGAAACCCGAAAATTACGTTATTAAGGCTGATGGGCTTGCCGGCGGCAAGGGCGTCATATTGCCGCATACCGAAAACCAAGCTAGGGACGTGCTGATTAATATGATGAGCCAGAACCTTTTTGATGGCGCCGGCAAGCGTGTGCTTTTCCAAGAGCGATTGCACGGCCAGGAAGTATCCATGATGGCCCTTTTCGATGGCCGGAATGCTGAAGTGCTCTTTCTTGCCCAAGATTTTAAGCGTTTGAAAGATAAAGATAAGGGGCCTAATACGGGCGGCATGGGATCGTATGCGCCCATAACAGAGCAGGTTGCCGAACAATGGCAGATTTACCAGATGTACGGTACGCTGGAAAAAACCTTGGACGGATTAAAAGACCGGGGCATTACTGATCCGGGCGTTATCTACATAGGTTTTATGCTGGCCGACGAGTTTAATGGCGAACCGGCAGTTATGGAGTATAACGTTCGCTTCGGCGACCCTGAAACGCAGGCCGGTCTCACCTTATTACAAGATGCCGGAGTTAATGTACATGAACTTATAGCCGGAGCTGCCAACGGTGATTTAGGCATGGAGGGCGAGGGTCATATTAATACGGCGGCTTTGTCGGGGCGTGCTGCGCTCACTGTCTGTCTGGCTACTCCCGGCTACCCGGAAGCTCCTCGCAGCGGCCAGCCCATATACGGCCTTGGCCGTGATTACGAAAATGCTGTTGTGCACCACGCAGCTACTAAATATCAGCCGGATGAGGACGGACGAATATTCACCAGTGGCGGCAGGGTGCTCTATGTAACTGGCCTTGGGGACTCTCTCCAAGAGGCAAGGCAAAAGGCATACGAAGCGATTGGGGATGACGGCGTTAGTTTTGACGGCATGCAAGTTCGCAGCGATATAGGCAAAAAGGCTATCAAAGCGATTAAGAAAGCAGCGAAAGAAACCGCTACTTCTTAGTTCTTAGCGGCTTTTACGACTGCTTCGAAGGCTTTCGGCTCATTTACGGCGAGCTCAGCCAGGATTTTGCGGTCGAGCGTAATATCGGCCTTTTTGAGGCCGGCGATAAGCTTGCTATAGGTGGTACCGTTTAGCCGGGCCGCCGCGTTGATGCGGGTATTCCAAAGCTCGCGGAACGTCCGCTTGCGGTTTTTACGGTCGCGCGTAGCGTATACCAGTGATTTTGTTACTGCTTGCTTGCCGCGGCGAATACTGACGCGATTGGCATGCGACATACCCTTCGTGGCTTTACGGATCTTATTGTGCCGCTTGCGCGCGGTCACGCCTCGTTTGACTCTCACTGGTTAAACTCCTAATTGCTTCTTGATATTCTTGGCCATTTTACCGCTGCGGGTAGTCAGGCCGGTCAGGGCGCGCTTGCGTCCGCCGCGCTTTTTACGTAGAAAGTGGTTCATGTTCGGATGGCCGGCGCGGACCTTGCCGTTCTTGGTGATTTTGACGCGGTCTTTGGTGCCGCTATGCGTCTTCAGTTTGGGCATCGTTATTCCTTTCTTGCTCCTGATCTTCCTCAGTTTCCTGGTTTGCCTTGTAGGTTACTGGGCCTTTGCCGCTAGCTCGGGCAACGAAATTTAGCTGTCTCCCGGCAAGTTGCGGCTGCTGATCGACTACTATTGTATCACCAAAGTCGGCGATGACTTTTTCGGCGAGCTTGAAGCCGAGTTCTTTGTGGGCTTGCTCACGCCCACGGTAGAAGATTGTCACCTTGACCTTATGTCCGGCATCCAGGAACTTCCTGACCTTGTTCATTTTGATGTCGAGGTCATGTTGGCCGATCTTCAGGCCGAACCGCATTTGCTTCATATCGAGCACCTTGGTGTTCTTGCGGTTCTTTTGCTGTTGTTTGGTCCGCTGGTAGTTGAACTTCCCCCAATCGACGATTTTGCACACAGGCGGATCTGTATTCGGCGATATTTCCACCAGGTCTAATCCGCGCTCGTCAGCTAGCTGCAAGGCTTCCTGCTTGCTGAGAATGCCGAGTTGTTTGCCGTCTTCATCGATGACGCGCAACCGGGATGCCCGAATCTGCTCATTCAGGCGTGTGTGCTTGGCGATGGGTAGTTCTCCTTAACTCTTAAAATAGTGATCCAACGTACCAAGCATTTTAACAGGTGAGCGCACAGAGGTCAAACTGATTAATTATTTAATAATTGGAATTACTTTATTCTTGCAAAGTGGGCGCGCGGTAAGCGAGCGCTTCACTTATGTGGGGTGCCGTGACTTGTGCTGACTTTTCAAGGTCGGCGATAGTCCGCGCGACCTTGACAGTACGCATGTAAGCGCGGGCTGAAAGGTTAAGCCGCGCCGCTGCTTTGTTGAACAGCGACTCTGCCTCCGCAGTCAATAATCCAAACTGTTTGAGCTCGGCATTTGTCATAGTGGCGTTAAGCTTATTTGCGTGTCCGTACCGCCGCTTCTGTGTCATCCGGGCTTCTTGTACTCTTTGCGCGGCTGCATTGTCAGCGCTGGGAGAGGCGGGCTGGCGGAGCAGTTTATCGTGAGCTACTTCATGAATGCTGCTATATAAATCGATCCGGTCTAATATGGGCCCCGAAAGCCGCTGCTGGTAACGTAGTACCTGAAAAGGCGGGCAGCGGCACGTTTTGCCGCTTGATGGCGTGCCATAGTAACCGCAGGGGCAAGGGTTAGCGGTGGCTACCAAAATGAAGTTTGCAGGGTATTCGGCAGTGTCTTTGGCGCGGGCGATACTTATAGTGCGGTCTTCCAGTGGCTGTCTGAGGGCCTCCAAAGTCTGCCTATTGAATTCTGGCAATTCATCGAAAAAAAGTACTCCCCTGTGTGCAAGGCTGATTTCGCCGGGGCGGAGATTAAGGCCGCCGCCAACTATGGCTACATGGCTGGCGCTGTGGTGCGGCGCGCGAAATGGCCGCTTTGTGACGATCTTTTCATAGTTATGGCTGGCTAGGCTGTGCAGGTGCGTAACCTCAAGGATTTCTTCCTGGCTTAACGGCGGCAGAACTGAAGGCAGGGCTTTTGCCAGCATGCTTTTGCCGGTGCCCGGCGGCCCGCTGAAAAATACATTATGGCCGCCTGCCGCAGCAATTTCGAGCGCTCGTTTTGCTTGGGCCTGGCCAACTACTTCGCTCAAGCGTACCGCGTGGTTGCTGCTGCTTTTAGCGCTCGCAGGCGGAATGTATTTACCGGTCCCCGTCTCGATGGGCTGAATTACGTTCGTGCCGCTGAAATGTCCGTATAAATGAGCAAGATTGGTAACAGGAATAATGGTTACGCCCGGGACTAATTGCGCTTGCTGTACGTTGCCTGCAGGAATGTAAAAGGTTTGTTTGCCGAGCGAACGCCCAGCCAGGATTTTGCCGATGATTCCGCGCACGGCGCGGACGCTGCCATCAAGCCCCAGCTCGCCGATAAAGACGCTGCTTGCAGGTACGGATACAATTTGCCCACTCGCCATGAGGATACTTATGGCTATAGCGAGATCGAAGCTGCTATCGGCTTTGGGAATGTCTGCCGGAGCTAAATTAACAGTGATGCGTTTGCGAGGTAGCATTATATGGCTATCTGCAAAAGCACCCCTGATGCGTTCCTTTGCTTCATCTACGGCCTTATTGGCAAAGCCGACGATAATGATGTTTGGAAGGTTATTGGAGAGGTGGCATTCGATGTCGACAATAAGCCCCGCAGTGCCGGTCGAGATTATGCTTTGTACTTGTGCGCCCATAGGCTGGACCTTTCGCGTATTCGGGCAGCAAAACGGCGGATTGGCAAGCTATTTTCCGGTTGCCAAAAGTAAAACACCTTGTCCCGGGAAAGACAAGGTGTTTTAAGTATAATTTAAGATTTTTGTTTGGCGTTTGGTTTTTAAAGTTTTGGTTGCTGTTTGGTGGAACAACGACTTGCGAGAAATCGTTGTTCCGTTTTCGGCTTTTTGTTTTTGAGCACTTAATTTACTCAAGCGCTATACGTATCTTATAGAATAGGGAAAACCACGTCAATAACAATTATGGTTATTTTCTTCAGAAACCTGTGCATAACTTTTCATCGCATGGCGCCGGCGGCTTGCAAGGGCGAGTTTCGGCAAAGCCTGCAAACGGCCATTCGGCGTATTTTACGGGACGGTAAAACCTGTCTGAACTTGTTCCGGCAAGGTTTGGTCTGCTGGCGTTTTGCGACTGAAAAGCAGGCCATATTTATAGCCTATACAGCACGAGTGCCTGAACGGAGCGTACCCAGATTGAAGCATAAGAGGATTGACTTTTTGCAAGCTTCGTGCTAGATTTAGGGATGTAAGTCACAAAAACAAAAACTACAATTCAAGTTTTCTAAAGCTCTTGCGGGAGCGGCTTACGAGCTTATTGGGTGCCAACGATGACACCCCACGGAGGTATCCGTATATCGCTCTGTTCGGCCTTATCGGCCGATAGAGCGGTCAGTCACGGTGCTCTAACTTGTTAGAGCCCACTCCCTAGTCGTGGGTGATAAGCGCTACAGAAGTAATTACATATATGAGCGGATTTATCACCCCGGCACCATTTTTTTGCTCTATAAGGTGCCAGCTGGACAGCTTGCCTAAAGAGTAACGTCTTCCGGTAAATTTATAAATCGAATCCCAAGCCTCACACATACATGAAAAAAATAGCCTCACGCTCCAGAATTTGGCCTGCAGCAAGTCTTTTGGCTGCGGATTGCCTGATGTTCGGGCTTATAAACCCGCACACTACGCCATCCTTTATGCTTGCCGCGGGATTTTTATTACTCGCGGCCAATATCTATTACATAGTGCTTAATTGCCTGAAACTCGGGAAATGGTACGGGCTTGGCTCTGGTGCCCATGAGCGCCGTTTTGCCCGAACGGTAGCAGGTGTGATTGGCGGCCTCGTCGCGCTGCAGTCGATCGGCGAGTTGAGCTCGCATGACGTGTTACTGGCATTGCCCTTAGTATTCATAGCGTATATCTATATGTCGTACGGGAAACCGGCCAAACAACCTGCCGAGAGCTAACATTTTTGCGGCCCGCCTCTTGACCATCTTCTATAACTAGCGGCTTTGCTCTATAATATAGGGTATGAACCCTGGTTCAAATGAAACGCCTGGTATTAGCCTGCCACCACCTAGCGAACAGCAACCGGCCGCACCGGCTGAGTCCGCTGGAGTGCCGGCTGTGCCGGAGCGCCAATCTGCCAACCCCGAGGCTGCCTCTAATAATGCGGCAGCCTCGCCGCCTATTATGCCGCCGCCGGTGGCACCAGCCATACCTACGGGCGCTGCTGGCAGTCAAACTGATGATTCGTCCACAACGAAGTCAACTACTTCTAAGGTGTTAAAAGACGATGACCTTATCGAAAAAGAATGGGTGGATAAAGCGAAGCGGATCGTAGAACAAACCCGGAGTGATCCTCACCGGCAAAGTGAAGAGCTTACGCTGGTAAAGGCCGACTATATGAAGAAGCGATACAATAAAACAATTAAAGTAGAGAAGTAGGCGTAATGACTGGATTCTTAGTTGCGCTGGCTCTCATTTTTGTGCTGGCCCTCATTGCGGCGCCGATTATATTTTTGCAAGCCCGCAAAAGCTTCCGTGAACAAAAAAACTATGAGCGGGGGCTTAAGTTCGTGCCGCTGTTTATCCATTTGCCGCCGCCAAGCGATGACATAGAGGTTGGCGCGCGAGACCAGCGGGATGTTACCGAAGAAACTATCAGCAAAGCCGAGATTATCTATAACATTATTGCCAGTACGCTCGAGAAAAGCTTCAAATATAGTTTTTACGGCCAACGCCACTTTGCCTTTGAAATTATAGGCACCCAAGGCTTCGTATATTTTTATGCTGCCGTGCCTATTGCGCTCCTTGAAGTTGTTAAGCAGGCGGTAGTCAGCGCTTATCCTGCAGCCCAGTTAGAAGAAGTAGCCGAACACAATATCTTTAGTCCGGTGGGCAAAGTAGCGGGCACTATAGGCGGTGAATTCAGCTTGAAAGAGCCGTATGCCTATCCTATTGCTACCTTCCAGGACTTAAAGCGCGACGCAATGCAGTCACTTCTCAATGCGCTCTCGACTCTTGGAAAAGAAGACGGCGCCGCTATCCAGATACTTATGCGCCCGGCAAATCCTTCTTGGACTAAAACGGCGACCTCGCTTGCCAGCAGCAAAAGGAAAGGCGATAAGGGTTTCGGCGGCGTCAAGGAAACGTCCAAGAGCCTCGCCGTAGCCTTTGTGAAGCCGCCGGACGGGGGTAAAGATAGCGACGGCGGCAAGAAATCCCCGGAATTATCGAATCTGGAGCAGTCCACGCTCGATTCAATTGACGAAAAGACCAGACATCCCGGTTATGAGGTTATGATCAGGGTGGTTGCCTCATCCAACGTGAGCCAGCGGGCCCAGGCTATTCTTTCTAATATTGTGGCGGCTTTCTCACTGTATGATGCACCGGGCAAAAACGGCTTCAAGTTTACCCCGGCCAAAGATATAGATTCGCTGGTAACGTCATATATTATGCGATTCTTTCCGCCGGAACACGCCAAGAACATCTTAAATTCTGTGGAGCTTGCGACCATTTTCCATTTTCCGGACCAGCGTAATATCCCGACCTCCCAGCTCAGCCGCCAGGATTCCAAACAGGTTGACGGCCCGCGTAATGTGCCTGAGCAGGGCCTCTTGCTTGGCTACAACATCTTCCGCGGCGCGAAGAAACCAATACGCTTGAGCGACCATGACCGCCAACGGCACATGTACGTAGTCGGCCAGACCGGTACCGGTAAGTCTACTTTCTTAGAGAACCTAGCTTTGCAGGATATGCTGAATGGCAATGGCTTCGCATTTGTAGATCCTCACGGCGATACGGCGGAGAAGCTGCTGGCTATGGTGCCGCGCGAACGCACAGAGGATGTCATTTACTTTTCGCCGGCCGATATGGACTATCCTATGGGCTTAAACTTGTTCGAATATAATTCGCCGGACCAGAAAGATTTTCTTATCCAAGAGGCCCTGAATATGCTGTACAAATTGTACGATCCACAACACCAAGGGATTATGGGCCCGCGCTACGAGCACTTATTCAGGCATGCCGCGCTGACTGTTATGGCCGATCCGAATGGCGGTACTTTTGTAGACATACCGAAGTTATTCCGAGACCCCCAATACGTGAAGCAAAAATTACAATACGTTAAAAGCCAGGATACTTTAGAGTTCTGGCAGAAAGAAATGCCACAATCACAACGTTCTAATGAGTTCGGCGACGTGGTGAGCTGGTTCGTCAGTAAGTTCGGCGCGTTCCTGTCTAATGAAATGATGCGCAACATTATCGGCCAGACAAAAAGCGCCTTTGATTTGCGCGACATAATGGATAACAAAAAGATCCTGATCGTGAACCTGAGCAAGGGCCGCACGGGCGACCTGAACAGTAAATTGCTCGGCATGGTTTTCGTGATGAAATTCCAAGCCGCCGCCATGAGCCGGGCTGACATCCCGGAAGATGAGCGTGTTGATTTCAGCTTATACGTCGATGAGTTCCAGAACTTTTCAACCGAAAGCTTTGCTACCATCATGTCCGAGGCGCGGAAATACCACTTGAATCTGATTGTGGCCAACCAGTTTACAACGCAGTTAACGGAAGAAATCCGTGATGCAGTCTTCGGTAATATGGGTACGATTGTTTCTTTCCGCGTAGGCCAAAACGACGTGGATGCGCTTGCTAAATACTTCCAACCGATATTTGATGGGGATGACCTGTTGCGCGTGCCAAACTACAACACTATTGTTCGTACACTTATAGGTGGCGTGCCGACCCAGCCGTTCAGTATGGCGACGCTTCCAAGCCTAGGGACGCCTAACCCGCGCCTGTCCGAGGCGCTCAAGCAGCTATCTGCGGCCAAATATGGCAAGCCTCGGGCGATGATTGATAAAGAGATTAATGAACGGTTAGCTACGAAGCCGAGCCGCCCGGCCAGCCGGGCTACTGCGCCTAGCGGAAATAGCAACGCCCTTGCACCCTCTTCCGGCCGTCCGGCTGCGCCAAGGCCAACTGGCACAGGCAACTTCTTAGACGAATGGCTTGATAAGCGCCAGACTGTTGTACCGGCAACTTCAGGAGCGCCGATCCCGGTGAGCGCCTCTCCGCCGGTACAACCGGCTTCCACGCCGCCCGCCCAGCCTACAGTGGCGCCTACGCCACATCAGCCTGTCATGGCTCCAGCCGGGCCGCCGCCAAGTTTTTCTTCGACTACGGCGCCTGCCGCTTCTCCTATGTCTGTGCCTGCGCCGATGCCCGATCCTTCGATTAAGCCCGTCGGTGCTTCACCCAACATATCGAGCGACGAATTAGAGAACCAGCAGGTGCATAAGATTGCTTCTGAATTGAAACAGGAATTGCAGGCATCGAAAAAGGAACCCGTAACGGTCAAGAAGACTGAGCATGTGGCGGACTTGCGGCCGGGCAAAGACGACACCATTTTCATCGATCGCGACGGCTCATTCCGCCACACCAGTACTACTTAGGAGAGGGCTACCACTATTCGGTTGCGTGACGGCGCGACCGCATGGCAACCCAAATAAGTAGTTCCAGCGCCAAGCCGGCCGCGAAACCGCCCACAAAGAGCAGCGTGAATACTACATAGTTGTACTGGAAGCCGACGTGGCGCGCCAAATATACGTAACCGAGTGTGCCGGCAAAGGCCACAATGCCACCACCCAGCAGGCCTGAGGGACGGCTGATGCTCTTGCCGGCTACGTCGCTAGCTACCCGCACAGCCGGCCGGTGCACGAAGCGGCTTAAAAGACGCTCGGGAGCCGGTAATTTACGTTGTATGTGTTGGAGCTCACGGTGCACGGTGATGTCCTGAAGGGCTTGGCTTACGAATCCCGGCTGAGGTTGCTCACCAGGCGCTTCGCTGGCTTGTAAATCTAAATCATGCAAAGATTTTTCACTGCTCGCGGATTCTTCTTCTACAACGCTTCGGGCTTGCTCAAGCCGCTCACGAGGGTCGGCCTCGCCGGGCCTTAGCGGTTCGGCATGCTCTGCATCGGGCAGGGCAAGCTCGCGCCCTTCGGTAAGTAGCTCAAATTGCTCATGCCGGTTTGTATTAGGGTGTTGCTCGCTCATATTTCCCTCCTATACGTTGATGCTTTCATGCAGCGCAATGTTACTTTCTTTAGCCAGTAACCGGGAACGGCTGTAGAAGTAGCCGCCAATAATAAGGATAAATGCGCCGACTATCATGCTGCTACCCGGTCCAGTATTTGGCAGGCTAGCGCCAGCAGCCTCAACGGTTTTAGCCGGGCTGCCCGGCACATGAATATTGATGGTGTTGCCATATACATTGGTCATGATCAGGTCGAAATGGCCCGGATCGCTGGAGGAGGCAGGTGTTTGGGGGATGGGGTTTTTAACTGTGACCGTAATTTGTTGCTTGGCGGTAGAGCCTGCCTTAATGGTAAGTGCCGGCCAGGTAACGATGTCATTGCTGTCTATCGTGCCGCCGTGAAGATCGACAGGACTGGCATAATCCATTACATCGCTCAAGTTTTCCTCAAAGACGTAGTTTTTTACGTCGGCTTTGCCGTTATTTTTAGCGTAGAGGGTATAAACAATCGTATCTCCTGCCTGGGCAGTGGAGTTATTGGCATCAGTAAGATTCTGGGTCGTATTGCTAGCAGTTTTGTAAATTATTACGCAGGCGGAAGCGTCTTGGCTGCTTTGGCTTTCCTCGCAAGGCTTACAAGAACTATTATCGGCAGTGATGCTACTGTCGTATTGGCATGGCGTAGGTGTCGGGGTTGGTGTCGGAGTGGGCGTAGGCGTAGGTGTTGGTGTCGGGGTAGTAGGAGTTGGCGTTGAGGGGGCGGGAGTCGTTGTGGTCGGTGTAGCCGGTTTGGGCTTGGGAGCAGGTTGATTAATGACGCCGTAGCCTCCGGCAGGCTGGTTGGTTGGCCCGAGCGGAGCTGCCTGGGGAACACCTACAGAGACAAGGTTGCCGCAGTTGTAGAGAATCCAGAACGTTTTACCGGTTTTACTGCTGCTGAGCTGCAAAGCCTGGTAGTCGGAATACGAACCGGTATCAAAGCTCCATAGGTAACGCCAGTACAATGTGCCGGCGCCAAAGCCGTTTACTGGTGTTTCGCTAGTTACTTTACCACTGCTTGGGTTGTGTGCCCCGTAAGGAATGCGCCCCATGGAGAAGAGCTGTTTGTCGCGGCCGGTTGAGCGGAGGGTGACAGTTGTGGCGTTGCCAATATCGGCACAAGAAATACCGTAATTGTTCAGAATGTCGCCGTAGTTCTGCGCATTGTTATTACATGCCCGTTTGGCGTCGGCTGCGCCGCTGATACCACCGTTAATCAAATCGTTATTGGAAGCTGCAATCGAAGGCTGCGGCGGGCTAATAACAGCGAAAAATTGCACTAAAAAGGCCAGCACGATGAAAATCATGCCGGTCCGCCGGATGGCTGCCTCCTCGCGCATCCGCCGGCTGTAAAAGGCCATTTGGTGTGCCAGGCCGGGGTTATGCGGAAGCTGTGAAAGAAGTTTTTCGAACATGGCTTTTTTAGTTTTTCTTTTAGCTTGTTCTATTGATCATTTAAGCATATGCGATATATTTTTACTAGTGTTTTTACTCACGCCCACAAGGGTTTTTTATAAAAGATGCGCTAGCATTTGAACGTAAAATAGTCTATACTTATAGGCAGTGGGACAAAAGTAAGACTTCTTCAAAAGAATAACTAGAGGTGTATTAGTGGCTGAGGGTAAAAAAACTTCGCAATCAGGCTATTCTGCTGATCAAATTACCGTATTAGAAGGGCTTGAGCCGGTACGCAAGCGCCCCGGTATGTATATTGGCGGCACCGGCGTGGAAGGCCTGCATCATTTGGTGTGGGAACTTGTCGATAACGGCATCGATGAGGCTTTGGCCGGCCATGCCACCGAGGTATCAGTAAAGCTGCTGGCCGACGGCGGCGTCACGGTTATAGACAACGGCCGCGGCATCCCAACTGATATTCACCCGAAAACCAAGAAAAGTACGGTTGAAACCGTACTGACGGTATTACACGCCGGCGGCAAATTCGGCGGCGGCGGCTACAAGGTATCCGGCGGTTTGCATGGCGTAGGCTCAAGCGTTGTTAATGCTTTGTCGGAGAAATTGATTATAAAGGTTTACCGAGATGGCAAAATTCACTACCAAGAATACAAGGCAGGTGTACCGCAAGCTGACCTGAAGGTCACGGGCAAAACTGATCGTACCGGCACGGAGATCACGTTCTATCCGGACACGACAATTTTCGAGACCAGCACATTCAATTACGACACGATCCTCGACCGTTTGCGCCATGCTGCTTACCTTACGAAGGGCATCCATACTAATCTGGAAGATGAAAAAACCGGCAAACGCTACGGCTTTTACTTCGAAGGCGGCATCCAAAGTTACGTAAAACACCTGAATGTCGGCAAAGAAGTTGTCGATGACGATATTTTTTATGTCGACAAGATGGTCAACGATACGCAGGTCGAGATATCGCTGCAGTATACCGATGCTTATAGCGAGGCCATCAAATCATTTGCCAATAATGTGTTGAACCCCGAAGGCGGTACGCACCTTACCGGTTTCCGGGCCGCATTGACCCGCGTCATTAATGATTACGCGCGTAAAAACAGTCTCTTAAAAGACAAAGAAGATAACCTGACCGGCGAAGACACGCGCGAAGGCCTGACGGCAATCATCTTAGTTAAGCTGCCCGATCCGCAATTTGAAGGCCAGACCAAAAACAAGCTGGGCAACCCGGAAGTCCGCGGCTATGTTGAGCAGGTAATGAATGAGCATTTCGCATACTATTTGGAAGAGCACCCTTCGGTAGCCCGTAAGATCGTCGGCAAGGCGCTGTTGGCTGCCCGCGCCCGCAAAGCGGCCCGCGCGGCCCGCGATAATATCTTACGCAAAGGTGTTCTAGAAGGCGCTTCCATGCCAGGCAAATTAGCCGACTGCTCCAATAAGGACCCGAAAAACTCCGAGCTTTACTTGGTAGAAGGCGACAGCGCCGGCGGCTCGGCCAAATCCGGGCGCGACAGCAAATCCCAAGCTATCTTGCCACTGCGCGGCAAGGTACTCAATGTGGAGCGCGCCAGGCTCGACAAGATGCTTGCTAACAATGAAATAGTCAGCCTTATTAAGGCGCTTGGCGTAGGCATAGAAGAATCGTTTGATGTCTCCGGCCTCCGGTATGACCGTATTATCATCATGACCGATGCCGATGTCGATGGCAGTCACATCAGTACTTTGCTGATGACATTCTTCTTCCGTTTCATGAAAGAGGTGGTGGACAACGGCCATCTTTACTTGGCTAAACCACCGCTGTTCGAACTCGTACGCCAGGGCCGAAAAAACTCTGTCTTCATTTATGACGAAGACGAGCTGGATAAAGTTCTCGATGCCGAGATAGAACGGCGTAAAAAAGAAGGAACCAAGGTCGACAGCAGGGCCGAACGCTTCCGCCAGGCCGGCTTCATTGAGCAGAAACGCTACAAGGGCCTGGGCGAAATGGACGCAGACCAGTTATTTGAAACCACCATGAATCCTGAAAAGCGCGTGCTGGTCCAGGTGAAAGTGGAAGATGCCGAAAAGGCCGACATTATTTTTAACAAATTGATGGGTACAGAGGTGGAACTGCGCAAGAGCTTTATTCAAGCCAACGCTAAATTTGTGAAAGACCTGGACATTTAAACTATGGATGACGATCAGCAGACACCCGCCGAATCAAATGAGCCCATCGATGATGCGGCGAATGAGCCGCGGCTTGAAAACCAGCCACAAGTTGAATTGATTGATACGCATCACTCGCGCATAGTCGAGCGCCGTACTGTTGAAAATGTCATGGAGGACAGCTATCTCCGCTATTCCATGAGCGTTATAATTGACCGCGCATTGCCAGATGTCCGCGACGGCCTCAAGCCGGTGCATCGCCGCATTTTGTATAGCATGAGTGATACAGGCCTCCGTTCTACGGCCCGCCACCGGAAAAGCGCCAATGTCGTAGGTGAAGTCATGGGTAAATACCACCCTCACGGAGACTCCTCCATCTACGATGCCATGGTCCGTATGGCCCAGCCGTGGGCGATGCGTTACATGCTCGTTAACGGCCAGGGTAACTTCGGTAGTATGGACGGCGATCCGCCGGCTGCCATGCGCTACACTGAAGCCAAGATGGCCCGCTTGGCCGATGAACTTTTGGCCGACATAGATAAAGAAACAGTCGATTACCGCGATAACTATGACGGTACAACGCAAGAGCCATCTGTTTTGCCGGCCAAACTGCCGAACCTATTATTGAATGGCCAGCTTGGCATTGCCGTCGGCATGGCTACCAATATCCCCCCGCACAACATCGGTGAACTTATTGATGCCGAAATCCACACGATCGATAACCCGGAGGCCACTCTAGATGATCTCATGGAATATATTAAGGGGCCGGATTTTCCGACAGGCGGGGTTATTTATGGCAAGGATTCAATCCGCCAGGCGTATGCAACCGGCCGCGGCGGCGTCGTAACCCGCGGCGTGGCCGAAATCGTCGAGGGCGCCAAAGGGCGCCATCAGATTATCATCACTGAAATCCCGTACGCGCTTAACAAGGAGACGCTCATTCTTAAGATTGCCGACTTAGTGCGCGATAAAAAACTGGCTGGCATTGCTGACCTTCGCGACGAGACCGCCCGCGGCACGGTCCGCATTGTCATTGACCTTAAGAAAGATGCATATCCAAAGAAGCTGCTCAACCAGCTTTATAAATTAACGCCACTGCAACAAAGCTTCCATTTCAACATGATGGCGCTGATCGACGGTATCCAGCCGCGCGTGTTAGGGCTCCAGGACATCATCAGCGAGCACATTAAACATCGCCAGGTCGTTGTTCGCCGCCGCACCGAATTTGAGCTTCGGAAAGCCAAAGAGCGCGCCCATGTCCTGGAAGGCTTGAAGACGGCGCTCGACCATATCGACGAAGTTATCGATACCATTCGCAAGTCCGACACGACTGACGAGGCCCAGGCGAACCTTATAAAGAAATTCAAGCTGTCCGAGATCCAAGCCAAGGCTATTTTAGCAATGCAGCTACGCACGCTGGCCGGCCTGGAACGCAAGAAGATCGAGGATGAACTAGAAGAGCTTAATAAGCTGATTACCAAGCTCGAAGGCATTCTCGCCGACGAAAAGAAAATTCTTAAAATTATCAAAGACGAATTGCTTGAAATTAGAAAACAGTATGCCGATGAACGCCGTACCCGGGTAGTACCCTCCGAACTCGGCAAGATGAGCGACGAAGATCTGATAGCCGACGAACAAGTTGTTGTCACGCTCACGGCTGCCAATTATATTAAGCGCAGCCCGATTGCCGAATACAAGCGCCAGGGCAGGGGCGGCAAGGGCCGCCGCGGCATGGCCACGCGCGAGGAGGATGTCATCGAGCATGTCGTCAACGCCTCCACACACGACTTCCTGCTGTTCTTTACGAATAAAGGGCGCGTCTTCCGTATTAAAACCTACGAGGTGCCTGCAGCTTCTCTGAATGCCAAGGGCGTGGCAATCGTCAACTTGCTCCAGCTGCAACCCGAAGAGACCGTTAGCAGCGTCATAAACGTCTCTAAGACGGATAATGCCGCTAACCTTATTATGTGTACCAAACGCGGCACTATCAAAAAGACGCCATTCGAGCAGTACCAGAATGTCCGCAGCAGCGGCCTTATTGCTATCAATCTGGATGATGGCGATGAGCTTAAGTGGATCCGCATGACGAATGGCAACAACGAGGTGGTTATCAGTACTGCCCAGGGCCAGGCTATCCGCTTCCACGAAAAGGGTGCACGCCCAATGGGCCGTGTAGCCCGCGGTGTCCGGGGTATCCGGCTGCGTCCTGGCGACCAGGTTATCGGTATGGATATTGTTGAAGAAGGGTCTGACATCTTTGTTATTAGCAAGTATGGCTATGGTAAGCGTACTTCGATTAATCAGTTCACGCCGCACGCCCGCGGTGGCGTCGGTATCCGTTCCGCCGTCGTTAATGACAAAACCGGCGAGCTGGTGGGTGTTAATCGCCTTGATAAAGGTGACGGCCAGGAAGTCATTATCATTAGCAAACTGGGACAGACTATTCGTCTCGGCCTTAAGGATATTCCGGCTCTCGGCCGGGCCACCCAGGGCGTGCGCATTATGCGCCTCAATGACGGCGATGAAGTCGTCTCGCTGGCGCTCGTCGATAAGATGGAAGATGGCGATGAAGATGAGGGCGAAAATCAAGGCGAGCTTATCCCCGAAGCCGATGAAAAATCTCCCCAATCAAAAGAGCCAAAGCAGAAAAATTCTAAAAAACGCTCCACCAACCAGTAATATTGCTGTACTAAATACTACGGGTAGAGTCAATTTACCTCTTGACCAACCGACTCATGGTGCGGTATCATGGTATGAATGTCTTGACGGGTGGCTTCTTCGAGTGTCTCAAGAATCCAATCGAGCAGGCATCAGTACGTTAAAAATTGAGTAGTGCGAATCTTGCAGCCTAGCCTCACGCGGCTTGGTTGCAGATAGTCCTCTCTTCACCGGGAGGACATCAACGTCAGTTCATTTTGACTAAATGTTTATCCGATTCTCTTTCGAGAGGATCGGACTCAAAGCAGTAATCAGTCAAATTCTTTTTTGGAGAGTTTGATCCTGGCTCAGGATGAACGCTGGCGGCGTGCCTAATACATGCAAGTCGAGCGGTAACACTTCGGGTGACGAGCGGCGGACGGCTGAGTAACACGTAGGAACGTACCCCAAACTGAGGGATAAGCACCAGAAATGGTGTCTAATACCGCATGTGCTCTTCGGAGTAAAGCTTCGGCGGTTTGGGAGCGGCCTGCGCATGATTAGCTTGTTGGTGAGGTAATGGCTCACCAAGGCGACGATCATTAGCTGGTCTGAGAGGATGATCAGCCAGACTGGGACTGAGAACGGCCCAGACTCCTACGGGAGGCAGCAGTAGGGAATCTTCCACAATGGGCGAAAGCCTGATGGAGCAACGCCGCGTGCAGGATGAAGGCCTTCGGGTTGTAAACTGCTTTTATCTGTGACGATTATGACGGTAGCAGATGAATAAGGATCGGCTAACTCCGTGCCAGCAGCCGCGGTCATACGGAGGATCCAAGCGTTATCCGGAATTACTGGGCGTAAAGAGTTGCGTAGGTGGCATGTAAAGCGAACAGTGAAAGATCACGGCTCAACCGTGGGTACATTGTTCGAACTCACAAGCTTGAG
>DASZVS010000005.1:0-53883 GCA_035546975.1 Saccharimonadales bacterium (SeqCode)
TAGGGCTTGGAAGTGGTGGTGACTGCTTCGGCATTATTGGGATCGGCGATGACAATGTCTTGGGCGGTGACATCAGCAGAAGTATCAATGTACTCGGCAACATCCGGGGTACCCGTGGAGAAGCCGCCACTGGCGACGCCGCTTCCAATAACACCGAGCTTCTCCGCTCCCGTACAAGCACTCGCACCAATAATGACACAGGTAACACTAGTATTACCCAGAACAATGGTGTTGCTTGCGCTGACCGTAGCCTGATAGCCAATCACCGTCGAGTTAGTCAAATTGTTAACGGTCGGGTGAGCGTAATAACCGATGGCTATATTCTGGCTACCGGTAGTATTGCCGTAGAGGGCTTCATAACCGATAGCTGTGTTATAGTCGCCAAGCGTGTTGCTATACAGAGAGTAGGTGCCGAGTGCCGTGTTGGAACCTCCGTTGATATTGGCGTATAGACTATTGATTCCGAGCGCCACGTTGCTGCCACCGGTAGTATTGCTATACAGGGCATCGGTACCGACAGCTATGTTGCTGGCGCCGGTAGTATTATTCTGAAGTGCACTGGCTCCTACTGCCGTATTGTTGCTGCCACTGATGTTATTTTGCAGGGCATTGGTGCCAATACCCGTGTTATTCGATGAACCTATGTCAGCTTCCCCAGAATTAAGCCCCAGGTATAAGTTCGTAGTTGAGGAAGATGCCCGCAGTTCGACGTTATTAGTTCCGCCGGCATTCTTAATGACTAGCGCCGGCTTAGTATTAAGGTTTACCAACTCAACTGATACGCTTTGGATGTATCCATTAAACGTACTGCTCGGCAGGAAGCTTATTTCTCCGCTCGTATTATTGCAGGTTACCAGTGCCGTCTCGGTAAAATTACTACTGCTGGTGCCATCAAAGGTATAGCTCTTAACAGTACAGCCGCCGCTTCCACTCGTGCTACCGAATCGAACATTTAGGCTCGAGCCACTAGCCGGCGTTCCGCCAACGTAGTAGCTAATTCGATACGTAGCGTTGGCGGTAGCTGTAAACTGGTTAGAATAGAGCGGGCTAGTATTACCGGTGGTATGCGTGGCAGTCGACGTCGTGGTTGTCCAACCGGTACTTGTCCATGCCGCGTTGGTAAAGTCAGTCGTCGTAATCAGGTTAGAGCCGTACGTTGCCGCGTCCATACCCGCTTGCAATATGGTCGCAGAGTTTAGGGTATCAACCGTGAATATCGGCGTGGCACTAGCACTCTGGATCTGGAAGGCAGTCGAGGAATCGGCATTAGGTCTGAAGAGAGCACTGCCATGTACGTTTAGATCAACCGCCTGGCCTCCACCAGTAGCCGGGATCACCTGGTGACCCGAAACGGTAGTATACATGACGGTAGATAACGGGGATGCACCGCCCGTAGAGGTTCCTCCGAGCTGATAAATATACCCATTGTATGCCACTTCTGTAGGTTGAATAGCATCGTAGGATGCCGGGTCGCTGTATTGACTACCAAGTGTACCGTCGCTATTAATCTGGAATGACTGGCTTTGCACGGCGGCCAGGTTACAGCCCGATCCGTTATCCTTTCCGGAGAAAGTATGAAGATAGCCTCCCCATGCTACACCGCCTGCACCAAAACGCGCATTTACAATAGCTGTCGTAGTGTTCCAGGAGCCTACGGTGCCATTGCTATTCATCACCGCATAATAGGTGGTGGTCGTAGGTACCGTTGCACACACCGGGGTTGTGCTGCCACCCTGTTCGTAGATGTATCCATTGTTAGCAACTGTCACGGCGGCTGCCCGGGCACCCGGCAAGGCAGTTGTAGTGTTCCAGGAGCCTATGGTGCCGTTGCTGTTAATCTGGACATAGTAAACAGCAGTTTGGCCGGTACCGGCACTGCCACCACCCACTACTTCTATGTAATTGTTGTTAAGGACTGATCCTGCCAGTTCGAGGCCTACCGGCAGAGCTGTCGTGGTGTTCCATGAACTTATGGTGCCATTGGAATTGAGCTGGGCATAATAAACTGTGCTTTGGTCGCTGCTACCGTTGGTGCCTCCGATTACATACACATAGCCGTTATATTCTACCGATGTGGCATTGAACAATGCCGTTGGCAATGCTGTTGTGGTATTCCAGGAGCCCAGGCTGCCGTCACTATTGATAGGCGCATAATAGACAGTGGATACTCCGGATGTACCGTTTGTCGTGCCTCCCATCTCATAGATATAACCGTTGTAGGCAATGGAGGTAGCACCAAACAAGGCCGTGGGCAGAGAGGTTGTTGAGCTCCAGGTACCGACTGTCCCGCCGCCACCCGGTGGCAAAGCGGCTGCACCCCCAATGGAAACCGTAAGATCGTTGGTATCAACTTGGAGCATGGTATCTGACGCCGCGTTCTGGACTTGGAAAGCGCTTGTGGAATCTGAAGAGTTCTGGAGGGTTACGGCCCCTGTCGAGAGATCGCCATAGATGGCATTGCCGATATTTAACTGGTAGCTACCAGTAGCGCTGGCAGCGTTGACGCTGTCGCCGATAATGATATTATGCGCGCCAGTAGTAAGATTCAAGCCCGCCGAGTAACCGAGCAACGTGTTGTAGCTCCCGCCAGTCTGCAGGTTCATTCCCGCACTATAACCGAGAATGGCGCTGCCGGTTAGATCGCTGCCGCCACTGACGCCCATAGCAGCTGAGGCGCCCAGTACGGCGTTGTAGTTACCAGTGGTGTTATAGCGCAAGGAGCTATTGCCGTATGCCGCGTTATAGATGCCGCTCAAGTTAGCAGACATAGAATTCGAGCCGTAAGCACTATTGGAGTAGCCGCTGCTGATCGCTTGCAGCGCACCGCTACCTACAGCGGTGTTAGCAGTGCCTGTGACCAAAGCGTTGCCCGCCCCACCTACGAATGCGTTACCGGTGCCAGGCGCCTGTAGTACGATGCTTCCATTAATCTTATAGCTGCTCGTGGTATTAATGCTATCGCCGGCAGTGGCTGGTTGCAGTGTTGTACCGCTCCGGCTCCAGTAATTCGTAGAAGTATTTGAACCAATAATCGTGCCCGTACATGTCAGGTTACCGGTTGACCCATCAACGGTACAGCCGGTAGCACTGGAGCCTCCTGCCAGATTGATGGCAGTTGCAGAAGATCCGCCGGGACCGATGTTAAGCGTGGTGGCAGCTCCGCCGAAATTCAACGTAGTAGCAGTGGTATTAAGCAAACTGAAGGAGCTCGAGCCGGTCGTGAGTGCATTACCTTGGATGTTAACTGTGCTGCCAACACCAAGCGTGCCATTCACGTACAAGCTACCATCAGTGTTTAATTGGCCGGCGGCAGCGCGGTACAGATTTGTATCAGTGCCGAAGTAAATTCCACCGCTGGCGGTGGTAGTGTTCGTGCCTACCGTCAAAACGCCATTCGCAGGAGTAGCTAATGTCCCGACTCCTAAGCGCCCATTCGCACTGTCCGCCTGCAGATATTCCTGATTAGATGAGTTAAGAAGTTGGAAGGCATTCGTAACGCCGGAATACGTCTTGAATGTGGCAGCTCCGCCGGAGGTAAAGTTAGCCAAATCATTATTGCCCGAACGCAAATCGAGGGCTCCTCCGGAACCAACCTTGAGATAACCTGTCGTACTGGCCCCTTCCCAGGAAAGGCCGAATATATTGCTCTCATCAGGGGAAATGACGGCCAATGGAGGCTGGTTATTAGTAGTCGTGCGGGCATCGAAAACAGTGATCGCCCGCGAAGTCTGTTGCGCGGTACTCGGCAACCCTAGAGCGATCAACTGGCTGTAAGCCCCCGGATCGAACAACGGAATGCTGATCTTCGTGTCCACGGTCGCGCCGCTAGGAGTAGTAAAGGTGGTTTCGTTAAAGATGCCGAGGGTCAGGCTTCCAGTTGCATAGAGATCATGGGCAGAGAATAGCCCATCGGTCCTTAATGCTACTCCGTTATTGTAATCATAGAGATTAAGGTTGTTAGCGAAACATATCCCCGAAGCCCAGGCGTTACAGTCGCTGCCAATCGTCAACTGGATAGTGGTACCTACCTGAACTGCCAAAGTATTGGCAACCTGCAACGTGCCGTTGCCTACAGTCGGCTGTACGCCAATGCCGATCATGCTGTTCGTGGTATCGGCAACGAGGAGATTGGAGGTTCCGGCTGCATTCTGGATTTGAAAGGCAGCGGTGGAATCTGCGGCGTTTTTGAAGAGAGCCGTGCCGTTATCAACTAAACTCCCCACCGTACCGTTGCCGGTAACGTTGAAGTTGGCAGTCTGCGGCGATGTGCCATTCAAGATAAAGTTACCGCTTCCTGCAGTACTACTACAACTACTCAAGACGCCGGCGTTGGAACAAAGGACGGTGCTGCCATTGGTGCCAAGCGTGCCGACACTCAGCGTACCGGCAATAGAGGAAGCACCGGTGCCATTCACCGTCAAGGTACCAGCTTGGATACTATTGCCAGCTTGATCAACCGACAGTTTGCTGCTGCTGTTAACCTCAAGATTGATCAAATTGCCACTGAATCCGCTGCCCGCATTTGCTACAAAATTCCCGGCATAGGTAAGTGTCGACCCCGTTTCGTTAAGATGCGAGCTCGTGATGCTATTGCTGCCATTGAAGACGGCGATCTGTCCGGGCGTACCGCTGCCGATAATGCCGCTTCCCGATCCTGCACAGTTGCCAAGTGTTACCAGGCAGACCGTGTCGCTCGTACCTCCGGCTATGGATGGAAGTACGTATGTCGCATTTCCCGTTCCGGAAGGAGCTGCGGGCTGTAAAATACTCAAGTTCGTATTCGTAGCATTCGCTAAGTTAATTACACCAGCAGTATTACCTGCTATACCCACTGTGACGCCGCCGGCTCCCTCTATGGAAGCTGTACCAGATGTCACAATGTTACCCGAAGCGCCAACCTGGAACTGATTGGATGAGCCAACGTTGAGCGTCCCGCCCTGGAGGGTGGAGGTGGTCGTGATGGCATTACTAGTAGCAATAGTGCCGAAACTACCGCCGATTGAGCCGCCAACAAGAGCTCCTGTGGTAGTAATATTACCTTGGACTGCCGCCGGCAAAGTCTGCGTAAGCATAGGTACTCCGGAACTGTCAGTTGCCAACACGCTGTTCGCGGCCGAACCCGTTGCCTGAACCGCACCAGTACCATTCCCATACAAGATACCTTTGCTCGTAAATGTATTCGCTCCGGTACCGCCGTTCGGGACCGTAAGCGGGCTAGACAAGCTCAGCCCCGCAAAGGTCGGCGAAGCACCGGAATTGATGTCTTGGGCCGTGTTGATCACGCCAGCGGAAGCCGTAAAGTTCGTAGCGTTAAACTGGGCAATTCCTTTTTGCAAGGTCGAGGCATCGTTGATGGTAATAGCACTGCCGCTGCCGGTTGCATTATTGATCGTTAACACTCCCGCTAGACCATTAACACTTGTCACGCCGCCGCCAGCGCCGCCGGTACAGCTTGCGAAGCCCAGGTGGCCCGCTCCATCGGTCAAAAGACAGCTGCCGTTGCTGCCGTCAGCCGTTGGTAACGTAAACGTCAAATTACCCGAGGTAGCACCAGCCTGGAGAGTAAGCGTGTTGCCGTTTGTAGAGTTATAAAAAGTTGTCGAACCAGTATTGGCCGAAGCCTTGCCAAGCGCCAGGCTGCTTGTACCTTGGATAACTAGATTACCGGTGGCAGTCAGTGTTGTGCCGCTCTGGGAAAGTGTCGAGTCGCCAATGGCGTGCGTACCCGAGAACAGCGCTACTGTACCCGTTGTGCCGCCGCCCGTAATGCCGCCGCCCGAGCCTGCGCAGTTCCCGAGCGAAACCAGGCAAATTTCGTCGCTTGAGCCTCCCGCGATGCTGGGCAAAGTGTAGGTAGCATTACCGGTGCCCGATGGTGCCGCAGCCTGCAAAACACTGACGTTGGTATTGGTGTTATTGGCCAGATTTATCACTCCCGCGGTCGTGCCGGCCACACCCACGGTAACTCCTCCTAAGCCCTCCACGGCCAACGTTCCGGAGAAGGTAGGGCTATCAGTTATAGTGAGATTACCGCAGCTACCCCCTGATCCCAGCGTAATGATATTACCGCCGCCGCTCAGATTTCCGGTGCCGGATGCGCAAGTCAAGGTAGTGTTCCCCTGTACCGCTGTGCCAGCGGTAGAGCCATAATTAACAGAGAGAGTTGGTGTCGACCCGGGACCGCTATTTCCTGTGGTTGAAAGCCCTGTAAGCGCCCCAAGGCTAGCTACGTAACTACCGGAGGTGTCCGTCCCTAGCACCACCGCTGATGTCGATAAAACACCGGATCCATTCGTATGAACCACCCCGCTCGAATTCAAGCTGCTAAATGTAATTGTGCCTGAGCTAGTCAAGCCGGTTAGGCCGCCAAGCGAACCGATAATGCTGGAGTCCCCATTGACATTCATGCCGCCCGCCGTGACCTCTAAACCACTGCCCACACTGAGCGAGCCCGCAATGTCAGATGCGCCGGTCCCATTAACATTCAAAGTCCCGGCCTGGATCGTATTGCCATTCTGGTCCACGGTAAGCTTGCTGCTGCCATTTATCTCAAGATTCAAAAGGTTGCCACTGAAGCCTGCAGAAGTATTTACTACAACATTACCAGCATACGTAAGCGTAGACCCTGATTCGCTTAGCCCTGAATCAGTAATACTCGTAGCGCCGTCAAACTTCGCTATATACCCCGGCGTACCAGACCCAGATATTCCGGTAGAAGCAGTTGAGGCAACCGTGTAGTGTCCGCTGCCATCGCTAGTAACCGTTAAGTTCGGCGAGCCTGAATTCAGGCTAATCACGCCGCTATTCCCAATTGTCGTTCCCGAAACGCTTATCCCGGCTCCAGCGCTTAAACTAACATCGCCGGATTGCCCCTGTAAGCTCTTCACATACGGTCCGATATTAGCTGCCTGTTGTGCAGATTGTAACAAACTGTTCGAGATAGAGAGCTGGTTACCCGATACTACCAACCCCGGTCCAAGCCCTATCACGCCGTCAGCACCGCCAATAGACGTCACGTGCTGTGGCGCCAAACTCACAAACTGCTGCCCATTGTAGTAATAGGGTGCGTTTGTCACCTTATCGTAGTAAATTTGTCCAAGGCTAGGGTTTTGTGGTTGTGATGTAGGTGCCACAACAAGGGTGTCGTTCGCCCGGAGCTCTCCGTTCACGGTAAGGGTCTCAGCGGGTCCTACCTCCAACTGTGAATTGCCCTTGATATCGTTGAGCTTAAGGTCGCTGCCGGTCGCGTACTGGCTGGCGTTGTTGAGGTTGGCCTCTCCCGCATTGTTTCGTTGTTTCCCTGACAATAGCCAGCTTCCTGCTCCGATAAGGAGAACAATAACGATCGCTGCGCCCGTAATCAAAAACGCCGTTCTGTTGTATCGGAAGGGTGAGAGATAGGTGCCGGCCGCATCAGTAGCCTCAGGAGGCTCACCTTCGCCCGATATCACACTAGGGCTCGCATTATCACCAGTGAATTCCAGCTCGGTTGACTCTGATTCCAAAGTTTCCTCAGGAGCCTGACCCGTTGCAGCCCTTGGTGTCGCCTGCACACTTTGCATGGGAGATACCGGCGCGCCAGGTTCAATCTGTTCAACAACAGGAGGCGGAGGCGCCGCAACTGACAGATCCCGCATCTCCATGGATACCGGCTGCGGAGCCACTGCAGTAGTTGCAGGAGCTTCAACCACCCCTTGAGAGACAGCCGTTCGAGGAGCAACTGCCACACGGGGTTGATACGAAAATGCATCTACCCTGTTATCTGGCGATTTAAAACCGGTATCGTTGGGCTTCATTTTTGTTTATCATTTTTATTTAGTTACACTGAGCCGTGATTCTATTTTACGCCCCTGATAAACAGGGTGCAAGCCATAATGAACACAAAAATTAACTTTTTTCCCCTGTTCGCCTATCGCAGGAGCAAGAAAAGTACCAGCCCGGAGATAAACACGGCCAGCACCGCAATAACCACCACCGACCATAATGTCCTGAAAACAGCGTACTTTGCCAAGGGGTTTCTACCTACGGCAAGGATCGAACTGTATATCGACGCATAGATGAGCGTCACCAGGGCGAGTATCGATATCGTCGCTACCCCGAGGGCAGCGAGTATGCGAGCTGTCGAAACAGTGTGCCCGGTGAGATTCTTTGCCACTTTCTGCAGCCCGGTAAGCTGTTCGCTGCCCTGGCTCGCAGGGTTCTGCCTGATCGCGATCCCCACCTGAACCACTCCCACCTGAATTTGGCGGGGTTTACCACCTTTATCTGTGACTGTCTGGCTGGAAATACCAGGGGTAGAGGCAGCAAGCCTAGTTTGGGCTAAGCCGATTATCTGCGCTCCCGGTGCCGCTTTCATGCCTACACCGTTAAACGGCGAGACACTCACCTGGTCTCCCAAGCCGATGTCGCCGTTTACCGTACTCACGAGCACTGCCGCGTTACCACTAGTTGCTATCTGAACAGATGCCCCCTGATTGTCATTCACCGCTAGCAGCGAATCATTACCGATTACCACAATCCCCATCAAACGGCTGCCATTACCGGTGTTCGCTGGTTCGACATAGTTAGACCTGTTCGGATCGAGGCTAACCAAACTTCCTTGCGTAAGTACTGAGGTAGATTTGTACGAATGCGAGATATTAGCCGATACGGCCTCGGCCGGGTCGAGCCCGAAGATAGCCACGATAATACTGAACGCTAATATTGCGAACCATATCCTTCTTGCCATCGGTACGCCACCTTTCATCCTGGTTATGATTATACCAGTGTTGGATAGGCTGCTCTCTTTGGTAAACGTTAAAAATGTAAGAATTTACTCAATTATCTAAAATACAAAAAATAACAGATACAAATGAACATACATGATGTCTTTATAACATCGTATTTTATGTAATAAATCTACTCGCTACCGGTCGGCGGCCACCAAATAAGATTTTCTACATCCACGCGGTAATCTTCGCTAACCTCAAAACCTTCAGCCTCCAACACCTGCTTGTGCCCACGCCGCCCGCCCGGATAGCCTGAAGCCAGGCCGCCTTGCTTATTCACAACGCGCTGCCACGGCAAATCCGGATCGCCGAAATGTGCAATGCCGCCAACAATCCGCGCCGCCCGGGCGTTGCCGCATAGCGCTGCCAGCTGCCCATACGTCATAACCCTGCCGCGTGGAATTTGCGCCACCAAGGCTTCCACCCGCTCCCGGAATCCGACCTCAACCCCGTGCATCAAAATACGCTCCCACAGCCTGCCAGTCGGTGCACCACACCACGCCGTCCGGCAATACGGCTACATTGTTCCATGGATACTTGCCGAATAATATCGGCGTTGCGCCGACTTCACGCGCCTTCATAGCATGATTTAACAAATCATCAATCACGTAGGTTGTGCCTAATCGCCGGTAGGTGGCAAGCTTATCAACAGTGGTGCCACGCCCCCAACGGCCGCCCAAAATATGGATACTGCTAAAAATATCAGGATAGTGCTTAGCCAGCCACTCTTGAGTTTGCTGGTTAATTACTTGCGGCCGGGCGCTCACCGCGTGCAGCTCGTATTGCCGGCTCAATTTCTTTAGCGTTTCCTCCGAAGCATCATGCGGGTCTATTTCATGAAAATCCGGGTGGCTCAATATAGCTTCCACGTGATCAATGATTTCATCCTCGCCAATATCCAGCGCATCGGCCAGAACCTCAAGCGTGCCACGGATTTTACCGTCATCACCCATAATTGCGGGATAGTCCAATTTCACGCCGTGCTTTTCACTGTAAAAATCAACCAGACGGAACGAACAAGGAAACAATACGTCATCAATATCTACAGCTATGACACCTCTGCTCATGCCACCCATTATAACAATCCCGCGCTGTGCTTAGCCGTTCAGCGAAGTTTTGTGCACCCGAGACTTCGCTTCGTTGGCAACTGTCTTCAAAAACTCTTCAAGGCCGATCGGATCCTCGCCGTCTTGGACCGCCATATCTTTGCGCACCCGTGGCACCACCGCTTCGCTCTCGATCTCTTTTTGGCCAATTACCACCGCGTACGGCACCTTCATGAGTTCCGCCGCCCGGATTTTCTTTCCAACCGACTCATTAGAATTATCAACATGTAGACGCAGGCCGAGCTTTTTGGCCTCTTCTGATATCTTGCCCGTGAACGCCACCGTCGACTCTTCTTGGTTTACGCTAATCACGCGGATCTGCTCCGGCGCCAGCCACACAGGGAACTTGCCGGCCGTATGTTCAATATAGACGCTGAGGAAACGCTCAATAGAGCCAAGCAACGCGCAGTGGATCATTACCGGCCGCGGGCGGCTGTCATCTTCGGCGACGTATTCCAGGCCGAAGCGCTCCGGCTGGACGAAATCCAGCTGGACCGTTGCTACTTGCCATTCTCGTCCCAGCGCATCCGTAGCCATAAAGTCTATCTTGGGGCCATAAAAGGCGGCTTCGCCCTCTTCAATGTAATAATCTAGATTGTTTTCTTTGGCGAGCTCCTCGATTTGAGCCTGAGTTTTCTCCCAAAGTTCCCGCTCTCCCAAGTAACCATCCCCGTCATCCCGAAAACTTAATCTGAATTTAAGCTCCATATCAAAAACGCTGTACATTTCTCTCGAGGCCTCAACCAGCTCAGTGGCCACGTCCTTCACCTGATCCTCGGCCACAAATGCATGGCTATCATCTTGGGTGAATGAACGCACTCGGCTCAAGCCGTGCAACTCTCCGGTCTTTTCGTCGCGGTAATCGCCGGCGTTTTCCATGAACTTCAGCGGCAAATCGCGGTAACTGCGGGGTTGCGAAGCGTAAATTTGTACGTGATGCGGGCAATTCATAGGCCTTAGCACAAACTCATCAGAGGTTTCCTGGCTTTTTACCAGGAACAGCTCGTCACCAAATTTATCCCAGTGGCCACTAGCCTTATACAAGTCGGTCTTTGCAATTACTGGGGTCCACACCCGGGTAAAACCGTTCCGTTCCCTAAGTTCTTGCGTTAACTTGCCGACCTCTTCCCGCAACACGGTACCCCTGGGGGTAAAGAGTGGCAAACCGCTGCCCACTAAATCGCTGAATACAAACAAATCGAGCTCCTGCCCTAGCTTCCGGTGGTCGCGCCGTTTTGCTTCTTCCAGCATACCGAGATATGTCTTCAGGTCGTCTTCGGTCTCAAAAGCAACACCGTATACACGCTGCATCTGCGCGTTCTTTTCATTGCCCCGCCAGTATGCGCCGCTCACCCGCTGTAGCTGGAAAGCACCCACCTTACCGGTGGATTCCACATGCGGCCCGCGGCACAAATCCGTAAAATCGCCGTTTTTATAAAATGATACACGCTCTATCTGGGCATCACCTGCAGCAATCGTACCCATCTCATCCGCGCTTAAATCTTTGGCAACCGTGGTGCCTGCTCGTTTCAGATCATTCAATAACTCTTCTTTATATGGCTGCTTGGCATCGCGCGCCCAAGCAATTGCCTCATCGACAGGCTTCTCGAACCGTTCAAACGGCTGATCTTCGCCGATAATCTTCCGCATTTCAGCTTCGATCTTATCGAAATCTTCTTCTGACAGTGTCGTATCACCAAGGTCGATATCGTAATAAAAGCCATGGTTCACCACCGGCCCCACGCCAAATTTTGCTTCTGGCCATATATGCTGGATGGCATTCGCCATAATGTGTGCCAAACTGTGGCGCATCGCGTATATGTGGTCATCTTGTTCACTCATATATATGACTCCTTACATTAAAAAACACCCGGCCAATATTTAAGATAAATATATAACCTGAGTGTCTCGGTCCGGCCTATCCATAGAATCCGGAGGTTCCACCTTGACGTTTTACTCTTGCGACCATACGTTTACGCCGTCGTCGCCACACCCGCGAAGCTCTGTGGTTGGTGAGTCCACTTCACTGCTTACCCTAAAGTGTAACAAGAAACGATGCGGGGGAAAAGAGCCGAGAGCATTCGCGGCAACCGCACCCGCCCGCTTTTGCTATTTTGTCGCACAAACAAAAAACGGTTGATGATTCTCGCAATTATCATCAACCGTACTCTGCTCCGTTTTGGGAGAGCTGCAAAACAGTCTCGGCAAAACTTCACCTGTGAGAACTATCTTAACAAGCCTAGTACTATATGGCTAGTATATTTATGCTGTAATTCCTACACTTTTGCTGGGGATAACCATAACAAATTTTAATACCATATGTGGCGTCAACATATTCCCTGGTTGCTTTTTTAGCTCGTAATTGCTACTATTACCCCTGTAATTTTCATCAGGAAACTACCCGGGCTCTTAGCTCAGTTGGCTAGAGCGCTTCCTTGACGTGGAAGAGGTCAGAGGTTCGAGTCCTCTAGAGCCCACCAATGTAAAATGGTTTCACTAACGTCGCTTCGCTCGCGCCTACAAAAAGCCAAGACTTTGGCTTTTCGCCTCTAGAGCCCACCAGCTCCTCATCGCAAAACATGCTGGCCGCCAGGCCAGCTTTTATTTTTAAAAAGCTACTCGGCGCAGTATAAATGTATTTCATTTTTCACCCCTGTTAATTTAATGAAATGGCTGGGCTTATTATTGACACGGCTAAAAGTAACTGATAGTCTAGTTCGGTTAAACAAGGAAGTTTTGGTATTAAACGACGCAGTACTTTAGATGCGTTCGAACTGTTCTACGAAGAACTAACCGGAAAGTCTACCGACCGCATCCGCAGACAACGCGCCTCTACCAAAAACGCCAAGTAAACTGGCAATTGTAAGGTCGCAAAATAAACTCCGAGATCCTTTATGGATTTTCGGAGTTTTTTTATCCCCTATTTTTAGCGACTTTTTCCACTAGGTTTTTCATTAGCGTTATGTCAATATATTGACATGGTTTGTATACATTGTGGCCACAACACGCAGGTAGTTAACTCCCGACATCAGATTCGGACAAACAATGTCTGGCGGCGGCGGCAGTGCGTTAATTGCGGGGCCACCTTCACTACTACTGAGTCGGCTGCCTATGGTGCCTCGTGGGCCGTCCAGAGCTCTTCTGGGGCGCCAACGCCCTTTTCCCGCGATAAACTCTTCCTGAGCCTCTACAGGAGCCTCCAACACCGCAAAACGGCCGTAGACGACGCTGCCGCCCTTACAGAGACCGTTATAAAGAAGGTGTCAGCTAGCGTGACGAATGGAGTTATAAAAGCCGGCGCTGTAACAGCTGCAGCGCAAGTAGCCCTTAATAGATTCGATAAAGCCGCGAGCATTCATTATCAAGCATTTCACGCCTGAAAAGCCGGTTATTTGCGGCGGAGCGGCAATTTCCGGTTCTTCTTGGTGACGCTGGGATCAGCTTTAGTAGAAATTACCTTGCCGCTGGCGGTAACGGTCGCCTTTTCGGTAACATCGAATTTGCTGAGATACCATTTGAACATCAGGCGGGTTTGCGAGTTAAAGGCGGCCAGGCAGCCGAACGCAATACTGGTTACTGGCAATAATACCCATTGCGCAATCATAAGAACTGAACGGTGCCGCTTGTACCGGGCTGGCCGGGGCGGCAGCGTAACAAGTGAAACGTAGACCATGACCAGCAAGCTGGCCAACCCCAGGTGCTGTATGCGGCTCGCTATAAGGGGCAGCTCGTTAGCCGCCAGGCTCTGGGGGTGTAAAAGCGGCGGAATAAAAGCGGCGATCAGTACCAAGATGGCGCTCGTTGCCCAGTTAACGTGGTTCTGTAAGAGATAGAGGAACTTCCCTGCCACGTCAATTTTAGAGGCTTCGTTTTTGTGATAGAACCCTTTATCAGCAACATAGGCAATATCCGAAGCGCCGTACGTCCAGCGGCGAAGCTGGTAGAACTGGGCTTTAATGGTGCGTAGGTAACCTTCGACAAGTACGGCATCCTGGTAAATGGGAATACTGAGCGGATATACGCGATAATCGCCGTCAAAGTGGAAATAGCTGCGCCAGAAATGATGGCCGTCTTCCACAACTGTACGAACACTCCAAAAATCCATGTCAATGAGCGCCCGCATAGACTGGGCATGGGCGGAAAAGTTGCGGGCTTGGTGCGGCCGCTGGGTACCGACGATATAAAAAAGATTGTTGCCTACGGCGATAACGCGCATAAGCGTCGGCGCATCCCAAATATTATTGGTAAACATCGGGAGGGGCTGGAACGAAGCCTTAAGTGGATTCGGGGCAACGCAGTACAGATAGCTGAGCCCGGCAAAATAACGCTTATCGGGACGGTTATCAGCATCGAGTGTCGTGACCACGACTTTTGCCGGATCAATCTTCTGTTTTTTGAGATACTTTTCAAGTTGACGGCCCGAATATGTCACGTTGCTTCCCTTGCCCACTACTTCGCCGGGTACGCCGTAAGGGTGTTTGAAAGCCATGGCATCATGGAATTTGTCTTTATATACTTCTAGCAGTTCTTGCACCCTGTCATGCGCTTCTTTGCCCGCGCGCTCTTCGTATGCCAGCACAAGGATTATCTTTTTCGCATCATATTCGGCGTTCGCGACGGCCTGGATAGTAGGTTCAAGTATTTCACGGCTTTCGTTAACGGTAGCGATTATAACCGCGTGAAAAAGTTCGCTTGGCTTAGTCCGGTCCGGTTGCGCCTGCAGCCGCTTAAGTGCTTTGAGATGCCATTTTGGCCGGTTAATCTCCTTACCGGTAGCCTCCCCTACCTCGGCATCGGCTACCAGGCCTGGCCAATTAAGTTTCATGTGCTGGCGCATCGTAATATAGCCAATGATTGCTCTGAGCGAGTAGGCCATCGAACGGACAAAGAAGATAAGCAAATATGCGAGGATGATGAAAACTGCGACTGTGACATTAATAATACTCAGGATAATCGGCGTAAATAAGAGGACCCAGCTAAGAACGCCGGGAAGAATTTCAAAAAAACGATAATGGCCATGGCGGTCTTTTTCGTAGGGAATTTCGATGTCGGTCATGGCGGGCGGCGAAGCTTCTTTACCGCAGCATTAACAGCGCATTACTTACGATGACCGTGAGAACAAGCAAAAGCACCCCGAGACCGAGAATAGTGATGGCCAGTTGGCGGTGGATGTTATAAGCGCGGAGGCTGAGAAGCGTATGTACTGCGAACACTAAAATTATGAAAAGTATGAAGCTGAGCAGATCCATGAGGCTGCCCGTCTGGAAAGCGTCAGCGCCAAGGCTAGGCCGGTACTGCACGATATAGCTGGTTCCATGGCTCGAATTTAACCGCACAAGGATAAAAATACTGCCAGCTACAGCCAAAAAGGCGTTAATGCTAAGCAGCAAGAGCACTAAATGGTCGTGAAAATATTTCTTAGGAGTTGTAGCCATACGCTGGAGATAATTGTATCACTTCTCTGGTACGATATGCACAAAAAGCGGCCACCGGGCTTACTGAGCTACTTGATATGTGTAATTACCGTTTGCTGCTGCGGGCCAGTATTAGACCGGCGCCAATAGTGGAAATCGCGCTGACAGTCAAGGTAGCTATGGCTACATTAAGACCATGTGGCAATCCATAACCGGTGTCCGGCGCGCCTGCTACAGCACTTACTGTCGAGTTTGTTGTAGGATTTGTGGGCGATGCGGGATCTGGCGTAAGCTCAGCATAGTAGACAGTCGCAATACCGCCGCTCTGCGCGTTACCACCGAACTCATAGAGATAACCATTATACGCGGCTGACACCGAAGTATAGAGCCCTTGTGGCAATGGATTGCTAGCCGTTTGCCAGGCACCTATTGAGCCATCGGTGTTAATTGGTGCGTAATAGACGGCCGCGCTTGCGCCTGAGCCGTTATCGCCACCTATAGCATAGACGAAGCCGTTATAGGCCTCGGCAGTTAGCTGTTCCATACCCTGCGGCAAAACATTTGTGCTGGTAGACCAGGCGCCGACGGTGCCGTCGTTGTTAAGTTTGGCGTAATAGACTGCGTCACTATAAGTAGATGTATACCCGCCGAGTACATATACATAATCGCCATACACAGCAGAAGTGAGCCGGCGCGTTGCGACGGGGAGCGTGCTACTGCTTGAGGTCCACGAGCCAATACTGCCGTCGCCGTTAAGCTTGGCGTAGTAGACCGTGTTTACATTAACCGAACCATTCTCGTTGCCGCCCATTACATATACGTAACCGTCGTGTTCAACCGATGTTAAGGACTCGAGGTAGTCCGGTAGCGTGTTGCCTGAACTAATCCACGTACCGACTGAGCCGTCGGCATTGAGCGGCGCATAATAAACGTTGTTAAGCGCACCTCCATTAAAACCGGCTATATCATACAGATATCCGTTATAAGCAACAGCAGTGGCGCGCCACTGCTGGAGACCCGGTATCGAATTAGCAGAAGTTTGCCAAGCGCCAACACTACCGTCGCTGTTAAGCTTGGCGTAGTAGACCGCGTTGTTGTTGCCCTGGCCGCCCAAAATGTACTCATAGCCATTGTAAGTCGCACTTGCCGCCGTGACAGTAGTAGTCGGAAGATCGGTTGTGGTTTGCCACGGTTGCACGTCGCCCGTTGATAATGCTTGTGCTATACCTGTAAACAACAGGCCCCCAATCAGCGGAATGCCGGCCAATAATAAGCTAATCCTCGTCTTCCGCGCCTGTGTATGTTGCATCGATTTTTATCTCCCAAGCTTTATGCCAACTATTATAGTCAACAGCCGTAATAGGCACAAGCGAAATATAAGTGGTGCGGATAGAGAGAATCGAACTCTCCTCTCAACCTTGGGAAGGTTGCATATTAGCCACTATACGATACCCGCCGACTATGTACGATTACCATTTCGCGAGAGGATTCGCGGAGACCTCGGCAAATTGGTTCAGCGGCGTAGCCAGTGAACCAATTTCGGAGGCTGGAGCGTAATCTGACGTGGAGCCACCTAGCAGGATTGAACTGCTGACCTGCGCGTTACGAATGCGCCGCTCTACCAACTGAGCTAAGGTGGCAAAATCAATCCGTATTATAGCAACTCGGCCGCACGTCTTACAGCCCGATAATTGCAGAATTTTGATAAATATCATTTTTTATGTTAATATAATTATTAAACATTCTACAAAATGAGCGAGATTTCACCGATTACCAATCGATATCTCGGTGTTATGAGGAGTGCGCACAAAACTACTGAGGTTTTCGGCATACCGCTAATTGACACCGACCTAGCGCCGTCCCACGCCCCTTTCGGGCCAGAAAACGGCAGTATTCATGGTTTCTCCCGCCGCCTGAGTGAGCTTGCCGAGGACATTGACGACGATGAACCGCTCGGCGGCTTCATGAAGCACAATATATACGCGGCACTGCTGGCGATGCCCGTGTTATCGGGCAAGCTCCGCATCGGCCACGATATCGAATACGCTGACTTCGTCGAACATACCACCGGCATCCGGCCTGAAATGACACCCGAAAGCTCTGACGATCCCGCGATCGAGAGCCTTGCCGTCCAACGGTACGGGATTGAAGAGGCCGTTGCGAGGCTCGGCTTCAGCTTCCGCCCCGAAGACCGCAGCGCATTCCATGCAGCTTATGCAATGGATCCGGAAAGCACAGAAGACACTGTCACGTCACTCGTAGAAAAGAGCAAACGCGCCGTAGGAAAGATTATCGGCAATACCATTTTGCAGGACGAAGGCATGATCTCAGTAAATATTGGTGACTTCGGCGCTTCATGGCAAGCATATGCCAGTGCCGACGAGCATCAAAACCTCTTTGCGGACATCAACGTTAATCCATCATTCAATCTAAGTGCTGCCGAGGAGGAATTGATAGTTTCGCACGAGCTGGCCCACCTCGCCTCATTCGCCATCAAAAAATCAGCGCTCGCAAACGGCGATCTCCACCCGGCCGCCGCCCTGGTTTTGGCGTTCTCAAGCATGTACCCGCAACAGGAAGTTATCGCGAGAGTAGCCGAGGCTGAAGTCGTTTCCGCCCAAGGCGAAGACCCGCTATTCCAATTTTTGGCAAAGCACGGCCGCTACACCGTTGATGTAGGCGTAAACATGATGCTTTTTGCAAATAGTGGCGCTTCAAAAGAAGAGGTAGAAGAGTACGGGGCTGCGCATTTGCCCTTCCACGATCCTGAGCGGATCAAGCAGCAAGCCAAAGATTTTGCCGATAACCTGCTCTTCAAAACAGTATTCGCAGTGGATTCCGAGGTTTTGCGCATTGCCCAGAGGATTGCCGCCATGCCGGTAAAAGAAAAACAGAGCTTATTGCAACGCATGTGCATAGAACCGCTTTCTCCGGCGGAATTACGCAGCCTCGGCTCAGTAAGTATGCCGGCCGCCGGCTAAATAGTTGCTATTGCCCGCTAAAATTGCTACTATTACCCCTGTCTTTCGTTTGTTTAGGCCACGAAAACCAGAAATGGAAACCAAGGAGCGTTAGCGAATGTTTACATTTCTGAAAGGAGGACCGTAGCGCTAAATCGAAGTTTTTGCCGAATAAGGCAAAACGAGATAGGCGCGCACGGGACGACGCGGGCTCGTAGTGAAGAGGCCTATCACGCCTCCCTGTCACGGAGGAGATCGCCGGTTCGAATCCGGTCGGGCCCGCCAGTGAAAATTGAAATGCCATCGCCAGATGGTATTTTTATTTTCACCTTGTTGGCCTGGCCAGGCTTGAACCGGGTAAGTGAGCAGCAGCGAACGGCCGGTTCGTAAGGAGTGAAGCGCGCAGAAGCTTGCTGCGAGCACTTGAACGACGGAATAGCAGCAAAGCTGCGTCATCCGGTCGGACTCGCCAAGACATTGATATTTTATCATTCTTATGCTATAATTATTATTTATGGCGCACCATTACTCTGCAGAGGGTAGACCAACTCGCGAAGCCACAACACAGCCGGATTATATGCAAGATTTGTGGCAAGTGGGGCCTAAAAAACCGCTTGGCTATCTTCCTTTAGACACGATTAAACACATTTGCGACCAAGACGTAGAAGCAGTACGGGAAGCGTGTGAGAGCAGAGGGCTGAAAACTCTACTATTTAGCGAAGATGCATGCACTGTAAGAAGCGGTGCATTATATGTCTATGATCACGACGCCTTGGATGAAATGTTATCCAATAACCTTACTACGCTTGTACGTGCGAACTGGCCTACTGAACCAGAGGCTTTTATTCAGGGTGTAGCCACAACATTTGCAGAAGATTCTGCTTTATATGAACTGGTTGCGCGGACCTTTGCCGATAAGAGACAAGAATATCAGCAGCCAACATAAGTATTTTAATTTATAGGGGCTGTTTATCTAAGGTCGACTTGGGCAGCGTGTTACCCGTCACTGCAAAGTTGACCGCCAGATTGTTATATCCTGGCGGGTTTTCATAATTTCGCCCCCACAACCCACCTATTTGACTTACTAATAATTGTGTTGTATAATTCTTATTCATGAATTCTTCCCAAGAGTCTAAAGCACCACTACAAACTCCTGAATATCAAAAGGCTCACCAATGGTTCGCTGATATACGCGCCTCTCTAGCAGGCGAAACGGAGATAGCTGCCACGGCGAGCTACCTTGCTTCGATTAACCTTGCAACTACAGCGGCAGACGACCGCGAGGTGCCTGAACTTCAAATTAGCCCCGACAATGAAAAGTTCCTTCAGGCCTTAGAGCGCAATTTATGGAACGAGCACATGCAAGCGCAATACGCCGAACTACAAGACCGCCGGGAAGCATTATTAGCGGCACAAGGCGTTGATATTATTAGGGAGCAGTTCGCCGTCCTCCAAACAATGCTCGATCAGCCAGAGATTTACCAAGACTAAAATAGCCCGGCCCTACTCTACTATGCCGTCTCCCGATTTATCGCCTTCCACCAGACAGCCAACTGAATTATTAGACGGCGTGATCGTTGATAGGCTTGCCCCTACACTCCACCTGCAAACCGACGCTGTAGGCGCAGACACCTGGCGGCATCTGATAGATGTAACCCAAACGGATGGCCATGAACATGGTGTCGCAATAGGCAGATTTAAAGATGGAACATACGTAATCTCAGATGATTTTGCAGATCCTGTTCCGGATGATCCTGAGTTTGCCGCCGGTGCCACCCTCTCCATACCTGCATCGCCATTCGGAATTATAAAAGGCTTTATACAAAGAGTTAAAAAAGAAACCCTCGTTCACACACACCCCATGGGACCAGAGCTGGATCATGTGCGCACCACCGTGGTTTCCGATAAAGACATACACCAATTCATGCACTCTGATTACAACGCATCTGTCGTACTGGACAGAGGCGGAGCCCACTTGCTCGCCCGAACGGGAAGCATACAGTTTAGCGGTGTCGTACCGCCGCCGAACCTCGTTACCGCCGCTACACATGAAGTCATAGAAGAGGGCGGCGGCAGCATGGATTTGCTCGCACGGGTAGCAGGCCGGCTCTCAAGCTTCGGATTGGGCTATTACTACACATCAGATTTGTCTCCCCAGGATGGCATTATCGCATTCCAAAATCTAAGAACGGCCGAGATGGCAAAGAATTAGCCCAGGCTTCTTTTGCAACAGCCACCACTCCGCTCATGCTTGCAAAATAAGCACTTGAAATATAAGGTAAGGTACTGTGAATTACCCTTCTGCAGCAGAGACAGCCGCACCCGAACCATCCCGAGGTATTGAAGCCATATTCAGGCCAGCCCAAGGCGAGGAATTGTTTGCAATGTTTGGCAGGCTGGCAGCACTCGGCGAACACCAAGGTATAACGCTGCCCATCACTCCCGAAGGGGATGTAAGCCCGCGGGCTATATTAGTTCAAAGCCGGGAATTGCGTTTTAAGCGGCATGCTCTTAGGCCAGTAGACGTATACGACCCCTACTTCACCCAAGGCATCATCGAAGAAGTGCCGCGGTTAAAACAACCCGCAGCCAGCCTCGTAAGTTCCGTCAGCGTACGGCAAAGTAAAAGAGGTGACCATTACATATCGTTAAGTTTTGGAAAAGAAAGCGCCCAAGAACTTACAGATGAACGCGCCGAAATATGGCAAGCCTTAGAATCCAGAACCAAAAGAAGACTAGACTGGAAAGCATTCGTACCAGATATGCTTGCCGCCATTGTGAGTAGCAGCGTCGATCCTAAGGTGGGCGAACGTATGGTTGCATTTATGCGGACCCGGTTGCCCTTTGAGGTTACTCTCGATCCTGTCTACGATCCCGCTGAAAAATAGCCTCCTGCCCGTTCCGCTGCGGAGTATCAAGAAGCATGTGCTTGCAATCCATGGTCCTTGCCGTAATACTTGGATACCATGACAAAGCCCGCCGCAGCGCCAAAACTTGAACTCTGGGCCCAGTACCACACAGTAGGCCCTTACGGTTATGCCGACTCCGACGGCGACCCGATCAACCGGCCAACGCCGGAAGCGGCCGAAGCGCTCCTGAATCATAGAGATAAGCTTCGAGATATCTGTTGGGTCAATTTCTCATTATTTGCTGGGGATGGCGATGAGGAACCTGCTTTTAAAGTCGGAGAAAGTATTATTGCCGTTAGACAACAGCGAATCTATTCAGTGAGATTCCGCCCGGTATCCGAAGTCATCGACAGCGGCGAAATCCCGCCGCACACCGCAAAGTGGCTTGGCTATCTAGCCTCCGGCGACCGAACCGCCGGCCGCAGTTATGACGAGCCCGACCAGTTCGAAGACCTACTGGCGCTCGCTCAGCAGACCGGCGCCCTGGAACGCAACTAGCCGTTCTGTTTTTTAATAGATTGACAATTTACACTTCTTATGCTAAAATTGGAGTTATGAAAAAATCCATCGAACGTGCCGCCAGCGTGATAGCCGTTACAGCTGCTCTAGCCGCCGGCTCCGCCAAAGCCAATGCCGAAACAGCACCTGCGCCGCTCCCCGGCCAGGCGCATGCCGAGAAAGTAGCTAAAAAAATCAGTAATGAACTTTACGATAGGAAAGACTTTCCTAAAGGCGTACCCGTGCCAGGTATTTTAAATGGCTCAGTTAAAATTAACTTTGAAACGGTCGGTTCAGCCGAATATGAAAATCCGGTTATTCTGAGTGAGAGCCATTCTGCGGCTGCCACGGAAAAGAACAGCAAGCTCATAAATGGCAGCTGGATCGGCATCCCTACTGCTGACGCCGAAGGCCATGTTGCAATTACGCCCGTGCAAGTTCATGTAGGTGAACATAACCGCGAAACTACATCCCTCCACCTGTTAGACCCGACTCATACCGTACTTGAAGGCGCCGGCGTTTACGCCGTTCCCGCGCAGAACGGGCCAGACCAGCTCTGGGGCTTTGACATCCAAAACGGCGATTCCGGAAAATTCCAGATTACTGCCGACGGCATGAAATAACACATAGTGCCGCAAACTAGCATAAGGATTCTGCTCATGCTTGCGGTGGCAACCGATCATCTATAAATTTGTATGTAGTTAATCGGGAGCCTTCTGCATGAAGAGTATGGAACTTAAGCAAAAGTTACGGTCAAAAAAAGCAATTATTCCTGTGGTTGTGGCGCTGGCACTCGCCGGCTGCGGCGGAGAATCTCATGGTGAGTCAACTAAAACGTCCGCTGGGCCTACGCCCGCAAAAACACTGAACCCTAATAAGAGCGGCCAAGCTCCCGCCGGCGGCAAAATAGGTTACGACGTTTCCTATCCCAACAAAACCAACCTCCCAAAGCCGGGCGCTTTTGCCATCGTCGGACTTAACGGAATTAACGCTGCCACATTTAATCCTTATTTTAAGCGCCAGATGGCCTGGGCGGAGAAGTCTACAGGCGATACTGGCAGCCCTCAGGTTCCGAAAGTTTCTATCTATGTGCACACCGCCAATCCGGGGCCTACCGTTCCCGACTGGCCCACAACTGGCAAAAATGCCGCGGGCACTTGCAATGGCGACAACTCTCCGGCGTGCGCCTACCAATACGGTGAGAATCTAGCCCAGAATGACATCGCTCATGAAGGCGATACCAATGTAGACACGGTGTGGTTGGACGTAGAAGGAACCGAGGATGGCTATACATGGCAAAAGAGCAAAGCGAGCAACGCAACGGTGCTAGAAGGAATGACACAGGGCTTTGAAAACCATGGCGACACTGTCGGCATATATTCGGGTACCTATGACTACAACCTCACAATCGGCGGCGTAAAAGAAACTGGCGGCCTGACGGGGCTGCCGAATTGGATACTCGGCGCGACAACCCTGCACGATGCTAAAGCAAATTGCCACCCTCAGCTAGGTTTTACAGGCAAAATAGTAATGGCGCAAATCGCCGGGCCAACACTGGACAAAAATATTACGTGTTGACATTATTCAGATAAAATAGCCTCTCTGTTGACACAATGTTTTAATATGGTAGAATATAAGCATTAATTAGGGGACCGTGTCATGAAAAGAACAATTGAACGTGCAACCGCTATCTTGGCAGCCACCGCCAGTATCGCTGCTGGCTCTACTGCCGTTAAGGCCGAAACTGCATCAGCTGCTTCGCCTCAGGCCCGTGCAATGAACGTGGCCAAAAAAATTACGAAAGAGCTCTACAATCAAGGTAATTCAAAAGGCGTGCCCGTACCCGGTATCCTCAACGGCTCGGTTGAAATGGCGGTAGACGCCGGTGCCGAGAAATACACCGTTCGCGACCAATACCCGATCATCTTGGTTGAAAGCCATTCGCCTAGCGCCATAGAGAACAACCCTAACCTCCTCAATGGCAGCTGGGTCGGCATGCCTGACGCTGTCGGTAATGGCCGGGTTGCTATTACGCCTTACCAGATTAAGCTCGGTAAACACAACCAAGAAAACATCACTCTCGATCTGGCCAATAATCATGAGCCAGTCCTCAATGATGGCGCAGGAGTAGAGGCAGTACCCTCAAACGACGGTATCGACAAAGTCTACGCAATCGACCTTCAGGGCGGCAGCTTCGGCAAACACCTCATCCAGACAGTAGGAGTTAAGTAAGCGTCTCTATGCCTCACGTAGCAGAGTCTGTACGAAATTTTGTTAACCCCCCTTACCTTGGCCGCTTAGAAAAAACCGGCCGCACTTTGGCGGCTATAGGCCTGTCGGCTCTCGCTATTGGCGGCGGTTTGGCGGCAAAGGAAGAGGTTCAAGCCTGGGATGCAAATAACGCCGCCATAAACGCCTCCTCTTACGGGGAAAGTGCACGCGACTATTCCTCGGCGGCCAATCACTACACAAAGGTTGCGGAATTTGCGTTGGTCGGCGCGGCCGGAGCCTTCGCGGCTGTCGGCGGCTTTACCATCCGCATCAACCAGAGCAAGAAAAAGATTGCAACTAGCCCGAGACCGCACTCGCCTTTTCCAACTATTGAGCAATAGCCTTTTATGTCACGAACACTGAGGCTGGAGACGGCTCGCCCTGAAGTAACTGTCCGCGAGCTCACCACCATCTATGACGACCGGGCATATTTCGAGGCTATCCACGAAGATAGGCAGCATGTAGACCAATACGCTAACTTCGTATCGTGGAAGTACCCTACCGTAGAGGCGGTTACGATGGCCCGCCTGACGAACGGGCCAAAGCTCAGGATGGGCATATGGGAAAAAGAAGACCTTAAGGGTGCAATTAATGCTCTCCCCAGAGAAAACGGCGAGGCAGAGATAGGCTACTGGTTAAGAAAAAGCGCCGTCGGCCACGGCTACGCCACGCTCGCCCTCACAGCGCTTACGGCATTTTTGCAGCCGCCATACTCACGCCTATACGCCGAGGTACACCCTGATAACCAGCCAAGTGTAGATGTGCTCAGGCGTTCGGGATATATAGCTGCTGGAGCGGCTGATAGAGAATGGGGCCCAGCCCTCGTGTTTGAACACGCAGTCACCGATTGACAAAATGCTTATGTTGTGGTAATATCTTCCCTGTAAGGCTGTCCTGCCTATGGACCCACAAAAACAAAAAAACATTCCCAAAAACTTTATCGCTAAACTCCGGCCAAGGCGGCCTTCTAACCGTGCCCTCCGCATGGCAGAACCTTTGGCATTTGTCGTAATCTTGTTGGCCCTTGCAGCAATCTTGCAGTTAGCAGGTGCCAAAAAGCCTGCCCATACAGTTCCCCAGACCGTTGCACACAAAAAGATTACAACCCATAAGAGGCCCGTTAACCCCCAACCGGCACCGCAAACTTCCACTGCATCATCAGCAGCTTCCGCGACACCCTCGGCTCCCACCCCGGCTCCTGCCGCAAAAAAGCCGGCTCCTACAGCTGGTAGTTCCAAAGCAGAACCGGTAGTCACGCCATCGCCAAGTAGCAGCGTTAGCGGACTTACACCCACGGCACCTGCTCCAAGCGGCCCCCAACCCGGCAGCGCACAGGTCACTACTGGTTACACTTCGAGTAATTGGTCCGGGTATATGGCAACGAGCGGCACTTTTACGGCCGTTTCAGGTTCATGGCATGCAACAAACGCCACGGGCAATGGCACGACAACCTCGGCAGATTCAACATGGATTGGCATTGGGGGTGTGACTTCGGGCGACCTTATCCAAGTAGGAACCCAAAATATAATCAGTGCCAACGGGCAGGTTGTAACGTCAGCCTTTTATGAAATGCTACCTGCATATGCCCAAACCATACCCGGTGTTACTGTCGCGCCAGGCGACAGCATGAGCGCCTCGATCACCGAAGTTGGTAGTTCACTATGGGCTATTACTATCGCCGATAATACCGACGGCCAATCCTTCTCAATAACCGTCTCCTATGCTTCTTCCCTCTCCTCGGCGGAATGGATAGAGGAAGACCCTAGCTATTCGGCTCACCAACAAATCCCTTTTGATAACTTTCAGGCGGCTTACTTTACTGGCGCTACCACTACCCAGAATGGAATCGCCGCCAATCTAGCTACCAGTACCGCCCAGCCCGTCATCATGGTAAATAACAACGGCCAAGCAATTGCCGTGCCTTCGGTTATTAACAGCGGTAACTCTTTTAGCGTTACACCATAGAGTTGCTTTTACGGGTGCAGCACAATCAAAATTGGATATATAGATCTATAGGGTTCCCAGATAAACCAGGGCCTTTTCAGTGTAGGCTACAGCGGGCTCAGAAAATACCAGCTCATGTACAAACCGGCTTTCGGAAATCTTTGTTGAAAGATGATGCAGGTAAACTCTTATTTTGTTCAATTTTTACTCCTTAATTACTACTCTTATTATTAGTTTTCTTCTCTTTATCGGCTTTGTGATGAAGGCGGACAATTTCTTTGTGCTGAAGAGCGATGGTTATTTGATCTTGGCTATAGCCCTTTGATTCGAGGTCGGATGTTAACTGGGATTTTAACTTCTGCATAAATGTTTCGGGAGTTAATCCCGCCTGGCTGATGAGCTGCTTTAGCGTGTGGTTCTTGCGAGCCGTTTGAACATTTGCGGTAGTAGTATTGAGCACCTGGGCTTCAGCGTCGAGCCGTTCTTGGCTAAAGATACTGCGAGGGATACCGCTAGTGCCAACATTCCCGTTCATATTTGACGTCGGTGTATTCGTCGCTGCGCTAGCCACCCCCAAACCAGCGCCTATAATACTTATAGAAACGGCCCCGGCCGTGACGAGCGAACTTTTTCTTATATTCTTCAGCACTGTATCCTCCTTATGAAGTTACACGTTTAAAGATACATGCCCCGCCTGAAATTAAACTTAATTTTCCTCAAAAAGTTTTTTGAGTTCCACCTTTGCATCGGCGAGGACTCTCCGGCGCTCATTAGGGAGATTTTTGCCTGCCCTGTTTATATAGAAATTTAGCATAGACATTGCGGACTGGTGCGCCGAGCCTTTGCGCCGAGTACTCGCTTCGGCCGAACGACGCAAAGACATAGCGATTTTACGCGGGTCATCCCAAGTAAAAACACCGTCCTCCAGGTCCAGCGCATCGCTCTCCTTAGTAACGCGGCGCGACCACTTTGCCAAAACTACTCTTCCTGGTGATTTTTACGGCGCTCGTCTTTATCAGGATCATAACCAACTACGGTATCGCCGGCATTCGGCTTTTCTTTAGCCAGCCCTTCGTCATACAGCTCTTCTTGCTCTACATCGGTGTCATAGTCGGGGTCAGTGTCGTCCGTCTCGGAATCTTCAACTTCACGATCCAGATTCTGATCGGAAGCATCAGTACGCGTATCCTCTGCCGGGCGGAACGGCGTATCGTCATCCTCTGGCAATTCTTCTAGCTCTTCCTCTTCGTTTGGTTCATCTGGCGGCATGATTTCCCCTCTCTTTTTACATTGTACGCTTAGCATAAGGGCTAGCAAAGCGCCAAACAGTGAAATAACCTACAGAAAATCGTAGCAAACCTTGACTTTTTAGCATAAGAATGCTAAAATTAACATTAATGGAACGGTCATCTTCACCCCTAACTCCAGTATCAATATTCAACCAACTCCCCGCTATTGGCCCGGAAGAGGCTCCTTCTGAAATTGTCCGGGAAGCCCATACGGATCTCTTTCCGTATCGCGCCGCTCTCGCGAAGCCCCGAGGCAATATAACTTCAGACGAGTTCACTGAATTCTCACAAAGATTCCTCGCTCTCTGCGACGATACCTTCGAAGACATGGAACTACAAGTAATCGCAGACGGCGGAGTTCCGGTGGGCGCCGTCCAGACAATTGCTGCCAGCCAAGGTGAATATTCGGGCTCGAAAGGGCATCAAATAGACCCTGGCACCCTGGATGCTGAAGGATTCGAGGCATTATTCAAGAGCGCTAAAACAATCCAAATTATGGCACGACCCGGTTCTGGCGAAAACCCAGACGCCTCATTCGCGAGCATAGAATGGACCAGGAGTCTCCCAGACATAATGTTATTCTACGCACAGGCCATAACGCGCAAAAATGAACAGCAGATACCCGAAGTTATGGCGAAGAAAATGTTTTATGTACCGGGTTCGGCACCGCGCCGAAACATGCGTGTGGGATTAGGTGTAGGAGCTCAACTACAAGCCCGCAATGAAGGCAAGGTTCTTTCTCGGGCGTCCAAATCGCTGAAGAACACGGCGTTCGGCAAATGGTTTCACAACCTTATTGGCGGCCCCAACTATTCTTAAAGGCCCCTCGCTTTCTCTTGTCCATTGGCCCCTAGACCTTGATGTATTCGTGGACGGGTTCCTGGGCTTGCAATTTTTTGACGTAATCTGAGATCGGTTTAAAAGTGAACTGGATGTGGGCAGCATGGACATTGCCGTTTGTATTATCCAGGATCTTTACGATTTCCAGGGTATAGCCAGTATTTATAATGCCTGATGTTTGGCCGGGCTTAAGCTTGAAGATCTCCTCGGTAAGAGCCGGCGGAAGACTGCGGTCGTTCTGAGTAATAACCGCTGCGTATTGGCCGCCATTTCCTTTGGTAGTGGCGTCATCGGAGACCTGGGAGGCCAGCGTGCCGAAATCGGCGCCCTGCTCCAATTGCTGCAAGGCCGCCTGGGCCCGCTGGTTCGTGCCTGTATCAAGCTTTGCGACTACCGCTTGCTGCAGCAACTCTTGTTTGAGCTCGCGCTTAAAATCATTCTCATTCCACCCCCAGAATTCGCTTAACACTTCGCGTAGCACACGATCGCTATTGCCCAGACGGTTTTCATTCCGAAGCAGCGTAACCTCATTATTTACTTGCTGATCACTTACCGTAACGCCGTATTGGTTAGCCAGTTGCTTCACATACGTAGCCTGGACCGCCTCATCCATAGCCTGTTCTTTAAGATGTTTGAGTTGCTGTTTGCCTGCTGCCGTAGAAAAATTCGCTCGTTGCTGCGTTTGGTAATAATGCATATTTCGGCGGAGCTCAAACAGGTATGATTCGTAACTTACCCAGTGTGAACCAACTTTCGCTACCGGGAATGGGACTACCTTGGTAACACCATAAATAAATCCGTTCGTAGACTGGAATTTATACAAGGCGAGGCCGCATGCTACGAAGAAAACTATCACTACGGCCAGAAAAATCGCTATAGAATTGCGCACCACATGGCGCTTGGAGTGCTGGAGCGGATAAATATACTTCCGCGCGCTTGAAAGGACCGCTTCGCGGTGCTCTTCTACGGTATCGCTTGTAATCCGCGGCACATTGCTGAGCGCTTCGCTCACCTTTTGCTCAGGCTGTTTGGACCTCTTAAAAGGCTGCTTAACGGCCTTAAGATTAGGCTTCTTCAATTTCTTCGATATCTTCGTCGGCTTCTTCATTTTCTTTAGGCGGCTCTTGGGTTTCCCGAGCCGGGTACGGCGTGGTCGTTATCCCCTGGTCGCGTAAAATGCCCAGGAGCATTTTCTGGATCTTTGCCGGGTGATGCACATCATGCACTACCAAGTCTCCCACATATGTCCGCATATGTATTGTACCAAACCCTAGCAGTGTTTCCTGCAGTCCTTTCACTTCGTAATTTACAGACTGGATCTGATGAAGGGAAAGGTCGGCAACAGCCCGGTGGAACAGGCCCTTCTGGGTGATTTGTATAAATCGTTGGTCGGTCACTATGAAGACGCTGAAGTGCCAGCCTATCCAGCTCGGTGCAAAAATCAGCAATCCCAGCACACAACCGGCAAGCAAGCCTCCGAAAAATATGCCGAAACCGAGATTCGGGTCGATTGCCGCCGGTAAAATACCGATCAAGGGGCCGAACAGGCCGAAAACCAGCCCTTTGCGCATGATAATCGGGTGCTTACGGAAGACCTGTAAGACTGTCTCGTCGTCAAACTGGTCGTCGAAATATTTTTTGGGCTGTTCGTTATCTGTTTGTTCAGCCATAAGGGTATTGTATCAGAGGAATGGCAATTATTTAGCAGGCCGTACGGCCAAGCCATCCCAACATTTGGCTGACATGATGCCGTTGAAGGCCCTTGAGGCTATCAGGCCTGACCAGCAGCGTACGCGCCTCACTGCGAGAACGGCGCTCAGCCCAGCTGAAATCCGCATGATCAAGCCAGTCATCGAGCCATATAAGTGACCGTCCGGGGAAAATGTGGCCTATAGCATTCTTTTTATAATCGAGAAGACTCTCTCTTGGCCGCTCGCTTTTTGGAGTCATGGCCCACATATATTCGCAGTCTATCCGCGGGATGTCCGGTAACTCCAGGGACGCTATTACAGCCTCAAGCGTTTCGGGAGCCGCCCCCGATAACCAGTACGCATCTGTCCTAGGCAAAATCTCTTGAATCAATTCGGCGTGTTCCGGATTGTAAGAAAAATAATCGCTTCCTCCCGGCAATTTCCGGTAGCCATCCGGGCGTTCCCCCTTCTCGTGTTCCACGAGAAATACACCGTCCATATCCATTGCCAAGACCGGCTTATCACCCGTCTGCGGCTCTATAATCATCTCCATGCTCTAATTCCGTGGAGGTTCATTGGTATGAAAACCTTCAGCGAAAGTCCCCATTGCCCATCCATATACGCCAGATATGAGCACTGCCACCCCTACCGCGCCAACTACTGGGCTTTTAATAACTTCGTCAACGGCTATAATCACCGCTCCGGCGCCCATGGCAATTTTTCCACCCCACCGAAGCCGGTGCGCCCAGGGTGATCCATTCTCAGGAGTCGGCGGCGGTGAAAATTCAGCTGAATTATTAAATCCTGCCATTACTCAAATAGTACACCTCGGTACTATAAAAACAAGCTGCTAACTGGTATCCCCAAACGGATTCGAACCGCTATCTGCTCCTTAGGACGGAGTTATTCTATCCATTGAACTATGGGGACTCGTCAAAACGTGCGGGACTGCTTTGTCTTGGCTACGCTAAAAACTTCGGTCCGGCCCTACGTTTCTGCTCCCAGTGTAGCAAACAGCTTTGTCTGGTTTGCTACACTGGAAAATCTAAAACTATCTTAGGCGCGTTCGTGCTCCTCGTATATATGAATGTATTCGGACTTGTCGTAGTCGAACAATTCCTCGTCCGTAAAGAAATTAGCAACCTCGGTTTCGCCGCTTTTTTTAGAATCGGACGCATGAATGAGATTCCGGCCGGTCCCGGCGGCTAGATCACCTCTGATGGAGCCTGGTGCAGCCTCACGGGGATTGGTGGCGCCAACTAAATTACGCACGGCGTCTACACATTGGTAGCCTTCCCACGCCATCAGTACAACCGGCGAGCTCTTCATAAATTGTTCCAGACCGGCATAGAATGACTTCTCTACGTGTTCAGCATAGTGTTTGCGGAGAATTGTTTCATCCAGGCTGGCCATTTTGATGCCGATCAACTTAAGGCCTTTGCGCTCCAGGCGGCTTATGATTTCGCCTATGAGTCCGCGCTGCACGGCATCAGGCTTAGCGATTATGAGGGTTTTTTCCATGTATTTCCTTACTTAATTTCTTTATTGTAACAGAGATAATTCACAGTCTACAACCTTTTTCGCGTCGCACAATGTTATAATCTCGTTATGCTCTTTACAAAGGCTAAAACCGACTTCCTCGAATACCTGGAGATTGAACAGAACCGTTCGCAGAAAACAATCCAGAATTACGACCATTATCTCACCCGGCTGATGGATTTCGCCGGCGATATCCGAGTAGAAGATATAGACCCCGAATTAATCCGCAAGTGGCGGCTTTGGCTGAACCGCCTCGGTACCAATACCTCTGACGAACTCGGCAAGACCACACAGAATTACCACTTGATTGCTCTGCGCAGTTTCCTGAAGTTTTGCGCAAAGCGGAATATCCCTGCCCTAACCGCCGACAAAGTCGAGCTGGCGCGCACTAAGCGCAAACAGGTAACCTTCCTGAACGAGGAAGAATTGAAGCGTATATTTGCGCAGCCGGACTTGAACACGCCAAACGGCTTGCGCGACCGTGCCATCCTTGAACTACTCTTTAGTTCCGGCCTGCGCGTTAGCGAGCTAGTAGGACTGGACCGCGACCACATCAACCTGAAACGGCGTGAATTTATGGTCCGCGGCAAAGGCCAAAAAGACCGACCAATCTTTATAAGCCCCGAAGCCGCAAAGTGGATTGAACACTATTTACAAAAGCGTACGGATACTGCGCGGCCATTATTTGTTCGTTATAGCGGCAGCAAGAAGGTCGACGTAACTGGTAACTTTCACCGCTTAACGGCGCGCAGCGTCCAGCGGCTGGTCGCCCGCTACGCACTCCTTGCCGGAATCACAAAACACGTTAGCCCGCATACGCTCCGGCATTCCTTTGCAACTGATTTATTAATGAACGGCGCCGATTTACGCTCCGTGCAAGCTCTCTTGGGCCACAGCAATATAGCAACCACACAAATTTATACGCACGTAACAGATCCGCACCTCAAGAGCGTGCACGAAAAGTTCCACCGGCACGGCGAATAAATAACTCCGCTTTCCTTAACTTACGGATCGAGCGTGCAAGAGGAGCTGCCGAGGCTAGAATCAAAGATCGTTTGGTTCGGCTGTGTTTGGAAACGTTTGCAAGTACTGCCAACTTCTATAGCGTCTTTTGGCAGCGTATAGCTTGGACCGATCGGCACCCGCACCTGAATGCGCTTAAGAACCTGCTGGGCTTTGCCGGTAACATCTACGAGCGCCTGGCCGTTAATAAAATCAACTACAGAGGCTCCACTATGGCCATTAATGCTGATATTCGTAGAATCATAATGCGGAATAGCGCGGACAAGATACTCAGGCGCACTCGGCAAGCCGCTGATAGTTGCCGAGCACGTGTAGCGAGTGGTGCTATTGATACAGCCGCCAGATGTGATACCGCCCTGCTGCGACGTATTGTACGCCAAGCCGCCGGCGGAGGCGGAGGGATACAGATATGCGTTATACGTAGCGGCAATCATAGCATTTTGGTCTACATTCGAGGGGTCAAAGGGCGTGATACTGACCTGTAGCACGGCAGGCGAACTGCCCCACGAGGCCAAAGGCTTGAATGATCCTGCCGCTGCCGATTGCGGGGTGGTGTGGTTATCAGCACTCCCCCACTGGAATGTAATCGTACTTAACGGGCTCGGGCTCGTGGAAAAACTGACATACCGTTCGCTTTCAGCAGCCACATTATCGTACACGAGCGTGGGCGGCGTTAAATTGACGAGAGCACAGGTATAAGCAACTCCGGCCGTGCCATTAAGCGTTGGGTTTAAAGAGAACGAGGACAATTGCGAGCTAGTTAGGCAGCTCGCCGAGCTCACGCTACCGGGCGAGGCAACGTTTGCGGCATTTATAGCCGGAATGGCGTGCACAACATCATTAACGCCGCTTTCGGCAGCATAATAAGCCTGGTTGGCCAATTGCCGGTTGAGCGCGTCATTCTGCTCGCGGCGCGCCAGCTGCGCAAAACCGACCGTTAACAGCGCCAGAACTACAATCAGGACAAGCGCGATAACAATAGAAGCAAAACCGTTTTCATCGAGCTTTTTTGTTTGGGGCTGAGACTGTCGCATAAGCATGTCCTTATTCTATTACACTGCTCTCTTATGGCAAACGCCGTACCACTGTAGTTGTTAGGTTTGCCGTTGCACAGAACTGATCGCCCTCGCTTCCTTTACAGTGAGGGGAACCTGTAGTTCCAGTAAGCAGATCAGTGTCGCCGTACGCTTCGCCCACTGCTATCGTATAGGGAGAGCTCCCTGCGGTATCAGTTATAGAGAAATTCGTTAAACGAGAGTGCGGCGCAATAAGTTCCGTACCGTTCGCGCTTGGAGTTGCTGCGCCCAAGTTTGGCAACCCGGCACTCGGACAGCTACCGGGAGTAGGATTAGCATCACGCCATAATACGTGGGGGGATTGGCCTGCTTGAGTACCTATTTGAGCTCCCAAAATATATGTATATCGCACACTCCCTATGCAATAGGCTTGCTCCGAGCCGCTGGTAACATGGAAGAAGTTATCCCCTAGCTCCAGGTGGCTGGCAATTTCATCGGTCAGGCTCCGCACGTTATCTTGAATACGCGCCTGGCTTATGCCTTTGTAATACAAGTTGCCGATATTTATCATCATGACCGTTACCATCACCAGCATAAGTGATAAAACAGAGGTAGCGATCATAAGCTCAATGATCGTGAAACCGTCTTGTCCAGCAAGGTAGTGATGTCTTTTATTGATGGGGAATCTTCTTCGTATACTCATATTATTATCAATCGCTCGGAAGGATTAAGGTGATGCTGCCGGGCCATGAACCGTATGATAGCGTGGTGATGCCATTGCGGGTTGAGCCGGTATAACTGCTCTGGCCTGGCTGAGAACAAACCCGGATGGTAGCCGTCTGGCCGGAAGAAATCAGTCCGGCGTGAATTGCTGCCGTGCCCAGTGCGCTATCATCCGTATAAGGGCCGCTCCCCCAGGTTCTAGAATCACCGTACTGATTAAGCGTTACACCGCCCGTTACCGTACGGTCAGCGTAGCTAGTTGCATTAGCGGGACAGCCACTGGTGGCGAGTCCGCCACCGCCACCGCCACCGCCGCCACCTCCAACTACTGGCGCCGTGGGTGGATACATCCTATAGATTATTGTGGCGCTATCCGTGCCTTCGCCCAGTACATCGTTCCATGTAGCCCTGACCCTAAAAGTATTGGCATCCAGGTGTGAAATAGTGATGTTGTACCTGCTAGCTTCGCCAAAATTGCATGAGCTGGCAGATGGTTGGATAGAATATGTTGTCCCGGAAGGAGTAAGGCAGAATGACGGCGTAGAATAGACGTTGGGGTTGCTTACCATAGTGCGAAGCGCCTCGACTTGGGATTGAACTTGTTCGGTTGCCTGGCTGCTTTCTTGCGCCTGGCGGGCATTAAGCAGGCTACGGTTAGCAGTAGCGTACGATATGCCGATCGCCAAACCCAAAATAGCCAGCACGACCATAACCTCTACAATAGTATCGCCGGCGTCAGTTAACTTTTTCGGCCTTAGCATGGTACGGTCCCCCGCATCTTAACGTTTACTGCCAGCTGGTCGCCGCCGTTTGAGGTATCCCCTACAGTAATAAATGCTGACCTATTGCCATCTGTCATGCATATTTGAGCAGAACTTGCTGAGGCGACGTGGCCTTTCAGTTCGCTTGCTGCAGTACTTTCACTAGCCCCTCCGGTCAGACTGGGACTGTATACGAGTCCAATCGTTTGCGCGCCATTAGTATAATCGCCACTAACTTTGGTACCTTGGCTCTGCACAAAGCCAAATCCATAGGTAGTAGCTCCGTTTGCTTTCACCCAGGCAACGTTCAGGTGCTGTGGCGTCGTTTGCTGCTGCGTCAGATCAACCGCCCCCGTAATCGGCGTCACATCGGCCCCGAGGGAAGTAGAACCAAAAAATGCTGCCAATGAGAAAAGTTCATAATTGGTAGGGGTACCACTAACGCCAAAATGAAAGAATTTGCCAATGAATACACACGACGAGTTTGTACCTTGCGTTTCAGTAGGATCTGAGCCAATTGTAGTGCCGGAGGGACTGCCCGTGCACTTTAACGGAATATCACTATAGTTACCGTCCGTGACTTGCTCAATTACATCCTGGACTCGCGAAGCCATCTCATTAACTCCTTGGGTAAATGCAGTCTTCTCTTGTTTACCGTTGATAAAAGTGGCCGCAATGACAAACATCAGGCCGGAAACAGCAAGCACAATCATAACCTCTATGATAGTGTACCCCATTCCCTGTTTTTGCTGTTTGTATTTGCCACCCAGCATAATGCCCTCAGTATACCATAAGCGCTATAGAGGCAGTACCTCTATTAAAAATTAATGAATGTTTGCTGGTACCAATGCAATATATCGGCACCAAATAATTTGGCTACCACGGCGCCAATTATCAAAAAAGGCCCAAACGGAATAACGCTGGTGCGTTTCATTTTGCCGCTAGCCAACATCGGCAAGCTTACGACGGTGCCAAGTACTGCTGCTACAAAAATAAATAGCACCGCCCCGCCAGGAGTGCCAACTGCCAACCCCAATAAACCGCCGAGCTTTACATCTCCTCCGCCTATCCATTTACCTTTTGAAATCTGGAACAAGATGTAGAATATGCCGCCGCCGATCACTATGCCGAGGACGGTAGAGAGCAAAGCTTTAAGCGGGCTGCCGGCGTTAATAATACTGATGATGGCCATAACTAGCGCGGCAACGACCGCCGGATACATAATGCGGTTTGGCAGCAAAAGCCAGCGCAAGTCGTAGACTATAAGCGCCATGAGCCCCACAAGTAGTATCAGCCACCATACGAATATACCTATCTCGTAGCTGCGCAAATCTGCCGGCCACCAAATATAGGAAGCCGCAAAGAGAGCCGCCCCCATAAGCTCTACCAAAGGGTATTGTACTGATATGGGTTTGTGACAGTACCGGCATTTTCCGCCGAGAGCTAACCAGCTCAAAACGGGTATAAGATCCGCAGCCGAAAGTTTATGCTTGCAGTGAGGGCACATTGACGCGCCCTTGGATATAGAGAGGCGTTTTTGGTAGTCCTTATCCGGATTTTTCTTCCTCGCCTGCATAGACTGCTCGTGCAGGCGCCATACGAGCGCATTTACAAAACTCCCCATGCACAGACCCACTAGTGTCAGAAATGCAGTAACCATTAGCAACATGGTAACACAGTTCTATAACCTGGCTGCAGCTGCCTCGCCTAGCAGAACAGCTATTGTAGAGTCTCTAAACCGCAATATTAATAAAACAGGCCTTGATAGGCCTGTTTTATTAGTCTGCCTGGCTCTTAGTTTCTAAGAGTCAACACACTGCGGAGCTTTGTCGTTGGAAGTCTCTATGTAGTAGAGCACAGCGGTAGAACGCGGAGAATCGGTCGTGGCGAAGCCATTGTCTGCCGAACACTTCTTCTGGAATTCTATGTCTATTATACCTGGGCCATCTGGAGCAGTTCCATTCTGTACCGTAGTATTGCTTTGAACTTTTGCAGTTGCAGGCGTATCGCCGCTAGCACCAGTTAAGTTAACTGTGCTGCCGCTTTGGTTGGAGCCCGACGGAATGGCGCCATCATTGTTCGAAGAAAATTCCCCAACTGCTGCCACGATGGAAGAGGCGTCATTCTTAATAGCGGTGTTACGTGAGTTACGCTGAAGGGCTGGTACAGCCAAAAGAACAATTAGAAGAATAAGCGCAGCGATAGCCAGCACGATCATAACCTCGATGATGGTGAAGCCTTCACTGTTAGGTTTTTGTAATTTCTTAAGCATTGCAAGTGCCCCTTTGCGACTTAATTTTTTTAGTGCTTATGTTTAGATGATAGCAACCTCTGTAGAGAAAAAGCAAGTGATGGCACAAACTTATCCACAGGCACCCTACAGACGGCTATAGCTGCTGGCACTGCGGTGCAGAACCGTTTGCCGTCTCTATCCCATATAAAGCCACCACGTCGCTGTAACCGGCTCCTGCATTAGTTGAGCCGCCTGGTGTCGTAGTGCTGCATTTAGCGTAGTTATAGAGAACAATCGTGCTTGCACTGTTATTAGTATGGTGTTGCGCAGCAACGGTCCCCGAGGGCGTAAAATTCCGCGTAATATCGCTCGTATCATAAATGTGGAGTGTTGTGTATTGCAAGTAAGTATCGTCAGACGGCAGCGCCCCGGTATTATTCAGCCGGTAATGTGAAACTGCTTCTAAAACACCTTGCACATCTTGCCTGCGTTCATCATTCCGGCTGCCTCGCTCCAACGCCGGAATCGCCAGCAGCACTATCATAAGGATTATGCCGGCAACGGCCAGTACGATCATCGTTTCAACAACCGTAAAGCCCCTGGTGTCGGTCCGACGGGATCGCAGGTGATGGCTGAGATACTTCATAGGCCTATATATTATTCGTGAAGCCCGACTGGTTTACCAAGCCGTAAATAGGCAGCAGGACAGCGGCTACGATAACAATCGCGATGAGGCCCATAATAACCATCAAAACCGGCTCGATAATCGTGCTGATGGCACGGATTTCATTATCGACTTCTTTTTCATAGTAATCAGCGACTTTGGCGAGCATTGTTTCCATGGCGCCGGACTGTTCGCCGATATGCAGCATGTTTGGTACGAGCTCCAGGAAGTTCGGATCGCCCTCGAGAGCTTCGGAAAGCGATTTGCCGCCCTTCACTTTTTCGCTGGCGCGGTGCAACGAGGCGGCAATATGGACGTTATCGACTGCATCGGCAGTAATGTCGATGACTTGGATTAGCGGCACGCCGGAAGCTACCAGCGTAGTTCCCGTACGGGAAAAGCGGGCCATATACATCTTCATATAGAGGTGCCCTACTGGCCAGGCACGCATTTTAATGCGGTCAATAATCTGGCGGCCGCCAAGAGTCCTGGCCCAACGGCTGCCAAAGAAAGCCAGAGCAACTATTATGATAATTACCAGCCACCAGAAATTGATGATGAAGTGCGATATGGCAAGCAGAATCCGGGTCAATATAGGCAACGATACGCCGGGCAAGCCGGAGTATATACTCTGGACTTGCGGCAAAACTTTTACAACCATGAACGTAACGACACCGATCATAACGAGAAGCACGATACCGGGATAAATCATGGCGCCGCGGACTTTGCTGACGATATCCGCATCTTTTTCCTGCTGGTCCGCCAAGCGCTCCAAACCGGTATCAAGCGTACCGGAAGCTTCGCCGGCAGCAACCAGACTCACATACACGCGATTAAATACGAGCGGATGTTTTTTGAGCGCTTCACTGAAAGCAGTACCCGCCTCAACATCAGTAATAATCTGGTTGATAACTACTTTGAAGGCCTTGTTTGAAGTCTGCTGGGATACGCTGCGCAAACTCTGCACGAGCGGCAAACCTGCGTTAATGAGAGTTGCCAATTGGCGGCTAAATAGCACCTTGTCTTTAGTTCCGATGCGCCGGTGGAAGCGGCCGCCCAGGAGACCGTCTTTTTCCGCGGTGACGCTCAACGGCGTGAATCCCTGTTCGCGGATCAGCTTCGCCGCCGCCTGCTCGTTGTCGGCCTGGACCTGGGCTTTGATCTTCTTGCCCGTCTTGGCGTCTTTTGCTTCGTAGTTAAAAGTGAGCATGTTAGCCTCGCATTAACCTATCTAATTCATCGAGGTCCACGGCATAATTGCGGGCCTCATCATATGTAATCGTTCCAGCATGGATCAAATTGACCAGCGTTTTATCCATCGATTGCATGCCGTATTCGGCGCCGGTCTGAATGACTGCCTCCAGCTGGTGGCTCTTGCCTTCACGGATAATGTTGCGGACTGCCGGCGTAGCCACGAGGATCTCTGCTGCCGCGATACGGCCGCCGCCGATAGCCGGTATTAGCCGCTGGGAAACGATTGCCATGAGGATATTGGATAGCTGGGCGCGGATCTGCGGCTGCTGGTGCGGCGGGAAAACATCGATCATACGGTCGATACTCTGGGCGGCACTGTTGGTGTGCAGCGTAGCGAACACCAAGTGGCCGGTTTCGGCGATGGTAATAGCGCTAGCAATAGTTTCCAGGTCGCGCATCTCACCGATCAAGACTACATCCGGATCTTCGCGAAGCGCGCTGCGGAGTGCGGCGCTGAAAGAGTACGTATCGTAGTGCACTTCACGCTGCACAACTACGGACTTGATCGATTTATGCGTATACTCGATCGGGTCTTCGATGGTAATAATGTGCGTAGCTTTCTCTTGGTTAATCTTGTGCACCATGGCCGCAAGCGAAGTTGACTTGCCGGAACCAGTCGGGCCAGTAACAAGTACCAGGCCGCGCGGGTAATCTGCAAACTTATTAACCACGCCCGGCAAACCAAGCTGTTCTATGGACAAAATTTCATTCGGGATAAGGCGCAGAGCAGCCGCCATATTGCCACGCTCGTGAAACGCGTTAACGCGGAAGCGGCCCAGGTCGCCGTAAGCGAAACTGAAGTCAAACTCTTTGTCTTTTAGCAGGATCTGCTTCTGGTCCTCATCGAGAATGGAAAAAATCAGTGCTTCGACGGCTTCTTCGTCCAATATATCGGCACCGGTAACCGGTGTTAGCGAACCGTCCACCCTGAGCATTGGCGGCAATCCAACCTGAATGTGCAGGTCCGAGCCCTTCTTCTTAATAACTTCGTCGAGTAATACTTCAATTCTCGGCTGTCCAGTAGCCATACCCACCTCCTGCAGCTAACAGCTGCCCATGCTCCGTTTATTTTGTATCATGCGCTATCCTCCGCAGCGACGCGATTGACTTCGTCCAGCGTCGTATGGCCGGCAAGTGCTTTCAGGTAGCCGTCCTGTCGCATATTTATCATTCCTTCTTCCTGAGCTTTTTTTTCGATTTCACTGCTAGTTGCCTGTTTCATGGTTAAAGCCTGGATGGCCTCGGTTACTTCAAAGACCTCATAAAGGCCCATTCGCCCCCGATAACCCCCAGGACTATCGGCAGTATCCGTGCCCTTGCTTAAAGTATAAGCGGTTTGGCTCCTCAAGGGCAAGCTTTTATAACCAAGATCCGCTGAAGCCGCCGCTACTTGCTCGGCCGTGGCGGGCAATAAATTCCCTATCGTCGTCTGTATAGCAGTCGTTTCCGGCGCAGAAGACTGGTACGTTTGTTTACCCGCCTCCGCGATACGGCGCACCAGACGCTGCCCGATAACAGTATGTACTGTACTGGCAATCAGGAATGGTTCGATTCCCATATCCAAGAGACGCGGCAAGATACCGGCTGCACTATTTGTGTGGAGCGTACTGAAGACCAGGTGGCCTGTCAGAGCGGCTTGGACGGCCAACTGGGCCGTTTCTTTATCGCGAATCTCACCTACGAGGACAACGTCGGGGTCCTGGCGCAGAATGCTGCGCAAACCGGAAGCGAACGTTAGGCCGACAGCAGGATTAACCTGAATCTGGTTAACGCCCTCCATTTTGTACTCAACCGGGTCTTCGAGCGTAACGATATTGATGGCATCGTCTTTGATTTCCTGGATCAGGGCATACATAGAAGTCGACTTGCCGGAACCGGTGGGGCCGGAGGTCAAAATCATGCCGTTCGGCCGCTGCAGGCCTTTCCTGATCAGCCTGAGCGCGCGGCCAGTATAGCCCATATCTTCTAGCTTGAGCGAGGTACCGGTTTTATCCAGCAAGCGGATAACTACCTGCTCGCCCCACACGGTAGGCGAAATGGCAATACGGAGATCAATAGGCTTGTCATCTACTATGACGGTAAACTGGCCGTCCTGCGGGATGCGGTGTTCGTCGATTTTCAAATTGGACAAGATTTTGATGCGCGAGATCAACGCCGGTTCGGTGTTTTTCGGCAGGCGCATAATTTCACGAAGCACGCCGTCGACGCGGCAGCGGACTTTGAGTTCTTTTTCCAGCGGTTCAATATGAACATCGCTGGCCCGGTTGTGCGCGGCAAACTCCAGGATAGCCGACAGCGCTTTGCTGATCGGCGAATCCTGCACGATAGTCTTGATGGCACTGTTACCCTTATTGGCCCGGGCTTTTTTATCTTTAGCATCGCCATCCTGGGCATCGCTGTCAGCGCCCGTATCGGAAGATAAGACGTCTTTCATCTGGGTATCGAGCCGGTTTTCGTATTGGCGAAGTATCTGACGGATACCCGCTTCGCTCGCCACATACACCTTGAGCGGGCGCCCGATACGATTACTCAAATAGTCGACTGCTTGCACATTGTCGGCGTCCAACATGGCCACTACTAGCCGGTGCTGCATCTCGCCCAGCGGCACAGCCATGTATCGTTCAGCAATGTCTTGCGGCAACAATTGCAAGACGGCTGGATCGACTTTAGCGCTGGATAAGTTTACGTATGGCACCTTGGTAATAGTGGCATTAGCTTTGGTAAGCTGTTCGTCGGTGATGTAGTTATTTTTAACAAGATACCCGAGCAGCGGCTGTTTTTTCTCTTTGGCCGCTTTACGCGCTTCCGCCAATTTATTGGCATCAAGCATGCCGCTTGATACAAGAACGTCAGCCACATCCTGCTCTGTCGCTGCCGATAGAACACTCATAGGACCGCCTCCAATGCGCCCAAGCCTTTTGTGTTTTGTGCCGTCATGTATGTAGCCACCAGCGGCTCCCCCTATTGCGACGGCGTGCTAGATGTACTACTAAACGGATCAGGATTGGCATTGCCGCCAAGCGTAATAGGTTGCGTAGGATCGAACGCGTTCGGGTTAAAGTATGCGCTATCCGGTTTCGGGAAGTCGGAAGTTATAGGATTCACTACTTCTACCTGTTGTTGGCGGTTTTGCGGCGGCGCAAAAATAGCATTCGATATAAAGTAAGCTGCAATGGCGCTAATGAAAGCGATGAGAATAATGAGGGCTATGTCTTTTTGCTTCATTTGACTACCTTCTTCGTTATGCTTACGCTCTTCGCCGGTTGGTAATAGGTGTGGGCATCGATAGTAGCCGTCATGTTATTGATGCCGCCGCTCAGCTCTATCGAATCTACCGAAATGGGCCGTATAGATTCTTGCAGCTTCGTAATCAACTGGTTAATGGAAGCATAATTCGCATCGGTGACAGTAAACGAAAATGGAATACTGACTGATTGCGGATCAGGGCTGGAAACATTATTCTGCTGGTTCAATTGATCGTCGGTACCTGTAATGGCAGATACTTTCAAATTGTTATCAGCCAAGATCTTTTCAACACTGGCAGTAAGCGCCGGGAAGTCATAAGTGCTCGGCAGCGCATCGAGAACTATCTTAGAGTTTGGCCCGTCGTTATCGCCCGTGCCGCTAGCCGTCCCGCCAATAACGTTCGTAGGAGCGTTATCAAATGCTTTGTAGGACTTTTGCAGCGTAGCGAACGTAGAAATATTATCTTTTAGTTGGTTGCGGGCTTTTTCTTTGGCCGTAATAACGCGTGCCTGGTAGCGGTTCTGGCTGTAAATTGCCTTGGATGCAACGAGAGCAAACATAGTCACTACTACTGCAACTGCTACAATTGCCACCATCTGTGCATTAGCCTTGCTGATAGCAACCCGTTTGGTTGAAATTTGCGGTGTATTAGCCATTACTGCGTACCTCCGCTGGCGGTTGCCGGCGCCGGTTCAAACAGGTCTGTAGACGGACTGCCACCGAGCCGGTTCGGCGTACCGCTTGGTACCACGAGGGTCACGTTCTGCGTGATGTCAAAGATTGTCTTATCGTATGACGCTGTAATGGTATACGCTGCCGGTTGCGCCGATTTACCGCCTGTACTGCTACCGTTCAGGCTAAAGCTGCTAAGCACTACATCGCTAAATGCAGGCTGGGGAGTTGAATCGGTCCCGGTAGTAAATGTCGTAAGCTTCAAGGTATCTACATACTTGTTCACGTCTGCCAAAGTGTTTGCCGTGCCAGTTATGGAAACAGTGTTTTGGGTAAAGTCGATCTTAAAGTCCGTAATATTAACATTCGACGGCGTTACCTGGTTCAGGTAGGTAAACAGCCTGGCAGCGGCAGGCTCTTGGTCGTGGAGCTGAGTAAGGCTTTCGAGCTGGTTCTGGACAGTCAGTATTTTAGTAATTTGCGGCTCATTTTCCAGCTTGGTGCTATACGATTTAATGTCTTTGTTCAGATCGCTCAGATGTTTCTTTTGCAAGCCGTCAACGCTCAAAAGCAACAAGAGCAGCACAATAGCGGCAATCGTTACCAGAATAGAGACGCTCGTAACCAAACGGCGCTGCCGCTCAGCCTTGATGTACTCCATTTTTACATCGGGAAGCAGGTTTAACTGAATCATGCGCTACGCTCCGCTAGTCCGACTGCCACGCCAAACTGGTTAGATATTGCAAGCAACTCGTTCTGGCGGTCTTGGCTGAACGATACCGAACGCCAGGCGTTACCGATCTCTACGTTCACACCGAATTTATTGGCAATATACAGAGGGAATTCAGGAATAATCGAGGCGCCGCCGGTCACGATGATGCGGTCCACTTTGGTGTCGTTATAACGAGTTTGGAAGAATTTAATCGACTTCTCTACTTCAGCAGTCAGCAGTTCCACAGTGCCGTTAATTGCCTGGAATACTTGCCCCTCCAGCTTTTCGCGGCTTAAGCCAAACTTGAAAACAAATTGTTCGGCCTGCTTGGCATCAACATTCAAGCCTTGGGCGGCAGCACGTATGATTGCTTCGACGCCCGTCGGGATGCTCCGGGTTAAATGCGGGGCTTCATTAAGCATAATCACGAGGTCAGTTGAACGGTGACCGATATCAAGTAAGAGCTGGGCTCCCGGTTCCTTGACACTGAGCGCCCGTGCCATCGCCAGGTTGTCCGGCTCAAAAGCCACGACATTGAGGCCGATCGACTCCAGCATATCCAGCCTTCCCTCAACAAATTTATTCGGAACGCTGGTAAGAAGGATTTCTTGTTTAGTTTTATCTGCTGGCGAATCTCCAAGCAGCGACCAGTCTATCTTTGACTCCGAGAGAGGCGTAGGAATAAGCGAATCTGCCTGGAGCGGTATGGCTTTTGCCAGTTCGCTTGGAGGCAAGCGGTCAACATCAGCTACGGTGGTAAATACGCGGTTCGACGGAATGCCGACGGCCACGTTTTTAGTCGTTACGTGCGCCTGGCTTACCAACTGGGCAATCGTTTGCGCCAGTTTTTGCTGGTCAGCCTTGGAATCACTGAGCGCCACAGTACTATCGAGCGGTACATATGCATACTTAAGGAGCGCCTTCGGCGCGGTAGAGCCCCGCAATTCGACCAAACGGACAGCTGTGCTGCCGATATCCAGCCCGAAGAATTCCGAAGCAGAACCAAGCAGCAGGCTCATACCGTTACCTCTTTATTCTGTATTTTTATCAGTCGCATTGCGTTGCCTTGCACCGGGTCGGCTACCCCTTTTAGCAGTGGCCGGCTCGGGCCTGTTTTATAATTCCCGTTAACCACCCGCATTATACCATAAGCGTTATCACCTATGGCGCTTGCGTAATTCTGCGACCGGTTATCGTTTGCTATCCCACCCATTTGTATCTGTTTTCCTATGCTATATCCTCATTGTATCACAATACCGGCGGCAAGCTAGTTATGGCGTCATACTGTGTTGCGCCGCTATTTGGCTGCAAGATAGCCGGCGTGGAAATGTATAGCGAAGGACTATATTGGAAGACCTCGGCCGCGCAAGTAGAGGTAGTTACTTGGGTACCACCGTTGCTACAACGGGTGAATGGCGCTCTCGTAGTAGCCGGTTCGGGTGCAACCGGCGGCGCACCAGGTATGTAGTTCATGCACAAATAGTAGCCGTACGACCATTGGTTAGAGCCATCGTGATCCGAGTCTTCAAGTATTTGCGTACAATCCCTGCCGTCAGGCCATGGCGAGAAAGTCATATTGAGATTTTGGGAAGATTTAGCGCACAGATAATTATCGCTCCAAGAATTTCCATCGCCATAATTCTGTGCGCTAAAGTTAACGCACTGGGTATATCCATTCGCATACATAACGCCTAGCGGTGCCCAGCCGGAGTTTACATTACCCCAGTCGCCTACGCCCGGATTGCCGGCGTACATCGTCCAGGCGAGCCTGAGTTCACCGCTACCAGGAACGCATATATAGTTGTCGTACCAAGTATTTGCGTTCGGCTCCGAAGTCTCCTGGACTTGCGTACAGGCATAGCCTTTCGCCCCCAAGTCGGCCAAGTTATCCCAACCGTCATTAGGAACGCCCGTACCAGGGCCGTCGCCGTAACGCGTCCAAACTACACCATGGGAAGTTGGAGAACCGCCTGGTATTCCGCCAGTTGGCGGATTCGGTTTTTCGTCGCGCAAGCTGCCAAATGTACGCCCGAAGTTAACCTGGCTAGCTACAAAGCTACCGCGTATCAATAGCTGGTTTTTACAAGCATTAAACATGTTGTTCGGGGCCGGGGCCGATGACGATGCGGCGCCATAGCCGTTTCCGCCAGTCGTGGCATTATCGCAGGTGTATATTTTGTGATCGCTTATATATTCACCGTCGAGCCTTGTTACGCCCGGATCAATATAGATATTGCCAGTAGCATGCACGACATACGACGGCGCGTTAGCTACGGCCGTATTGTTGGCATAGGTGATGTTGCCCGTGATTCGGACATCACCATTTACAAATAGAGACTGGCTGCCGGAGAAATTCGTTATCCCTGATTGTGGATATGGCCCCGCTTGGTAAGAAGTGCCGGATGGCGGCGAAGCCGTTGGCAGGCAGTGGCTACCACCTGGATCATAATTACCGCCAAGAGATGGGCTTTCCTTACTCGTACTAATATCGGCAGCGTTGGTATTCGCGAACGTAAGCCCCGTCTGTGACCTCGAAATAGTCGTTTGGGCGCTTGCGAAACCGGTGATCTTCACTAGAGCCAAAGCACTTAAAGTAGAGCCTGCGCCCCGGTCGGTACCGTACGCATCCGGGTTAGGATCGTTATCGTTCCAACCGGCCAGCAAGCCGCCGCCTGTACATGTGCCACCGCCGCTACTGAAGCTGCCGCCGGCCGAGACACTGTTGTACGCCTTATAATACGGCTCATTCACAACCGTCACACAATGGTGGTCACCCGTGGTAGTAAGGCCTGTCGGAACAACGTTGCCGTTTGTGCCTACCCAGCCGGTATTATAGCCACCAGTAAAGTCAATCTCAGCGCAATACTGGTCGCCGGCATTAGGCGATGGCACTGGATACGAGCCATTGAGCGTATAACCCGGCGGCGCCGGATTGCCCGGACCCCATGGCCCGCTGGAGTATATTATTCCTGTTGGGTATGTCTTGCCGCCGCCATATGGTTGTGCCGAGAAATAGCTCTGGGTTGGGACAGTTGCTGCCACGCCAGAATCGTTTTCTATATATGTTTGATAGCTTACCGATCCCGGGTTCTCCGATGTCCCGGCAGGATCAGATTGGGCATGCGGTATGACGGTGAAAGGATAGTAGAGTACTGTCGAGCCCGTACACGATCCTCCTCCCGGCCATAAGTTATATCCGTAATCAGGATAGAACGATACGTTCGCCGCCGCCGGCACCGAGAATGTCACTTGCGGCGCCTCCCCTGGGTATACGTCAAAGCCAAGCGAGTGCGTTCCGCCGGAGCCGGTAAGTGCTGGATCTACAAGACGCAGAACGCCGCTATTAGTAAACGTAACCGTTACATTCATCTGGCTGCCCGGCGTACCCGTTACGATGCCGCCGGGCCCGTTGCCGGTAATCGAATTAACGTAGCACGATGCCTCATGGCAATCAGGACTTTGCTGGACGGGCCCATGCGTTTGGACGGCCGGGCTGTCTATATTCGCCCAGTTATTATCGGTGGTAAGGTACTGCCGCTGTGTCGTATAGGTGTAATACGGCCCCGTAAAGCTCAAGTGCCATTGTTTATCCACTTTATTAGTAGACCCGCCGCTATGGTCCTGATTATCCGGCACCCCCGCACTGACCGGCCCCCCCGTATCGACGTTATTGGCTCCATTCGTCGTAACCAAAGTACGCGTTGCATGGTCTATGGTCTTCGTATGCTTGTTCCCGCTGCTGTCAGTCCATGTATCTGTCGTTGTATAGTCGCCGTAGTTATAAATATCTAGCAGCGTACAGGTTGCCGTACCCGTGCAATCAGTATCACACCCCTGCTGGTGGCAGGCTGGACAGCCGGGAGTACCACTACACTCCGTGCATACTACTATGTGTCCTGGCGGTTCGTGATACACCAGCACAAAGCTGGCAGTCGCGCCGTTTGCCGGCGACACTACCTGCGGGTTACCGCTACTGATTTGTCCCCCATTAGCACTCTGGGCTTCTGCAGGCGGCAACCCTCCGCCGCCATTTCCTGGATGGAACGCCTGAACTGTCCAGTATCCCGCACTCGGATTTGCCCCCTGCGCCAAATTAAAGCTAGGCCGTCCGTTCGGATAGACAGCAAATTTCTGATACGGGTTAGTCAGATTTGCCCCTTGCTCTATGCGGTAACTGTAATCGCAATCCAACTCCCAATAGCTACCACCTTGATCTGGCGTCTTACCGTTATTTCCAAGGACTATGCCAACGCCGGTATTCGGACAGTTTCCTCCCGTAGAGATACCACGGGGAGTAAATGACTTGTGGTCGTCACGCGTTCCAGTATAAAGATTGTATAAGTTATCGCCGCCATTGCCGCTCGGGTTAAAAGTTCCGTTACTGTTCGAATAAGACGGAAGCTGCGTATCAACTGTTATATTGGTACTGCCAAAGTTTGCATTGTTATCCGGGTTACCGTTTGCGTCTACAGCCTGCACACCCACTGCGAGGCCTGCAAAGTCATGCACGTTGCCGCTGGTAACGCCGCAGTCAGCGTACGCTTTCCCGCCCGTAACGAAAAAACCGCCCAGTAACACGAAGGCAAAAACCATCAGCACTTTAACTTTCAGGCTAAGCTGAAGGTTAAATGCCATAGTAGACTGACCCCATCTTCTTCTCGGCATCAACTACTTTCGTATGCGCATCGACTACCTTACCAGCCTGCGTAATGTTTACGAAGTAGTAATAGCCGGGGGTGTAGTCCTGCGATGATGTCGGTTTGAGCACAGTAGGCACATTACCGCTGCGCACACCGCTCAATACGGGCTTCGACTGGGTAATCACATACTTATATATATCCGGATAATAAATCTGCGACTGCAAATTGCTGGACTGCGACGGGCCGAACTGGCTCATACCGGCTATAAAGCCAAGCTTATTCATAGTCCTTAGCTGGGCGTTTAACTGGTTAGCAGATGCCGGATTTTGCTTATATTTGTTATAAAAGGCCTCAGCCTGCTGATGGGCATACTGCTGGTCTTGCTTAATAAGCGTCGGATTGCCGAAGCCGGAAACAGGCGTTATTCCTTGAGGTGCGGGTGAAATCCTTGCACTGTAATCAAATACGAATTCCTGCCCTGCGTACCCGCCCTGCTGGTTCCGCTGATAAGCCTGGGTCAACGCATTATTGAATTGCACCAAGTCAACATACTGCTTTTCGGCGTCCGTGGTAGCGCCTGGCAGCTTAGCAACCACTTTGAGCTCGTCTGCGGTCGGCGCAATCCCCTCTTTTTTAGCTGCAATTTCCGTCTTATATAAGCTATAGATGTTTTTAGCATTACTCTGCTTGCTCTGGCCGTTTTGCTTAGAAGCATAGGTTGCCATTTCGGAAATGGTCTTCTTGGAGTAATTTTTGCCGTCTATGCGGAAAGCGACATTCCGGTGGCTGAAGTCTTTGGCAAAGATAACCAAGGCAGCAACGATAATAACTGCCACCACAAGCATCACGAACCGCTGCAAAATCTCTTTTTTCGACATACGTGTCAAACCCGGTAAGTGCGACGGTGATTTGCCGCCGTCGCCTACCATCGGCGCCGTGGGTTCGGGAGCTGCTGTGTTATCTGTTTTAGCCGTCATTTTGTGTATCTAATTAACTGCCCCTGCTAACTACCTTGCCCTTAGTATATGAACATAAGCGCTTTACTGCAAGCCCTCTCCTGCCATATGTGGAACAATAGTTTATGCAGGCAGGGTTAACCCGCCCGGCTTAATGGCCGACAGCTACTACTGGTTCGCCGTGGCTAGGGTCGTTTTTAGCCTTTTGCTCGTGAATGATGAAGGTTGCGATCAGGGCGGCGATGATGCCGAAGCTAGAGGCGATCAGGTAGCCGTCGTGGAAACCGTGAACAGTGGAAGCCGCGACCTGGTGTGCAGTCGGCGCGCCATGCAAGTGCAAATCAGTTATGTATTTCTTGGTACTTGAGGTTGCAATGCCGGTCAATACAGCCAGGCCGAGCGCCCCGCCAACCTGCTGCGAAGTGTTTAGCAATCCCGAAGCCAGGCCGGATTCATGATGCGGAACGCCAGAAGTTGCAGCTACGGTACCGCCAACGAACACGCCGCCCATGCCGAAGGCCATCAGCGCCAAGCCAGGTGCAACGTCACTCCAGAAAGAACCGTTAACCGGAATATGCGACAACCAGAACAAGCCGCCGGAAACGAACAGCGGCATTATCATCAGGATCGGCTTATAACCAACCCGCTGGATAACACGCGGCACATTCGTAGCCACGATGGCTATGATTACGGGCATGACCAGGAAACATAGGCCGGTCTTAACCGGCGAATAGCCAAGAATTTCTTGCATGTATAGGGTGGTGAAAAAGAAGATGGAAAACATGCCGGCAGACATACAGAACATCATCAGGTCAGCGCCAGACAGGTTGCGGATACGGAAAATACCCAGCGGCACAAGTGGGTGCTCAACCCGGCGCTCGTTCCATATGAACGTTGCTAACGCAGCAATCGCTATACCAAAGAAAACTAGCGCGGTGGTAGAAGTCCAGCCCTTGGTCGGCGCTTCAACTAAAGCGTACACGAGCGACATCAAGCCGCCGGTCGCCAAGACTGCGCCTGGCAAGTCGAGCTCATTATGCTCGAGTGTGGAATCGTGCCGATCAAGAATGAAGAGTGCTGTGATAACCACAAGAACGCCCACGGGTACGTTTACAAAGAAGTTCCAGCGCCATGTCAGATACTGCGTCAGAATACCGCCGAGCAGTACGCCGGCAGCCGCGCCGCCAGACGCTACGGCACCCCAGACAGAAAGTGCCACGTTACGCTCATGCCCTTCCTTATACGTGACCAATACAATCGACAGTGCGGCCGGTGACATCAGCGCGCCAGCTAGCCCTTGTGCTCCGCGCGCAATGATAATCCATGCTTCGGATTGCGCCAATGCGGTGCCGAGAGATGCCAGCGTAAAAAGCGTGATGCCAGCCAGAAAGATTTTGCGCCTACCGAAGAGATCTGCTGCGCGGCCGCCAAATAACAGCAGGCCGCCAAACGTTAACGTGTACATCGTAACAATCCATTGCAGGTTCTCCTGCGACATATTAAATGCCTTTTGGATTGCAGGCAGCGCAACGTTCACAATCGACACGTCGAGTACTACCATGAACTGTGCCAAGGCCAGCAAAACCAAAATCAGCCAGTGATTGGCTTGTTTCTTCGGCGCTCCAGATGTTTTAGCTTTAGCCATATATAAGATCTCCTCTCATTCGACTTGTGTTTCTTTCAGTCATCTCTTAGAATAAAAGTACAAAATCATTGTAATAGTCAATTATTGACTATGTCAACTATTTTAATAATTGTGAGTGGAAAAATGGCTCGGACATCCTCATTTGAAGAAGCATACATGGTGCTCATTAAGTTTTTAATGCTCTCTAAACACCGGGTTATTGAGCTTGGTTCAGAGTATGATTTGACCGCCATGCAGACCATGACGCTCTTCCTCCTCGATGAGCCCCGCCCCATGTTACGGTTTAAAAAGGTCTTTAACTGCGACGCCTCGAACGTAACCGGTATCATTGACGGTTTGGAGCACAAAAAACTGGTTTCGCGTTATGAAAACCCGGATGACCGGCGTATCAAAATGGTAAAGCTTGAAGAACAAGGCGAAACGGTCCGCTCTGCCCTCCTACAAAAACTCGGCCATCAGGATGGTCCTATATTATCCAGGCTAGACCCCGGCGAATTCCGGACATTTATAACACTCCTTCGGAAAGTTACCCAAGAAGCGTAATTTAAGGGCTTTAGATTTCGCCCGGCATATTTTATAGTGGAACGAGTTATGAAAGATGGAGTATTCGCTGCTATTGCCCGCTTCTCGGTTCGTTTCCGTTGGTTCATTATTATTTTCTGGATTGTGGCTGTACCGGTATTAACCGCCAATTTCCCAAGTATTAACAACGTCTCAAAAAATGAAAACTCGCAATTCTTGCCCAAAAACAGCCCGACCGCCCGTGCCACCCAATTAGAAAGCCAGTTCCAAAGTAAAAACACTGCCGGTACGGCCACGATAGTCGCCGTCCGTAATGGCAGCCCGCTAACCGCTGCCGATAATGCTGCCATTAGCCAGGTTGCGAAAAGTGTAAAAGGCGTTAAGGACGTAACCAGCGTTCAAGACCAAGGCGTTTCGGCAGACGGCGAGGCCCGCGAGCTATTAGTAGGCGTAAATGGCGCAGGCTTCGGCGACCAGGCCACGCAAATAGTCAGCGATATCCGATCGCAAATGCAGAAAAACATACCATCCGGCCTCAACCTTTATTTAACGGGCGACTTGGCAGCCGGCGTTGATGCCAATAATGCAAACCAGAAAGGCAGGAATGATACTGAGTTGCTCACGACCGTATTCATCCTCGTGCTGCTACTATTGGTATTCCGCTCGGTACTCGCACCAATAGTCACGCTTATTCCTGCAGGGCTGGCTTTGGCTGTTTCACAGCCGGTAGTCGCCGAATCGACCAAAATTGGCGTACAAGTTTCGTTCGTTACGCAAATTCTGCTGATCGTGCTGGTGCTGGGGGCCGGCACAGACTACGGTTTATTCTTAGTTTTCCGCGTCCGCGAAGAACTGCGCAAAGGGCACGATCCCAAAGAAGCCGTCGTCCGGGCGCTTACCCGGGTCGGCGAGTCTATTACCTTTTCAGCAGCTACGGTTATCGCCGCGCTCTTAAGCTTACTGCTTGCCAGCTTTGGCATATATAAAGGCCTGGGCCCTGCCCTAGCAATCGCGCTTGTCATCATGTTGCTCATTGCACTTACGTTCCTGCCGGCACTCTTGGCAATCATGGGCCGCGCTGTCTTTTGGCCGTCCAAGACGCGGAAGCATGAACCCAAAGTCGGTTTGTGGGGCCGCCTGGCAGACCGCGTTATTAAACACCCCGTATATATGCTCCTCTTGGGTGTTGCCATTTTCGGCGGTCTCTCGCTTGGCATTATTGGCTACAAAACGACTGGTTTCGGCGATCAATCTGCACCGGGCGGCAGCCAATCGGCAGCCGGACAACAAGCTATTGCCGCCCATTTCCCGGCAGCAAACAACAACCCCGACTTACTGATCCTCCGCTTCTCTACGCCCGTCTGGAATAACTTGTCGGCCGTCCAAAAAGCCCAGACTGAATTAGCCGCTTCAAGCGAGTTCAAAGCAGTCAGCGGACCATTCAATGCCAACGGCTTTAAACTGACGCCGGCTCTATTGCAACAGCTCCATGCCAGTAACCCAAGCAGCCCGGCCGCACAAGCCGTATCACAATTCATCAGTCCTGACGGCAAAACTGTCCAATTCTATGCGCTGTTTGCCGCCGGTCCGAGCGGAAGCGAAGCCGCTACTAACGCTACGCCGGCAGTACGCGCCGAATTGCAAAAAGTTGCTGCCAGTGTCGGCGCAACAGAAAACTCCGTCTACGGCATCGACTCAGTCGGTTACGATGTTAACCACACTGCCAACGACGACTTGAAACATATCGTGCCAATTGTCCTCATCATCATAGCCATCCTTTTGGCCATATTGCTCCGGAGCTTGGTAGCACCATGGTATCTCATTGCCACTGTCGGCTTGTCATACTTGGCGGGCCTTGGTTTTGCAATGATTATCTTCGTACATCTCGGCCATCAAGACGGATTGAACTTTATATTACCGTTCCTGATGTTTATCTTCAGTATGGCCCTTGGCGAAGACTATAACATTCTCGTCATGAGCCGCATCCGCGAAGAAGCGCACCATAATCCGTCAATGTTCAAATCCGTTACTAAAGCTATCGGCGTTACCGGCACCACGGTGACTTCGGCAGGCCTAATTCTAGCCGGCACGTTCGGCGTACTCGGCCTGGTTGGCGGCAACCAGCAAGTCGAACAAATCGGTTACTCGATTGCTTTCGGCGTGTTACTCGACACGTTCTTTGTGCGCACATTACTCGTGCCATCAATCGTTACAATCCTCGGCAAATGGAACTGGTGGCCATCAGAACTCTACCGGACCACTACTAAATAATAAGTACACCCGCCTCGACAATAAATGTTAAGATCACTTCTTTGGCGGGCGGCGGCGCACAACCAGCACATCATATACGAAAACAATAGCCGCGAACACGAGGGCGATGTAAATTAATCCGCCCAAAATATGCAAGAAGACGCCGATAAGCCAGATAAGCACGAGGATCGCCACAATAGTCAGTAACACATTCATACCTCTATTGTAACGCACTCCACAATACGAACCGTGGCATAAAAGATGGCTGGTCGGCGGACGGCGAAGCGCCGCGCTATTCGGCGCCGCTTACGCTCCCCAGCTAGCCGTTTTGTTCATT
>DASZVS010000006.1:0-33125 GCA_035546975.1 Saccharimonadales bacterium (SeqCode)
TATAATTATGACGGAGCTCCCAAGAGCAGCAAGAGACATAGACGATTCACTTACTGTAGACAGGATCCGGCAGCGTTTCCCGCACATTAATCCCGACAGCTCTTTTTGGCAAGATAGAATCCAAAGTGTAATTACGCGCCTAGGAGCAGAGCTGTCGGCGCGGGAATATATGCCGCTTTTGCAACAGTCCGTTGCTATCATTGTTGCCCAAGCCGGGCAGGCGCCTCCGACTCGACGGCATCGCCGCGGACGGCCGAGCGTGCAAGCGCCACATGACGATATCGCCGAACCTGCTGCGACAAAGGCTGTCGGCGAGGACATTCGCAGGCTTCAGGCGGAAGGGCTTACTACGAAGGCTATTTATCGCCGTTTGGCACAAGAATACCATCCGGACACTTCCGGTGACGATGAACGGGAACGGTTCAACCAATTGAGTGAGTGGTACGCCGCCCAAAGGACCAATGCTCAGGCAGATGCAAAGTAACGAGGCTGTTACTTCTTGGCGGCAGGCTTTTTAGCAGGTGTTTTTTTAGCGGCTGGCTTGGCAGCTTTGGCAGGAGCTGCTTTCTTGGCTGCAGTAGGTTTTACGCCGGCGGCTTTAGCTTTGGCGGCAGCACGCTTTTTCAAGCGGGCGGCTTTGTTCTTGTGAATAACACCTTTTTTGGCAGCCTTATCCAGATTACTTTGGGCACTTCCCAATGATTCGGCTGAGGGGGTTTTAGCAAAAAGCTTTAGAGCGCTTTTAAAACTGCGGCGGCTTTTGCTGTTACGGATAGCGGCCTTATTGCTTACGCGGACACGCTTCTTTGCGGATTTGATAATTGGCATGAAAATTCCTGCTTAACGTTATTTAAATTATCGACGCTCAACTATACAGGGGTAGAGACGATTTGTAAAGGGGTGGGGTAACAGATTAGCTTGCGACTGGCCGGCAAACCTGATTTTCTAGTGGACAATCATAAGCATTTATGGTAGTCTGAAACCTAACAGCACCTCAAATAAAAAAAGATAAAATAAAAAGATATGGATAGCGCGAAACAACAGCTCGCCGAAAGGCTCCAGTCAGCCAATAATATTTTGGTGACGGTAAGCCGCGATCCTTCTGTCGATCAGCTGGCAGCGTGTCTCGGGCTTACGCTTCTTCTGAATAAGCTGAACAAGCACTCAGTAGCCGTTTTCAGCGGCACTGTGCCGTCTACATTGGAGTTTTTGCAGCCCGATGAAACCATAGAAAAAAACACTGACTCGCTGCGCGACTTTATCATCGCCCTGGACAAAGACAAGGCAGATAAATTGCGCTATAAAGTCGAAGACAATGTCGTCCGCATTTTTATCACTCCGTATAAAACGTCTATCAGTGAAAAAGACCTGGAATTCAGCCAGGGTGACTTCAACGTCGATGTGGTTATAGCCCTCGGCGTCAGGCAGCAGGAAGACCTGGACGAGGCAATTACCGCACACGGTAGGATTTTGCATGATGCTACCGTTGCCAGCGTTAATTTATCACCTGATGGTGGCCTCGGCACGATTAATTGGCATGACCCACAAGCCAGCAGCCTCAGTGAGCTCATAACCGAGTTGGCGCTTGCCATGGGCGATAATCTTATGGATAACCAGATAGCCACGGCGCTTTTAACAGGCATTGTGGCCGAAACGAAGCGTTTCAGCAATGAAAAGACCAGTTCTCAAACCATGGCCGCCAGTTCAGCTTTGATGGCCGCCGGCGCGAACCAGCAGCTTGTCGCGACAAAACTTGAAGAACCTGCCACGCAGCCGGTGCCTGCACAACCGGCAGATAAGCAAGACGAGGACGATACGGATGCCGATTCTGACCAATCCGACAAGCCTGATGCGGACGGCACGCTTAGTATCACGCACGATGAGGACGGGGAAAAGAAAGAGGAGCCAGCTCCGCCTGAGGAACCGGCGCCTAGCACCACTCTGCCCACTGAACTCCCAGCGCCAGCGCCGCAGCCCGAAGAAGCTGCGTCCGGCTTACCACCGATTCCTGAGCCTCCATCTGTGCTGGAACCGCCGAAAATTCCGGAGCCTCCCAAAATTCCTGAACCGCTTTCACCTACAGATAACGCGATGCAGCCCGGATCAAGGCTTATAACTGAACCGCCTGCCATGGGTGGAACCCTGAGCGCTAACACGCGCCCGGAATCTCTCGATCCCATAACCGATCCGTTCAGTCTGCCTAAATCAGAGGCTCCCCAGATTTTGGACCGGCCATCCAGTCAACCTCTAGGTCCTGATTCTATTGTTTCTCCGTCTCCTGTCCAGCCGGCACCAGTTGCACCAGCACCTATGAGCCCAGCCCCGTTTACACCGCCGCCGGCTTCGTGGGAACCTCCAGTTTCTCCGGTTCCCGCCGCGCCCATTGCTCCGCAACCCGCTCCGGGTTCGGGTATGAGTAATGATTCTCAAACGCTGAGCGAGATAGAGCACTCTGTGAATAGCCCACATCTTCATGCGCCGCCCTCAGCCACCTTAGATACGGCACGTGACGAAGTTAGCAAAGCGCTTGTGGACAGTCCCGATATAGCGCCGCCCCCTATCCAAGCCCTTAATGCGCAGCCGCTTGGCGGCCGTTTACACGATGCAACTCCCTCGACTCACACGGAAAGTGTCATGCCTCCGGATTCCGTCCCTCCGGAATCAGCCGATACGAACCCCCGGCCTGCACCGGCTCCCGATACGCTTTCGCCGTCTCCGCAGGTGACTGATCCGCAGGCTCCGCCGCCATTCCCGCCGCCACTCTTCACGAACCAGAGTACGCCTCCGGCACCGCCGGCTCTCTGATACATAACGCTACTGCTTGCAAAATAGCTGTTTTTGGTATCATACTGGTTATATTATGAGTACAGAAAGTAGAAGCTGTGCGGTTGGAGAACGCTCAGTGGAAATGATGAACATGAATGGCCACGTTGGGCCTCACGAACTGTTTTCCGGCGTGCAGTCTATAGAAGCCGGCGACGGGATCGTGGCCCTTGCCGACGATGGTTTACGATGGAGCGGCATACCTGGAGCCAGGGCAGCCCTTTCGCTGGGATTCGGTGAGCACTGGCAAGAAGTGAGCGTACCGGTAAATGATGGGAGTGACGAAGAGCAATTGCTCGATGACTTCGTACACGGCTCGCCAAAGCTTAGCCCGATCGCAGCGGAAAAATTAGTAGAAAGGATGATAGCATCACAGGTGACTGTCCATGGCGTAGCTAATCCGAGCGGCACGGGCTTGGCCGGCGAATTACAATCTCTATTAGCTCCTACGGAATTCGGCGCTGATATCACGGACCCCCATGAACCTTCGCGAATCATGCGCTTAATTCAAACTTTCCGCCGCGAACTGGTGTATGAAATTCCAGATAGGGCCCTGGAAAGAAGGGCGCAGGCAGACAAGAGAGATAAGAAAGCGCCGCTTCCGACCCGGCCGGCTTCGGATAGGGATATGTACAAGTTCTATCCCATGGGACACGGGCACCTCATCATCTCTCCGGAACCAGAAGCAGTAGTAGCTGAAGCTGAAGCGCTTGGCCAAAGGGCAAAGCACATCGGTTCTATAACAACACACCGCGTTCTTACTATTGTGAGTCGCGGCATGAACCAGCGAGATACCATACTAGAGTACGAGCTATAGATGGAAGGTGTTTTGCTGGTAGATAAGCCAGCCGGGTGGACAAGCTTTGACGTCGTGAACTATGTACGCAAAATGGTCGCCCAAGCAGAAGATAAACGGCCGAAACAGGTGAAAGTCGGTCACACCGGCACGCTCGACCCTTTTGCTACCGGCTTATTGGTGCTGCTGGTCGGCAAGGAATATACCCGCCGCGCTGGTGGGCTATCTAAACTCGATAAAACTTACGAAGTAACGATGCAGCTTGGTGAAACCAGCTCGACTGGTGATCCCGAAGGGGAAATTACAGTTGTATCTGATAAAAAACCGACAGAAAAAGCTATTGAAGAGACTTTGAGACGTTTCACCGGCGGGATTGAGCAAGTGCCGCCAGCGTTTTCGGCTATTAAAATTAATGGCAAACGAGCCTATAAACTTGCCCGGGAGGGGAAAGAGGTCAAGCTGGAGCCTCGAAAAGTGATAATTAACAGATTAGAGCTGCTTAGTTATTCTTATCCTAAAGTAAAATTTGTTGCCGATGTGTCTTCGGGAACTTACATCCGCTCTTTGGTGGAAGATCTTGGCGAAGCACTGGGAACTGGCGCGTATACAGCTGGGCTTCGCCGAACCCAAGTCGGCGCCCTTCATGTCCAAGCCGCCAAGCCGGTAGACAAGTTGCAGCTGGATACGGATATTAAGTTGTAATTTATTTAAATTTATATTATAATAGAATAAATGGAGAGACCATCCTTACGAAGGGCCGCCGAAGAAGGAAGTTGGCGCCTATTTCAGCTTCAACAGTTTTTAGACGCGACTCATGGGAGTACCAAGGTAGCTACCTCGTTGCTTACCGTGTCGCATCTAGCCCAGGAGATTAGCGCACACCCGCTGGCCGATACGTCGCTGTCTCCAAGCAAGGTTTCTTTTTACGGCTTTATTGGTTACCGCGTAGTGCGTTCTCTGCGGGATAAATATGATGGCTTCCGAATTCCAGAAGACGCAGAATCTCCCGAGTGGCCATCTGAATAAATTTTAGGGACAGATAAGCTTGCATCGGTAGGGCTCATCTGTTAAAATGTTTGTACATGATCACAAGTGAGAAAAAATCAGCTGCCATTAAGAGCGCGCAAACACACGATAAAGACACGGGCGGTGCGAGTGCCCAGGTCGCGGTGTTGACAGAGCGCATCAAAGAGCTGACTGAACATCTGCAGACACACAAGCATGATTATATGGCCCGGCGCGGCCTTTTGCAGATGGTTGGCAAACGCCGCCGCTTGCTCCGATACATCGCTGAACGCGATAGCAAAACGTATTTGGAACTGATCAAGAAACTCGGCATTCGCCGCTAGCGTGCCCAGACTATAGGTCTCGACACCAGTCGAGACCGCAAGCTTGTGCACATTAAAGAAAAGCAGTATTCCTCGTCAGAGCAGCAGATATATAGCAACCCTCACAGCACAAGGGGTAACGCCGTATATTTGAACTCTGCCAAGGAGTCTCTTACGTAAAGAAAGGAACCAATGGGACAGACCATAAATCCTGAAGGAAAAGAAATAATAAAAGTAGAAACAGATTTCTGCGGGCGCAAACTGAGCCTGGAAGTCGGCCGCGTAGGCTTTCGTACCAGCGCCAGCGTTCTGGCTCGCTATGGCGATACGGTCGTACTCGGTACGGCTATGGTCGGCAATAAACCGATTAGTATGGATTATTTCCCGCTTAGCATTGATTATGAAGAAAAGATGTACGCTGCCGGGAAGATTAGCGGCAGCCGTTTCATTAAGCGGGAAGGGCGCCCCAGCGACGACGCTATTTTGATTAGCCGGCTTATTGACCGCCCGATCCGCCCGCTATGGCCTAAAGGCTACCGGCACGAAGCCCAGGGTGTGGCCACGGTGCTCAGCATGGATCCGGAATTCCGTCCGGACATGATTGCTATGATCGCCATGAGCGCTGCCTTTATGCTAACCGGCGCACCGTTTGAAGGTCCGGTAGCAGGTTTACGCGTAGGATATGGCGAAGACGGTAGTCTGGCAGCTTTCTTGCCGGCGGAACAGCTCGATAAGGGCGGCTTAGATCTCGTCGTAGCAGGCAAGAAGGACGGCGTCATGATGGTGGAGGCCGGCGCCAGCGAAATTGCCGAAGACGCCATTGCCGAAGCTATAGAATTTGCCTTTACGGCTATGCAGCCGGCTATAAAACTGCAAGAGCAGTTGGTTGAAAAGATCGGCGTTACCGAACAAGAGTATGTACTTAGCCTGCCGGACCCGGAGATCCAAAAGGCCGTTGACGAGTGGCTGGAAGGCAAGCTGGGCGAAGACCTGCGCCGGCCGTATCCGGAACGTAATGTACTAGTCCAGAACCTGCGCGACCAGATGTTTGATGAACTATCCGAGAAGCTCGGCGAAGAAGAGTTCGAAGAGCTTCGCGAGCATTACCATGATGCTTTCCAGTTGGCGCTGCATAAGGATGTCCGAAAGGGCATCGTAGAAGATAATACCCGTCCTGACGGCCGGAAATTGACGGAAGTACGCCCGCTCTCCAGTGAAGTTGGTTTATTGCCGCGAGCACATGGCTCGAGCTTGTTTACCCGTGGCGTAACGCAGGCTATGAACATTGTCACGCTTGCTCCGTCCAGCTTTGCCCAAATCGTTGATACCATGGAAAAAGATACCGAACGGCGCTATATGCACCACTATAATGCGCCGGGCTATACGGTCGGCGAAGTAAAGCGTTTAGGATCACCAGGCCGCCGAGAAATCGGCCATGGCTATCTCGCGGAGCGCGCCCTAACGGCAGTCTTGCCGGACGAGGCCACGTTCCCGTACGCTATCCGTTCCGTTACCGAAATTATGTCCCAAAACGGCTCTACCTCTATGGCGGCGACTTGTTCCAGCTGTATGGCGCTCATGGATGCCGGCGTGCCGCTTAAAGCGCCGGTTAGCGGCATTGCCATGGGCTTGATGATGGACGATGGTAAGCCGTACATTTTGAGCGATATTGCTGATGCCGAAGACTTTGCCGGCGATATGGATTTCAAGGTTGCGGGTACATCCAAAGGCATCACGGCGCTTCAGATGGATATGAAAGTCCACGGCTTGCCGGTAGACGTGCTTCGCCTAGCGCTTACACAAGGCAAGGAGGGCCGCGCGTTCATCTTGGAGCATATGTTGGAGACAATTAAGGAGCCGAAGGGCGAACTAAGCCCGTACGCGCCACAGGTTGAGTCTATCCAGATCAATCCTGATAAGATTCGCGAAGTCATTGGCAAGGGTGGTGAAACTATCCAGAAAATCACTGCAGAGACCGGCGCAACCATCGACATTAAAGACGATGGCACGGTTATGATTGCCAGCCCTGATGCCGATAGCATCAATGCCGCTAAACAGTGGATTGATTCGATTGTGGCCGAACCCGAAGTAGGGAAAATCTACAAAGACGTGCCTGTGGTTAGCGTGCTTGATTTCGGCGCTTTCGTACAAATTATGCCTGGCAAAGATGGCTTGGTGCATGTGAGCGAAATGGCCGAAGAGCGAGTAAACAAGCCAAGCGACGTCGTGAAAGAAGGCGACAAAGTTACGGTAAAACTCGTGGCTATTGATGACCGTGGACGGCTGCAGCTCAGCATGAAAGCTGCCAAACGCGAATTAGAAGGTAAAAAGAAGGACGATGAAAAGCCTGCATAAATGGCATCAGACTAAGCTCGGTTTGCTTGTTTTCGGACTCATCGAGCTGGCGATTGCATACGGCTTTGTCAGCCTGGCTATCGACCGCGGCCATTTCTTGTACTATCTATTGGCGCTCATTTTCTTCGTCGGTTTTTTGCAAAACTTCTTTAAATTAACGGGGAGCATACTCCATGGCGGCAGAAAGAAACGCTAGCCTTATTTTGTTGTCCGTCATATCGGCGGCAGTACTATTCATCATCTTGCTGGGTGTCTGCCGCCTGGGCTTTTTGTCACACCATGGTTACAGCCTGCAAACAGGGTGGAAAACGCCAGCTGCGCAACCTGTAGGTGAATGCGACCGGATGCTTTCACATTCCGGTTTTCCGCTGACTTCCAGGCGGCCTGCCGATTCGGTTGACGATCCGTCCGGCTGCTTGGATGCGACGAATCCTTTAGCGCAAGCATTGAACGTAGCGCTCTGTTTCGCGGCAGCCAGCGTAGTCGCTGGCGGTATTGCTAACGTAATTCATAGACGACATGGCTAATAAGCAGCAACAACTCGATAATATTAAGCAGAAGATCGTGGACGATAAAATAACGCCCAAGCTGGCGGCGGGCGCCACCCAATTGGTTTTTGGTGTAGGCAGCCCTGATGCCGATATCGTCTTCATAGGTGAGGCGCCGGGTAAAAACGAGGACTTGCAGGGTGAGCCATTTGTCGGAGCAGCGGGCAAGTTTCTGAACGAAATGCTGGAGATGATCGGTCTAGAGCGGAAAAATATTTATATTACTAACATAGTGAAATACCGGCCGCCGAATAACCGCGATCCGCTGCCCGAAGAGAAAAAAGTTTTTCTGCCGTATTTACAGAGCCAGCTAGAAGTAATTCAGCCTAAGCTTGTGGTGACGCTTGGGCGCCACAGTATGAATTGTTTCTTGCCGGACCTGCAAATAAGTAAGGTTCACGGGCAGCCGAAGCGTGTTAAACTACGCTTGAAAGAGAATGACACAGACACTTTCGAAGTAGTTATATTGCCTTTATTTCATCCTGCCGCCGCGCTGTATAACGGAGATATGCGCCAGACGCTTATAGATGACTTTGCGCTTATCCCGGCAATTTTAGAGAAAATTAAATTAACTTAATTAAAAACTGCAAAGAAAGGAAATTCTATGCAACCAGATAATAACGCTAAACCGAAGCGGCCTCCGAAAAAATCGGACCAATCAGGTAAAAAACCAGTCCAAAGCGGGCAGAAGCGCCGCTCAAATAACAGTAAAAGCTCAGGCAATGGCAGCAAAGCTATTGCCAGCAACCTGACTACATCGCGCGGCCAAGCCGTGCGCGCCCAGAGGCGCAGCCAGCAGGATGCCCAGCGCATTGCCAACCAATACGTTGCGGCAGAGACCAATGCCAAGCCGGCACGGGCTAATGTCATCGATGACAGCCCGCGGCTTAAGATCGTCGGCCTCGGCGGCATGGATGGCGGCGGCTCCAAAAACATGATCCTCGTGGAGTATATGGATGATGCAGTCATACTGGACTGCGGCAATGACCTCGGCGTTGACTTGCCGGGAATTAACTATGGCATTGCCGATACCGCCTATTTGGACCAGATCAAGCACAAGCTTAAAGCGTATGTTATTACGCACGGCCACCTTGACCACATCGGCGGCCTGCCGCACATCGTACCTAAGTTTCCGGCGCCGATTTATGGCTCCCGGTTTACGATCGGCCGCGTCGAGGAAATTTTTGAAAACTTCGGATTGCCGATGCCGGAGGGCTTTGAATTAAAAACCGTGACAATGAATGAAAGCACGCACGAGCGACTGAAAATTGGCGCATTTTTCGTGGAACTGGTGCGGGTAACGCACTCTATTCCGGGCAGTACGGTTATCGTACTGGATACGCCGGTAGGGCGCATCATTAATACCGGCGACTTTCGGCTCGATCCGAATCCTCTAGACCATGAACGTACTGATACTGAACGTTTGAAAGAATTAGGCAATGAAGGAGTTTTGGCGCTGCTCAGCGAATCGACCACTACTGAACGCCTGGGCCGCACGCCCAGTGAGTCGACCATCGAGCAGAGCTTTAAGGACATCATGGACCAGGCGCCGGGCCGCATTTTTGTCGGCTTGTTCTCAACGAACATGAACCGCGTACAGATGATCATTAACGCAGCAGTGCATCACGGCAAAAAGGTTGCCATGGACGGCCGCAGCATGGTGAGTACGCTGGAAATGGCAGTTCGCCATGGCTTCGTGAGGATCCCGAAGGGTACCTTCGTGCCGATTGCTTCCGCAGCTACCATGAAAGACCAAGATCTAGTGGTGGTTTGTACCGGTTCGCAGGGCGAACCGAGCTCCGCGCTGCAGCGAATGAGTAACGGCGAGCACCGCCACGTGAAGCTCAAAGAGCAGGATACCGTGATTCTCTCCAGCACGCCGATTCCGTATTCCGGTAATGATGCTTTGATCCGCACGATGGTTGACGACTTCCTTAAAAAAGGTGTCCACGTCTTCCGCCATGAGACCCGCGAGTTAGACGGCATCGGCCCGCTGCACGTTTCAGGCCATGCTTCCAGAGACGAATACGCCGAGATGATAGAAATGACCAAGCCGAAATTCTTCGTTCCGATTTATGGCGACTACACTGCCAAGAAATACCATGTCGATCTGGCGATAGAGCACGGCATACCGCGCGCTAACACGCTGAACGTTGGCAACGGCGAGGTAATTTCATTCACCAAGGACAAGATGGAGTTAGGCGGCGAAGTTCCGCACGGCACCATTCTCGTCGATCAGACCGGGGCTATTGTCAGCCACATCGTCGTGAAAGACCGAGTGCTCTTGAGCGAGGAAGGGCTCGTAGCCGTAGTTCTGACCATTGACAAAAAGAACGGCACGCTCCTGACCAGCCCGGATATCATCAGTCGCGGCTTCATATATATGCGCGATAACGAAGAAATCATGAACGGTTTGCGCAATGAACTGAAGCGGGCCGTACAACAACGGTTTAAGCGCGTTGACCTGGACAGGTTCAAGGCAGAATTGAAAGACCATGTTACGCATTACTTGTTCGAACATACCCAACGCAGCCCGATTGTCATTCCGGTAGTCAACGTTATCGGCGGGAAGGGCGACACTAAAACGGTCCACCAGAACAAGACTAAATCAGCCGAAGAAGTTGCTGCCGAGCAGCAAAAACGCTTCCAGGAAATGCGCGCCCGCTTGCTTACGCAAGATGCTCGCATCGACTAAAAATTTTAGGGCAGCTGCCGGACTCTCATCGTGGAGTGCGGTGCCTTGTTAGCAATCATTGCCTGATTCCCATATGGACTGGCTGATCCTGCGGGTAATTCCCCGGGCTGTGCTTCGACGTAATGCGATCCTTTGAAAGTACGGATACTGCATGGATTGCAAAAGGCGTAGGCTAGCTGGGACCGGCGCCGAATGGCCGAGGTCAGATCTTCCAGCATGCGCGGCCCAATATTCTGGCCTCGGTATTCTGGCCAGACACAAAGCGTACCTACCCGCGTCATGTCGAATTCCTGATGAGGTTGTGGCTCGCTAGCGCCAACGTAGCCTATTAGCGTGTCGTATTTAAAGGCGACACGGGCCAGCTGCCGCTCCAATATATTCTCCGGTTCCACCGGTACAATCTTCTCTGTTGCAGCACGCGCTTGCGTATACGCGGCTACCGAGTAGGCTATTTCCAGCTGCTTATCCGGTCCAAGCCCTTCAAAAGAGCGGATCTCGATACCGTTAATGTCGTCCCACGATTCAGATGTGAAAGGTTTATTCATCGTAAGTTCCTGTTTAGCAATTTAAAAAACCCTCTTTTGGTATAAAAGAGGGGGCGAGATAGTTAAAAGATTAGCTAGCCCCTAAGGGCGGCGACGTAAGCTTAAACTATGGCTAATCCTGGACATTAAGCCTAATGTACCATAAATTATTGAATTATCAAATAGCTATTATTTTGAACATGCGTGGCGAAAGCCAAAAATTAACTTAGCGGTGCTGCTTAATAATATGCTTCGTCGATAGGGGAGGAGCTTGGTAGACGGTACGCTTACTAACGGTTTTTCCATTCCGGCGAACAATATCCACTTGGGAGCAAGCAGGCTTTCGTACTGGACCAGTAGTTGCTGGGGTGGATGATTCGCAGGCTTTTTGGCCATCGAATCCCCATATATTGCCCGGATCATTACCCGAAAGGTCAATTTGTGCGCTGCTTACAAACGGGATACCGAGGCTGATCGTTTGGGATACATCGGCGCCACGGTTAGTGCCGTCGTCGATACTTTCCCAAACTAGGTCGACCAGCAGGGGTCGTGGCGTATGTCCGTCGCCGTGGCAATTTTCTCCCGATACGTTAACAAATAATGCGCCAGCAAGTAGCAGTCCGCCGATGCTGCCGGCAATAACATTCGGCAACCGGCGAGACCAGGCGCCCGGTTCGTAGCTAAGCCGGTCGATTCGCAATGGCAATTCGGAATTGCCACCAGAAACTATTTCCGGACGCGTATCCGTTGCTGGCTCAGCATTTATTGGGGACTCGTCCGGCGATGTGCTGTCAATTGGTTCGTCGTCTAACTGCGCTTCGTCGTTACCTTTCTTGCCCCGTCGTATGAAAGGTACTGGTATGAGTATAGGCAACGGCAGGGGTAATGGTTCTTTCTGGTGATGTGAATGAGTATGGATGGCGGTTATGTCGTAGCGCATGCAGTACTTTTTCTCTACAATGATGTCTTTACTGCGCTCGGCATAAGTCACGTGGACGTTAACTTTTCTAGCGCTGCCTAGCAGCCGAGACAATAGTTCCCGGTCTGATTCCGGCACGCCAGCCTGGCCAGTGTTCCAAGCATCAACCAGCTGTTTTGCATCACTATAACCTGCTTTGCGGGCTAGCTTGTCAATTTTGGCGGCTTGGGCTTGCGTCAAATCCTGTTCGACAGGATTGCCGTAACTGAAAGAAATTTCCGGCGCTGCTTTAGCTAATTCCGGATTTTCGTTCATAGCCTGGCGAAGGTCTTCTTCAACGGTGGAAGCGCGTTTTTGAGCCAGACGTGCATTTTTTTCACTAGGCGTAGTAAGCCCACCATCCGGACCATTATCTTCTGCCGATGCGTAGCCAGTGATTTTTATACTCCGAACGTCATAGCCAAGCTTGACGTTTCCTGCTATATCACTGACTATTGCATCGAGTTCATGAGGGTTCGTATATTCTCCGGCCTGTGGGTCATGGCTGAAATCGCGGGCATATTTTTGGCTGCCTTTATCGAGGTAAAAGTTTGATGGTGGCGGTGCGGATACCGATCGCTCGCGGCGCACTATAGTATGGTGGCGCGTGTAGCGGCTTTCGGTGCTTGTCTGATAATTCGTTCCTATGTCAGGCGTTAAAAATTCTTTGACTGCTTCCGGTGCCGAACCCTCAGGGAAGTCTATTTCGTGCAAAGCCACGCTGGCACCTATGGTGGCGACCGCTGACACGGCTAGAGTGGCAGGCCAATTGATTCGCTCCCGAATAAATCTTAAAATGCCGCCGGATTGCTCTGGTGTCTCTGGGGGCGTCGGGGCTGAAGAATGGTTAATCTCTGACATGTATACACTTTATCGGACCCACCTCTGAAATAATTACCATATTCTAGCATGATATTACTAAATCTGCAATACTGGTGCATTGACTAAAGTTGTAAAAATTGCTATAATATAAATCCAAGTCTAAGAATAAGGGTAATAACTGGTATAATTATAGAAATGGCACAAAAGAAAAAAACAGTTAAAAAGAAGGGTACCCGCACGGCTGCGAAGGCCGTGCGGACAGAGCCGTCACCGTTTTGGGCGCTTTCCGGCGCCATCGGCCTGATACTACTGGCATTTTTGCTGTTGCTTGGCGGCTTTGGCGTAGGCGGCCCGCTGCCAGTCAATCTTTTCCATGGCGCTTACTGGCTTTTGGGTTGGGCGGCATATCTCACTCCTGTTGCGCTTGCATACTGGGGGTATCATAAATTCGCTGCCGAAGACCGTAAAATCCCGCTTGAGAAACTTGCCGGCATGCTCTCCGTATTACTTTTTGCCAGCTGCTGGGCGTACGTGTCCTTTGCTTCCAAGGTTGGCGATAGCTGGCAAGACGGGCACGGCGGTGAAGTCGGTATGGCCATCGGTAATGTCGTCCTAACAGCGTTGGATAAAGTGCCGGCATCGCTAGTATTCCTCGTCTTTACGGTTCTGGCCGTATTTTTTGCTTTCGGTATATCGCCGAAGGTCCTGCTCAAGTTAGCGGACTTCTTCAAACGGCCTGAGGGCGAAGAGGATTCAGATCTAGCAACTCTAAAGGCCAAAGCAGCCGAACAACCGAACTTCAAACTAAATGAAGGCGTACCGGTTGAACACCACAAGGGTGAACCGCAACCGGCACGCCTGACCACGCTTAAAAATACTGCCGAGAAATTAGCTGGAACCGAGAATCACCAAGCGCTTACTACGGCCAGTGATCCTGATTGGCAATTTCCTAGTATCGACCTGTTGAACCAGAAACAGGATAAGGCCGATGCCGGTGATGTGAATGCCAACGCCCAAGCTATCCATGATACGTTTTCCAACTTTAACATTGACGTTGAGATGGAGGGGGCAAATATCGGGCCTCGTGTGACGCAATACACGCTCAAACCGCCGACAGGTGTAAAACTTACAAAAATCACCGCCCTGGAAAACAATTTAGCGCTTGACCTGGCTGCCCATAGCATACGCATGGAGGCACCGATTCCAGGCAAACGCGCTGTTGGTATTGAGGTGCCAAACGTTAAGTCCGCTACCGTCCGCTTGAGCTCAATCTTGTTGTCTTCGGAATGGCAAAAGATGACCAGCCCGCTCAGTTTTGCTATCGGCAAGGATATCTCGGGAACGCCGGTTGTAGCCGATTTGGCGAAGATGCCGCACCTTTTGGTGGCCGGCCAAACGGGTTCCGGTAAGTCGGTTATGATCAATGATATTCTTACCAGTTTGCTCTACCGCAATTCTCCGGCTGATCTCAAACTGATTCTCGTAGATCCGAAGCAGGTCGAGCTGAAGCCGTATGACGACATCCCGCATCTATTAACGCCGGTACTTACCGAGCCGGAAAAGTGCATCAGTGCGCTTAAGTGGGCAGTGGCCGAGATGGAGCGCCGCTACCGCACTCTGGCCGATGAGCGGAAGCGCAGCATTATTGAGTACAATAACCTCAAAAAAGAAGAAGGCATGCCATACATCGTTATTGTTATTGATGAGCTGGCCGATCTTATGATGATGGCGGCCCGGGATGTTGAGGCACTGATTGTCCGCATTGCCCAGAAGGCTCGTGCCGTTGGCATACACCTCGTTCTGGCAACGCAGCGGCCTTCCGTAGACGTCATTACCGGACTTATTAAAGCAAACGTACCGGCCCGTATTGCCTTTACGACAGCTTCGCAGGTGGATTCACGCACAATCATCGATCAAATAGGCGCTGAAAAGTTACTGGGGCAAGGTGATATGCTGCTTTTGACTGCCGATATGCCGAAACCGAAACGCGTGCAGGGAGCGTTTATCGATGAGCCGGAAACAGCCAAGGTTACTGACTTTATCCGTATGCAGCGGCCGCCGCAATATGACGACGAAGTCGTGTCTCAGCCGGTTCAGATCGGTAAAGGCGGTGTGGTTTCTAGTGGTAGTAGCGACGCTGAAGATGATATGTGGAAGGACGCCGTGCAGGTTGTCATAGAGAACCGAAAGGCTAGTACCAGCTTGCTGCAACGGCGGTTGCGCATCGGCTATGGACGGGCTGCCCGCTTGATCGAAACAATGGAAGAACAGGGAATCGTAGGCCAGGCTGACGGCTCACGGCCGCGAGAGGTGCTTGTTAATTCACTTGATGAAGTCTTTGGCGGCTCAGGTGCAAGTGAGGCCGATGCCGCACTTGATGAAAACTTTCCCGAAGCATAAACCAATTCCTACAATGCCGGAAGCACGTACGATGCTACCATAAGCGCAAAAGCGGTGACGCATATAACAGCAACTGCAATAAATACGATTGTACCTATTCCCGCCGCATCTTTAAGGGCGCTCTTTTGAGATTTTTTGGATCGTGCCAGCCGTATTATCAGATAAAATACGGCAGCTGCGAGGAGCCCGATTAACGCAAAGAACTTAAGGAAAATCAGCATAGCCTTATCGTAACACGGGGGTGAGAGCTTGATTAAACGAGCTTCTTGCCAGGAGCGCCAAGAATTTTTACAATAATTACATACATAAAAAACCGCAAATCGGAGGAGCAGGTAGTGGCAGGCGAACGGGTTATATCACCAGGAATCATTGCAAATGCTGCTGAACTTCTAAAAGTCCCCGAGGCTGAAGCCAGGGACTTTTTTGATACCCTGTATGATGATACGGCCGTATGGTTGCCGCCCCGGGAGCTCTGGCGGGCGTCGCCCAATGACCCGATTGAAACGCCTGTGGACGATCGGGGTATAGTTGATGTTCCCAAGCTTATTGGGCTCGTGAAAGACAGCGTTGAGCCGGAGTACGTGTGGCAGTTGCCAGACAATACCCACCACTTTTATTGGTATGCAGCGCGGTATTCTTATGACGATAAATGGACGAGTGATAAGAAGCATTATAGTGCCGGCCGGTTCCGCGATTTGTCTATCCATAAAGCGGAGCTACCACGGGAATTTGAAAACTGGCTCCATTTGATTACCTTGCCGCCTCCTGTGCCGAGCAGAGAAGTTATGCAGTACCGTATAGATTCATGGAGGGTGGCAGTAAATTTGTTCGGTAGTGTTCGCCGGGTTGTAATGTGGGAAAAGCGCGCCCAAAAACGTGCTAACTATACGGCGAGAAATCCCGACGTCGTGTCATATGACGAAGGCGACATCTTTGGGGAAGAATATATGGAGACCATCCTTGATAGGCAGTTCAGAGGCGTGGAGCGGCATATGAGCGAGCTGGAACAGGTGCCGCCGGAATTCAGGTTGGTTCAGCCGGCTAACACGCCGAAAGAACTAGCTACGCAGTTGGGCAGAATCGTGGGTAAGCGCTCGCTCAAATTACGCCAGGCTGTTAACGGTCAGAGTCCGTTGCTGGTTGCAGCTTGACCAACAGGGATAAAAGGAATCCGGTAGACGCCAGAAAAGTTACAAAAAAGCATAATAATGATATAATATTCTTAATGTCGCGACAACTGGAGACCCAAAGCCTTATGCGGGGGCAATATCTGGAGATTGCCAGCTATACGAAGAACCCCAAAACTATCCCATGGATGGCAGAATGGCTTCTCTCCCGGTATGACTCTATGTGCGAATTCGATTTAAAAAATGGTACTGCTATGGCTGCGGCAACTGATGAACGAATTGATACAATGCTTGCCACAGGTGAGGTTACTGGGGAACCGGTTCCGCAAAGCCAACTATTTGAGCTAGTTGCGGCACGAAGTATATTACGTGCGCATGCTGGCCGTTCTGATGAAGAAATTGCCCAAGATGACAAGGGCACAAACATGCAACAGCAAGCCCAGGCAGCCCAGAAAGAAGCGTTACTATACGTATCGCGCCTATTCAATGAGCATCCCAACCTGGCATTAGAATGGTTCTACCCGCAACCTTCTGTTGACTAACAGAGGTGATAGAGGTATAATTCTTATACAATATCAACTTCAGCTTGCATCCCCCAAGTGAGTGCAGGCTTTAACCGAAGGAAGGAGAAAGCTTTTGAGTGACGTAAATACGTACGAAATTGCCGTACTGTACCATCCCGACCTGGAAGTCGACCTGACGAAGGCCGAAGACCGGGTTAAGAAAATTTTTGCCGATAACGGCGGCAAAGTCACGGCTACCGACAATTGGGGCAAGCGCAAACTAGCCTACAATATTAAGGGCAATGAGCACGCCGTATACGTTTTTTATACGGTTGAATTACCGCCGGTAAACGTGCAAAAGATTGAGCAAACACTTAATATCACCGACGAAGTTATCCGATTCCTCATCACCAAGCCGGACTTGAAGGCTATCGCCAAGGCCGAAGCCCAGAAGGCTGAAAAGGCCAAAAAGGCAGCCGAACGCGGCGAAGCTGATGAGGAAAACGAAGAAGACGAAGCAAAGTCTTAGATATTTCTTAAAAATAACAATTTCCAAAGTGTTTACGCTTGACGAAGTTTTGGGCTCAGGCGTAGGGTGAGAGTACAACTAACCACGGAGACATAGGTCTTTTAATTAAGGAGGGTAAAGATGGCACGAAGCCTCAACCAAGTAACACTAATGGGTAATTTAACCCGTGATCCGGAACTGCGCCAGACGCCGTCCGGCCAAACAGTCACAAATTTTAGCCTTGCCTTAAACCGCAGCTACAAAGACCAGAGCGGCGAATGGCAAGAAGCTACAGACTATGTAGATATCGTTTGTTGGGGCCCGCTGGCAGAGCGCGTTGCACAATATTTGAGCAAAGGACGCCGTTGCCTCGTCCAGGGACGGCTCCAAAGCCGCTCCTGGGAACAGGAAGGCCAAAAACGCAACAAAGTCGAGGTGCTTGCCAATGATGTAACTTTCCTCGATAGCCGCGGTGGCGGTAGTGATGACAGCGGTGGCAGCGCATCGTTTTCCTCCGACGATTCAAGCAGTTCCAGCAAACCGACCCCGACTAAAAAAGCTAAAAAAGACGATGTCGTGATTGAAGACATCGGCGACGAACCGATTAATTTAGATGATATACCTTTCTAAGGAGAACTATGGCGAAGATATTTAAGAACAGAACCGACGTAGCATTTTTTGATTACAAGGATTTCAAGACCTTGCAGCGCTATGTCAACGTGTACGGACAAATAGAAACCCGCAAAAAGACCGGCCTCACTGAGAGCCAGCAGCGTCGTTTGGCTGTTGCTATTAAGCGTGCCCGGCACATTGCGCTGTTGCCTTTCGTCGCAAATAACTAAGGTGCTTTCATGGTGGCGCTGTCTGTAATTGCCCTGCAGCTGCCTAATGGCTCCTTTGTTTTGCAGCGCCGCGCGAAAGGTGCTCGTTTCAGCCCGGGCAAACTTGGTTTTTTTGGCGGCCACGCCATGCCCGGCGAGCGGCCGCTTGATACAGCCCGCCGCGAACTTCAGGAGGAAACCTCACTTGAGGTAGGCGAAAACTCGCTGCAGCAGATAAGTGAGTTTGAGATGAAATCAGATGCAGGCGAGGAAATGCTACGCTTCACCATCTACCGGATGCCTATAAAAACCGCGGATTTTACAGTGCACGATGGGCAGGGAGCCGAAGTATATACAAGGAAAGAGGCGCTATCTCGGGCAGACCTCACTCCATCAGTAAAGTACGCTCTTGGAAAATTATTGGCATAGCGCGGCACAAACTTTGTACAATCAATCTATAACCTTGAAGGAGTTGCAAGTGGCTTTAAGCATAACAGATCTGAGGAAGGGGACGATCTTCGAATGGGAAGGCGAACCATTCCGGGTAATGGAATATAAACAGAAGGTAATGGGGCGCGGCGGCTCGATCGTAAATGTGCGCATCAAAAGTTTGCTGCCAGGCGGCAAAGTCCTCGATAAAACATTCAAGGGTAATGAACAGATTGAACAGGCCGACGTGGCGACGCAGCCGGTGCAATACCTGTACAGTGACGGCACTTCCTTTTTCTTCATGAACGGCGAAAGTTTTGAGCAATTTGAGGTACCTGCCGATTTAATGGGAGATAATGCTGGCTATATCAAAGAAGGTGATACCGTACAGCTGCAGTTTTTTAATGATAAACCCATTAGCGTGGAGCTGCCCAAGAATGTCCCGCTCAAAGTTACGTACGCCGAGAATGCCGTGAAGGGCGATACAAGCACTTCCATTACAAAAGATGCGACATTGGAAACAGGCTTAACTATTAAAGTCCCGGCTTTCATTAAGCAAGGGGATGTCATTTCCGTCGACACTGCAACTGGCGCTTACCGGGAACGAATGAAGGGTTAAGATGCGTCCCGGCGACCGTCTTGTATGCATACTGCTTGACCCGCAACCTGTAGAATACACATTTAAGAAGTGGCCGCTGCATATAACAATTGTGCCTTGGTTTCGTATGGACCAGTCATCGGCGCTTCTGGCCGAAGAACTTAAAGAGCATTACATTGGCGCTCAGCCGTTTACGATTACGGTAGGCTCTGAAGCCAAGTTCGGCTACAAAAAGCAGAAGCTTGTTAATTTGGTTTCAGCACCTATGCTTATGCGGATTGAAGGCCAAACGCGGCGACTGCTGCACCAATATAAAGCATGGATTGTGGATGAGGCCGATGAAACGCGCAACTTCCGGCCGCATATTACAGCCCAAGAAGGCGAGCAAGCAAAAGAGGGCAGCTCGATTAATTGTGACCGAGCTTGCATTATTTCACAGCAAGGCGGCTATAAGCGCATTGAGGCAGAAATTATATTATAGGGATATGAAACAGCGCTTAGACCAAGTATTAGTGAAACAACAATTGGCTCCAACCCGGAGCCAGGCGGAGAATTACATTAAACTCGGGCAAGTAAAAGTTAATAAAAATGTTGTTACGAAGCCTGGCTTTCTCGTTGATAGCCAAGATAAGGTCGAGCTGGCGGCAAGCGAACAATACGTTAGCCGGGCGGGCCTAAAATTGGCTTCGGTCACGGAAGCGCTTGGTCTTGATTTTTCGGGCGCGACCGTTTTGGATGTGGGCAGCAGTACAGGAGGATTTACGGACTATGCACTTCAACACGGCGCCGAAAAAGTCATTGCTGTGGATGTGGGATCCCAGCAGCTGCACCCCACGCTCCGGCATGATCCGCGAATTGAACTGCATGAAAAGACCGATATACGTGGCTTTAAAACCAAGGCTGTTATTGACATTGTCGTAGCGGATGTCTCTTTTATATCTCTGCGCCTGGTGCTCCCAGCGGTTGCCCGGCTTAGCTCGCGGCAAACGCTTATTGTGGCTATGGTGAAGCCGCAATTCGAGGCCGGTGAAAGCTCCCTCAAACATAAAGGCGTCGTGAAAAACGAACGGATGCGCCGGGATATTCTCAAAGATTTTGAGTCGTGGGCGCAACGGTCATTCGTGATTCTTGAAAAAGCCGACTCGCAGGTAAGTGGCAATAAGGGTAACCGTGAGAGGTTCTATCTCCTTAAGAAAGCATAGAACTGGGACAAGTTTCGAGCTAATGCTACACTTGCAGTATGCAACGGATAAACACAAATAAAATGTACGTGGCAGGTGAAGGCGTCATCGGTTAAATGTATTTCGCGTCACGCTTGCAAGCTGGCCGCATGCTTGCCGCCCAGCTCACCAAAAAATACCGATATGAAAACTGCGCAATAGTCGCAGTCAACGATGGCGGCGTGATGGTGGGCGCTCAAATTGCCGCGGAGTTGCACTGCGTATTAACACTTTTGGTAAGCTCGGAGATTACATTGCCGCGGGAACCTGAAGCTGTTGCCGGCATCACTTCTGGCGGTACAGTTTCATACAATAAAGAGTATTCCGAGGGCGAACTTGATGAGATATTGGGCGAATACTATAACGTGGTTGAGCAAGAAAAATTGGTAAAAATGCACGACATGAACCATTTGCTTGGCGGTGAGGGGACGATCGACAAGCGATTGCTGCGTGGCCGTAATGTCATCATAGTTACCGACGGACTGAAGAGCGGTTTTCAGGTCGACCTCGCTGCGGAATTCCTCAAGCCTATCCAAATCGAAAAGCTTATTGTAGCGACGCCACTCGCCAGCGTGCAGGCAGTAGACCGGATGCACGTATTGGCCGATGATCTGTATTGTTTGAATGTCGTAGAAAACTATATGGAAACCGAACACTACTATGATAAGCAAGATGTGCCAGAGCATGAGGCAGCAGTAAAGATCATTAGCGAAATCATACTCAACTGGAAATAACGCTCTATTGCAAGTGCGCGCGGAGCGTCTTTACATCCCGGAGTAAAATCATGGATTGTTTATTGCTCAGAAGGCCTTTGCGCTCCAAGGCCGATAGTTCGCGGCTGGTGGTTTCGCGGCTGGCGTTGACTGAGCTGGCAATGTCTTGGTGGCGCAGCGGAACCTCTATGAGTTCGCCGCCGGGCACGCGTTTGCCGAAACGCTGGTTCATAGTTAGTAAAAATGAAATGATGCGCTCGCGGACAGTACGATACTCTAAATTGAGAATTCGTTCACTGTGCAAACGGTACATCTCAATTGTCATATCAAGGACGGGAGCTAAGGCTTCGGGACTTTTTTTGATGAAATCAAGAAAAACTTCGCGGCTAATCTGCCACGTGATAGTCGGTGCCAAAGCCTGGTAAATCACAGCCCGCTCTTGTCCCGTAATAGCCCATATAAGTGGGAATACTTCATCCTCTTTCCTGATAATTAACAGGTTTTCTTCGTTATATTTAGTGATGTCGTATGCTTTTACCAAGCCTTTGTATATATAAAAAATACCCGGCGGAGTATCGCCGGGCCGAATCACAAAATCACCTTTTCGGAACGTCTGTTTAAGGCCGCGCACCCTGAAGAGTTCCACCAATTCCGCCGTTTCTTTCAGCGTGGCCAACATATATGTATTATGAGACAACTGAAATGAAAAGTCAATTTTCTGACCCCTTAAACAGAGAAGGCAACCGATTATTACAAACGTGTGATTAAAATCTCACGCAATTTGTAAGGATTCTCACCAAACGTTCAGGCGGTTGGGAGTACTATACATATACGTAAGTGTGCCCGAGACACACCAGGAGGTTTCGACATGGTTACAAAAGAATCAATTGAGGAACAGCTCAAGGAAATTCACTATAACTACCACGGGTGGGGACGTACGGAAATTAATGAATTGCCTGCCGTGATTATGCCGGATGAAAAGATTTTCGAGTGTGTCAACGGAATCTATGAGGGCGGTTTTGCCTTACTGGTAGCGACTAACTTTCGGGTGCTATTGATTGATAAGAAGCCGCTTAATTATCTGACTGTAGAAGATTTGCGGTTTGATATGATCAGCGAAATTGATTACAGCCACCGATTATTAGGTGCCCGCATCAGCATTTCCACCGGTTCGAAAAACCTTCGCTTTTTAAGCTATAACCAGCCCCGGCTTCGTAAGCTGGTAACCCATGTTCAAAATACTATGGCTGAGATCAAGAAAAGACAGTCTGAGCATGAGGAGGGGCAGAAAACCCACTTGGAGCAAATCAACCAGCAGTTGCAAGCTTATTTGCTGGCCCAGCACCAGCAACAACAAAAGATCCAGCAACAACTTGAAAAGAGCGTTCAGCAACCTAGCGATGTGCAACCGGTGAAGCCTACGCCGGAGCTTGCCGACTATCTGTACGCCCAAAGTCTACTGGCCCAGTACAACGATAATAGAGGTACTAATAGTCCCCCTGTAGAAATTCCGCCTGCTCCTGCGGAAACTGCAGTAGCCCCGGCTGTAACGGCTCCGGAAGTAGTTCCGACATCGAACGACGTCTTAGCGGCCAGCGATGCCCGGGCAGCTGATCTCTATAAAGAGGGTATGAATGAGGTGTTCGGGCATGTAAATACCCAGGCTTCCCAGCCTGCATCTGCCGCACAACAGCCAAGCCAGCAAGTATCCGCACCACCGTTGCCCACGCCTGTACAGCAGCAATCGCAACAAGCGCTGTCGCCTCTGTATATGACGGCCCAGGCGGTCCAACACGCCCTCGAAATTAATCCGCTCAGGATTGCCCACTCAAAGCTTCCGCTCGCTATGCGAAATAAGAAATTTGGCAGGCCTTCATTCCATGCCCATAGCCAGGCAAGCGCCATTCAGGAAGATGCGCCGGGGGCACCCTCGGAAATTGCTCCAGTTCACTCTTAGCTGAGTGCTTGTATTTCTTCTCCCCTAAACAGGAGCGGTTATTTCGAAACGTTAAATTTAAATTCGACTACGTCGTCGGGCTGCATGACATACGTTTTGCCTTCGGTCCGGACTTTGCCTGCACTTCGAGCTGCCGCCAGTGAGCCTGCTGATACCAAATCATCGTAATTGACTATGTCGGCGGCGATGAACCCCCGTTCGAAATCACCGTGAATAGCGCCCGCCGCTTCCGGTGCTGTAGCGCCACGCCGGATTGTCCATGCCCGGACTTCTTTCTCGCCGGCAGTTAGGAAGCTCTGCAGGCCGAGCGTTTTATATGCTGCTCGTATGAGCTGTAGAAGCCCGGATTCAGCCTGGCCGTAACTTTGTAGTAACTCGGCGGCATCATTTTCATCGAGGTCCTTTAGCTCGCTTTCGAGCTTTGCGCATATGAATAAAGCCTCCGAAGGCGCAACCATTTTTTTCAATGTATCTTGCTTTGCGGCGTCGTTTAGCCCAGTTTCATCTACATTGAATACATAAATGACCGGCTTGCTGGTTAAAAGCTGTAAATCGGTGATATGCTCACGGTCGATTTCAGGGTGGCTCCATACCGGCTCACCATCATTTAAGAATGTATTCAGTTGCTTATATGTATCCGCAACAGCTTTTAGTTTAGGGTTCGCCTTAGCCTCTTTTTCAATTCTTGGCAGCCGGTTAGTTACTGTCTGCAGGTCGGCCAGCACGAGCTCGGTATTAATAACTGAAATGTCTTTTTCCGGGTCATGCGCCTCGTCGACGTGCGTTACGTTTGAATCTTCAAATGCCCTGACCACCTGAATAATGGCATTGGTAGTGCGAATATGGCTCAAGAATTGATTACCGAGTCCTTCGCCCTGGCTGGCTCCGGCAACTAATCCGGCGATATCAACGAAAGTCACTGTTGCCGGAACAATTTTACTGGTTCCGTACAGCTGGGCAAGTTTAGCCAGGCGTTCATCGGGGACGGGGACAACGCCGGTGTTAGGTTCGATCGTGGCAAAAGGGTAGTTCGCTGCCAGGATATTGCTGCCTGTCAGCGCATTAAATAATGTTGACTTGCCAACGTTAGGCAGGCCTACGATGCCACATGAAACACTTGCCATTTACTTAATTGTACCAGGGAAGCAGCTAAATACAGATTGCGGTGTGCTAGTCGCGCTATAGCGTGGGTGCTAGTATTGGTGTAAATATGAACGTTTTGCTGTTGCAGCTGTTTTGGGCGTCATTTGCTTTCATCGGCTTAGTGGTTTTTCTGGCATTCTACCGATTCCGCCGGAAAGTTGCGTTTCTCAATAGGTTCTATCATTTTTTAGGGTCGACACATGTACTTATCGTGTTGTTCATGGCATTTGCTACGGGTGCGGCGTTATTTGCAGCGCCGGTGCTACTGGCTTACATTTTTGAGTGGCAGGCTTCGGACTTAAGCGGTCTGTACATAGCTGTGCTTGTGCTGAGTTTATCGCAGGCGTTCCGCCAGCGTTTTTTGGCGTACGGCTTATTTATAAAGTGGAAGCGTGGCCTCACCAAGGGTAGCTTAGCCTCGATATTACCGCTGCTGATAGCCCTTGGCATAGATTATGCTCTTTCGTTGCACGCGGGTGGCAATCTGCAAGCGGACAGTCCGCTACACGTTGCAAAAATTCAATTATTTGCCAATAATCATCTTACTTTTGCTGATCCATTTGCAGGATACAACGGAGTGCTCGATTTCCGGTATTCGGCGAACTTGATGGAGGCGCTGCAGGCTAGCGCGGCCAAGTTACTCGCCGTGCCGGCAACTACTATCTGGTTCTCCTCGTATGCCTTTTACAGGCTAGTGCTGTGGCTCAGCCTGTTTACGCTCACATATGAGCTTTTACCGAAGCGCTTTCCGCGCGAATGGGCTTATACGGTGGCTATAGTGCTGCCATTTATGTATACCGGCTATTTTTTCTCCATGGCCGAGGTGCCAAATTGTTTTGCTATTGCTTGGAGCTCTCTGCTGCTTGTCGGTATGAAACTTTTGGTGGAGGGCAGGGGTTCGTACGTATTTTTATTGGCCGCACTGCTCACGAGCGTGACGCATGCGGCAACATCATCCGTCGATATTGTGTTTATCGGCTTAACTATGCTGGTACTTTGGCTGGCCAAACGACCACTGAAACAAATTCCGGCCCTACTGGGTGGCATGCTAATGCTTGCCGTGCCCGTTGCGGCAAATGCTGTAGCACCATCTCGCAGTACCACACTGCCTAATGGCGAGCTAGGCGGCGACTCGCTGCACAATCCGATAGGAATCTTCCATCTTGGCCACTTAGTTCTGCCCAAGCCGTACGTAACGCCGGCTGGCAGTTATCTCAGCATTGCTGACCCGCTGGCTATCGGGGTTGGCATTGCCTTGATTGCCTACGTTATTTTTCTGAGGCGGTGGCTGAAAAGCAGGCTGCTCAAAAAAACCGTTATTGTGTTGGTGGCACTTGCTGGTTTATCCGTCTACAATGCGCTGTATGCCAGCCTGGCGGGATATGCTTTCATCGTATACTGGGCAAAGAACCGACGTACAAAATTGTTGCTTGTTCTGGCGATCGTATTTTACGGCTTGATAATTTATAATCCTGTAGTCCTGACTGCCGTTTCCGGCCATGCGCCGCTTTGGCTGCTGGCCCGGTTTGAAGACCTGAACACAATTGCGTTCATTGCGCCTGTAATCGGCTTACTCGGGCTTTATTATGCGGCGGCAAAATACTGGGATGTGCCAGAAGTGGCGAAAGGGTACGGCTTGTTATTGGTGCTTATAATAGCTGTCGTCCTGCCAGTGCATAGATTTCCATTATCTCCTAAGCAAATTGCCCAAACAGCGTCATCGAGCAGGCGAACCAACCAGCAAGATTACCGTGATGTCGAGCAGTTGCGGCAGCTTGACCCGTATTTGGACGGCCAAGTGGTTTTTACAAACGACCTGGAAATCACAGGCTTAATGGGCGCTGCCAATTCTGGTAAGCCTGTAGGTTTTGTATACACCATTGGGTCTAACCAAGCGGAGAACTTACAGCAGCGGATAAATTGCCAGCAACAATTATTCAAACAGCTCAGCCTAGGCGATTTACAAGCAGCAAAAGTTACACGCCTTGCACTTATTCCGGGGAATAACGACGGTATATTATTTTATGGGAACGACTTTACATTCAGGCCTGGCGGCCAGCCGTACGAACGTGCCGCCAGTCTCAAGTATTTAAAATTTATGAAGCAGATCGGGGATGTTCGCGTATATGCAGTGCGTTCGGAACCTATGGCCATGAGCACCGGTTCGGTGTGCAATATACCGCGCGGCCAGTAAGCTGCATTGAATTATTACATTCGCGATATAATGCACATAGCATGGAGATAGAAAATTTTCGTGCATCCATTGCGGACCGTACGGACAGAAGGCTCAAAAATTATGAAGCTATGTTCGGAGCGCTCCCCGTCACTGCCGGGCAGACGCTTGTTAATGTAGGGGCGGGCGACAGCGCCCTTGGCAATGAGTTGCCGGGCGTGAATGTTATAGACGTTGATTACGGATACAGTAAGTTGCCGCCACTATATAATCCGGACACAGGTATACAAGGGTCGTATGAGGGAACTGCGATTGCGGCAAAAGCTAGCGAAATCCCCTTGGGCGACGATGCAGCTGATTGTGTAGTGGCCTCTTTTTTATTCATGCATATGAACGAGTCGAATGTAGCCAGGTCGCTCGATGAGTGTATACGGATTACAGCGCCTCGCCACAAAGTTCTTATCGGCCCGGTATGGGACAGAAAAAACGTAGCACCCGGCCTTAAAAGCAAACATGTCCATTTCCGCGTTGCTAGATACGCCGACGGTTGGGCGCGGCTGTTGCACTCAATGGCCATTACGATACCGGAAGACAAAAGTGAACTGGCAGGTCTTCCTGAACGTATTGCAGCATCCCGAATGCTAGGCAATATGCCGCCATGGAGAAACCTTTTTAATTTGGCTCGGCAATGTCTTGGATATTGCTGTAACGGCGAACAGGCGAACAGGCGCTTTGACATTGGCGGCCATTTACTGCACCTGGACCCGCTATTTGGAGAAAGAGAAGACTTGCTGGAGCCTCCATTTATATTCCAGCCAGCTATTGACGACTAAGCTGCCAGAAGTTGCTACACTTATATACAATGGCCAAGTATGTAGCACTTCTAAGAGGGGTCAATGTCGGCGGGCGGATTGTTAAAATGGCCGATCTCAAAACATGCTTGGAGAAAGCCGGTCTGGAGAATGTCGTTACCGTATTACAGTCCGGTAACGTTGTGTTCGAGAGCCAGTTAAGCTCGGCGGATCTGAAAAAAGTAATCGAAACAACATTAACTGAAACGTTTGCATACCCAGCGAAAGCTCAAGTACTGTCTATGAACCGGCTTCAAAAAATAGTGGATGGATACCCGTTCGGCACGGCGAGTGACCGACAACATGATTACGTAATTTTTATAGAAAATGCCCTTGAAGAAGCGTTGCTTGGAGAAACGTATAACTTAGCGCCGGGCGAACAAGTCCAGGGCGGCGAGGGCGTCGTGTATTGGCGTGTTGATAAGGGCTTGACGCTCAAAAGTTCATTCGCCAAAGTGTTGGCAAAATCAAAATATCGCGACCTCAACACTAACCGCAATATTAAAACTCTCAAAAAACTCCTCGCGCTGTAGTTATAAGAGCCTCTGTCTGCGGCCCGAACTCTGTTATGCTTATAGCAGACTGGGTAGGGATGGAATACGAAAGACTAAAACAGGCTATAGAAGAAGGTGTGTCCAAGGGCGTCCCCATGGACTTTATTTCGTACAGCTTGAAGCGTGCTGGTTGGCCACAAAGCATGGTGGACGAAACTATCGAAACGTGGCAGCGCGAAAACGGCCGCTCGAACCATACGACAGCATTCAAGGACTGGCTCAAAAAATACTATGCCCAAGCCAAGCCCGCCATTGCACTTATGGTGGGATTAAATACGATTGCTTCCGCCATAGCCCTATTGCAACCGTGGCCGCTTAAACTGCTTGCAGACTCAGTGTTCGGCACCATACCGGCCCCCGGTCCGCTGCGGCCCTATACGCATACGCCAAAGCTCATTCTTATCGTTTCTTTGCTGACGCTGCTTATTTTTCTGCTTGGCCAGGCCTTTGGCGTCCTCAAGGATTATTTGCTCTTAAGGATCAGTTACTGGCTGAACCGCGCCATCAAAGAAGAGTCATTCCGCCATATATTGCACTTGCCGCTATACCATGAAGGTCGTCTGCCAAAAGGCGACTATATTTACCGGCAGAACGATGTTACGAACAGTTTGTCGGATCTCGTTTTGAACTCTACCTCAGAAATTATCGGCTCAGTTATTCTAATTATTGGCGTTACGGCAATTATGCTGGCGCTTAATGCCAAGCTGACGGTTTTCACTATTTTCGTCGTGCCGTTCCTTATAATTTCTGTGCGGATTTTTGGCCCCGTAATGGCCCGGCTCGGCCAAGCCCTGACCAAGCTGTTCAGCCAGACTTCTTCCTTGATTGCTGAGTCGATAGACAATGCGGAAGTAGTCCAAGCCTTTACCATGCAAGAACGCCAAGTCCAAAAGCTTAAATCGCTTTGGCAACAAACGTATGTTATTTCGCGCAAAGGGCTTCTGTGGGGCAAAGCGTTCCAATTCAGCAACGGCTTGGTTGTTATTCTCGGCACGTCGGTCGTCATATATTTCGGCGGTACCGAGGCGCTCCGCGGCCAATTTTCCCTTGGTGAGTTGCTTATTTTCATGACATACCTCGGCTACCTCATTAATCCGATCCAAGATATCACCTCCCAGATAACTATTCGCCGCCAGAAGATGGTAAACGTTAGCCGTATCTACGAGGTTTTGAGCGATCATGAAGGCGTAGAACACCTGCGCGAAGGCCGGAGGTTGCCGCGCATCAAGGGTAGGGTGCAGTTCCAAAACGTATCGTATGTGGCGCGCGGCGTAACGATTTTAGATCAAATGAGCCTGACCATCGAGCCGGGTGAGAAAGTAGGTATTGTGGGGCCAAGCGGCTCGGGCAAAACGACGCTTCTTAGATTATTAGATCTGTATGAGGAGCCGTCAGCCGGTAGGATTTTACTCGACGGCTATGATATTCAAACGGTTAGTCTACAGGATCTGCGCCGTAACATTGCCTGGATCAGCCAGCAACCGCAACTTTTCAGTACTTCCATTGTCGATAACATGAAAGACGGCGATATTAACCGTGTTATTACGCCCCAAGAAATCCAGTGGGCTGCCCAAGCAGCAAATATCAACGAGTTTGTGAACAGGTTGCCTATGGGCATGGATTCAATTGCCGGCGAAGGCGGTTCTAGCATGAGCGGCGGCCAGCGCCAGCGCATATCTATAGCCCGTGCGCTTTTGAAGAACGCGCCTATAATCTGCATGGACGAGCCGACTTCGGCGCTCGACGACCGCTCCGAGAAATTAATTCATGATTCCATTGGTTCGCTCATCCAAAATAAAACCGTCCTCCTGGCGACGCACCGCATTTCTCTCTTGAGTCTCATGGATAAAGTGTATGTGCTCACTGACGGGCGCCTTGTAAATGTCGATGAATACGGCGGCATAGAGAAGTACGAATACCAGCTTCAAATAGCTGACGAATTGTAATGCCGGGGAGCAGAGTTGGCGTTTTAACTGGGGAAAACTCTTGACAAAACGCTAGTGTTTATGCTAGCATTTTGCTTGAACACTTTTATTAAAACAAACACATAAAAGGTACAAAAAAATGGCGAACCACAATAATAACAATAACGGCGGCAACCATAACGGTGGCGGTAACAATAATAACAATGGTGGTGGTAATGGCGGCGGCAACGGTGGAGGTGGTGGCGGCGGCGTAAGCGACAACCATCCTGCTAATGGCGGCAACAACGTTGCCCAGAACCAACCCGCAAGCGGAGGCGGTAACAATAATAACCATAATGGTAATGGTGGCACCTCTGCGCCGGTGCCTACGTCTTCTTGGACGAATGATTACCAAGAATGGTTGAGCGAACACCCTAATCCGGGCCATAGCCCGGGCACTCCACAGAATGCCGATTATGCAGCATGGCTCCAGCAACACCCCAACCCAGGCAATAATTCTAATGGCAATGGCGGCACTGCGGCTCCGCATAATACTAGTTCGGCAGGCATCTCCAATGCTTCTGCCGTGGCACCTGCGCCGAATCCGGCTCCAACTGTTGCTACAGGCACTTCTTACGGCCCGCCTACAAACGATAACGGCCAGCTTGATATTAGCGGCAACTTCGCACAAGGCGCAGCAACAGTCGCATCGAGCGCATCAACGGACCCTACAACTACAGACCCGACAAGCACGGATCCTACAACCACTGACGTGACGGCCGGAACAAACACTTCGGACCAAACGCAAAGTACCGGTTCAACAGATTCGAGCACCACGACTCCTGTTTTAGGAAGCAGCGACTCAAGTTCCGTAGCTTACACTCAGTCCACTGCCACCACGGCTGGCCAGAGCGGTTATGTGGTGCAGCACGGCGATACGCTGAGCAACATTGCCGATAAACACGGCATTTCGCTTAGCCAGATAGAAGCGCTCAATCCGCAGCTTAAAGACCCGAACCTTATTTATGCCGGCCAGGTCGTTAACGTAGGTGACGCTAGCAAGGCTGCCGCTTCGAGCGCCATTGGCGCCGCGCCTGTATCGCAAGATAGTTTCCCGACAAGTTCTACCTATCCTACGACAGGCCAATCCAACGCAACTACGGCTTCATCGGTTACTCCCCAAGCTAAGCATGGCTGGGGAGGCGATCCCGCCACTTCGCCGGATCCCGCCCAAACGGCTACTTACGTAGACGCCCATCAGAATACCGATCCACTGCAGATCAAAGACCGTAAGTCCACTACATAGTCCGGCCGCCGGAACTGCTAAGCGCCCGGTATTTCGCTCTTGAGAATTTGATCCAGGGTTTGGCGCAGCTTTGGCATGCCTTCAAAAGGCAGCGCTGCGATGCCAAGCTCCTCGGCGAAACTTAAGTACTCGGGATGCCCGCTTACAACCAGGCAGGAGCGTGGAGGCTCGCCAATAGCCTGCAGCGCTTTGGCGAATACTTCCTGCGTCAGGAGCGGTACGCTCAGTCCCATTTGCAGCGGTCCGGTGATCACTTCGAATAACGGATTGTGGTTATTAAAATTTACCAAGAGGTTATATTCTTGGGCTCCCAGGTTGGCGAGAACGCCCAGCTTGAGAAAATGCCCGTGCAGGCTGCGCATAAAATCGCCAACAGCCGGCGATATGTCGGATTCATTAATGGTAAATTCATTCGTATCGATATCCGGCCGGTTGAGTTTAACGCGAAAAGCTTCCGCCACGTCGGCAGCGGTAATTTTGCCGCTGAAATATTCGGCGACGATGCTCTCTAGCTCATCTGAGTATGCGGGTCCGAGCCGCCGGGCTTCCTCAAGGTGTTCGGAAAAGACATCAGGCGTCCAGACGCTGTAAAAATCAAAGAAAACTGCCCTAATCACCCTATAAGGATAGCAGAACAGCTTGCGTGCAGATAGCTGTTTTCGCATGTATATAGGTTGCGCTAAAGTTTTTATGTATAATCGCTTTATATGCAAGAAGAGCAGCAGGATAATATGGCAGCAGCATCTGGAGCCCAGGCGCAGCAGCCTACCGCTACCCCTCCAGCGCCAGTAGCCGCCCCTGCCAAAACCAGTGTATTTTCTGGCTTATCAGGTAATGAGATGTACTGTGTTAACTTGCTTGATTATGCGCCGGGCGATTTGTTGATAGGCAACAGTATTTTCTCGATGGGCATACTCGGCGGCCTGAAGAGCGTAGGCAAGGGTATGATTGGCGGCGAGATTGATTCCTTCACCGAAATGATCCATGAAGGACGGCGTTTGTCGTTTGAACGTCTTAAAAATGAAATGCAACAGGCCGGCGCTGACGGCGTGGCGGGCGTGGGCAGCGACCTCGTGTTTCATGGTACGAATGCTGAATTCCTATCTGTCGGCTCGGCAATTCATAAAAAGAGTGGCGGACCAGGCGGCGCTTTTACAACTTCTTTCGATGGGCAGGAGCTTTTCTGCCAGGTTGATGCCGGTTATGTTCCGCGGTCGTTTGTTTTCGGGAATGTAGCGTACTCCATCGGTATTGGCAAGGGTATCACGGGGATGTTCAAGCAGCTTGTTAAGGGCGAGGTGAAGCAGTACACGGATATCTTTACGAATACCCGGAGTCTGGCGTTGCAACGGATTACTGAAGAGGCAAAAGCCGCTGGCGCGAATGCCGTTACGGGCATCAGGACCAATATTCTTCCATACGGTGCGAGCGGCGTCCAAGAGATGGTTATGATCGGCACGGCGGCTTCGCACTCCATGGCGGATAGCCTTAACCCGAATGGCGTTATTACCAGCGACTTAACCGCTGAAGAAACATGGAACATAGCCAAAATGGGCTATATGCCGCAGCAACTCGTAATAGGTACTTCCGTGTACTCTATCGGCTTTGTGGGCGGGTTTAAGTCGTTTATGCGCAAGTTCGTTAAGGGTGAGGTCACCGAGCTTACCCAGCTTATTTACGGTGCACGCGAAGAATCACTCAAGAAAGTGCAGCAGCAGGCCACCGAGCTGAACGCCGATGATGTTTTGGGGCTCAAGACGTATATCTACAACCTTGGCAGCGGCTTAATCGAATTTTTGGTAATCGGCACCGCCGTAAAGAAAGTGCAGGGCGTTGGTACAAGCTCAGAACAGCTGCCGCCCCAGGCTATCATCCGCGATAAAGAAACGTTTTCCAATAGCGCCGAACTGAACTACGGCGTGAACTTAAATGAACAAAACGGCTAGCTGGGGAGCGTAAGCGGCGCCGAATAGCGCGGCGCTTCGCCGTCCGCCGACCAGCCATCTTTTATGCCACGGTTCGTATTGTGGAGTGCGTTACAATAGAGGTATGAATGTGTTACTGACTAT
>DASZVS010000007.1:0-29118 GCA_035546975.1 Saccharimonadales bacterium (SeqCode)
CTGACAGGCAGATTACGCGTGATGCGCAATCACCCGGCGAGGCGGTCGTTGATTACTTTATTGCTTGGCAAGCCCGTTTTTTGGCAAGGCAAATTAAAAAAGATCCCGCTAGATATAAACCGGCCAGGCACGTCAGCATGGACCTGGCGGACCCCCATGCCATCGCTTTGAGTAGTATCGCGAATATGCCAAAAACCGCCCAAGACCGCGAGCTCTATACGCACGCGGTAGCAAGCTTATATGATCCTCGGCAACACATTACCGGGAACATATTTGAGGAGTTACCTTTCGAGGATGGTTCCTTAACCTTAATAACTGGCTTTGACGGTTATCCTTCATATTTCCAAAAAGACGAAACGATTCATGGGTCTGGCATGGACTGGGGTGAAATAGCACTCAATATTATGGAGGGGTGGTATAGGAAGCTGGCATATGGCGGTAAAATGGTCATATCACCATGGACGACATACAGGAGTAATTACCCACATTTCAAAAGTGATAAAAAAATCCTGGATGCTGTAAAGACAGAATTTAGCACCAGGACGGGCCAGCCGGTGCACGTAGTTAGGATTTCTAAAAAAGCTCTTGAAGGCTGGATGTCTGATTCAGACAGGGATTTAGCTTCTAGCATTTCTCCTATGTTTAGCCGTGAAGATTTTATTGACACCGTCATTATCAATAAGCCAAATAAAAACTCTCATAAGTCAGCAGTAAAGGCTGCCGCTCAGCGGTCTGCTGGTTCTTTGGCGGTTACAGGCGAAAGTCAGGGCTAGCCAGATCCCAGGCGGTAATAATGCCGAGTAATTTCTCGTCGGCTTTACCGTTATGCGTTATGAAAATCATGCCGATCCGCCGACGGACTTGTATGGCATCGTTGAATATCTCGTAGACTTCGCTGAGCGTAGCCCCGCGCGCTACGAATTCAAATGATTCGCCGTTGTGGGCCGAGAGGGGCAGAAATTTTTCCATATCGCGAATTTTCATATCTTTGGTGATGATTGATTCGCCGTTCTCCGCCAGATAAGAGAGGATCGCGTTTTCGCTGAAGACGCCAACCATCTTGTCATTTTCAATAACTGGTACATGCGTGAAGATATTGTCATTCATTACTTTCATGACCTCCGCAAGATTCGCATCAGGCGTTGTTGTATATAGCTGTCCTGCCGGCACGGCTATGCTCAATGCGGTGAGCGGCTTCATTAGCGCGTTGTGAATGTTCCGGTAGGCTTTTACGAGGCCTAGGTGGGGTTCTACGATCGGTTGGGCGACGGAGGGTATCGGGTTGTGCACCAGACTGTTTCTTATTTGCGCAACTGCCCGCATAAGTTGTTGGTTGCGGGCAACCACTGGATTTTTTGCCGATACTTCCTGGATAAGGAATGAGTGATCGGCAAATTTATCTTGTTTGTATTCTTTGCGCAAGAAGTGGTCGACTTCGTTATAAAGACTTAAGAGTTCCTCGGCAGCGTTCTGGTTCATGCGCGTATTATACAGGAGAAACAAAAACCCCTCGCCGGTGGAGAGCGAGGAGTTTCCGCTTGTTGGTTAGCTAAAAAGGCGCCTACTCGACCATTTTCTTGAGGTCGAGAGACATTGCAATCATGATCGGACCAATGATCAGTGCGTAGAGTCCAAGGACCCATACAAAAGCTACGCCGGCGCGGGCTGGCTGGAATAGCAAGATGATGCCGGCTACGATAGCTAGCAAACTTGCGAATACCATCAGTACGCGGTTGGTGCTGGAGCTATTGTCGCTAAGCGCGGCTACGCCCTCAAGTACGCCCCTGATGATCAGGATGAAGCCGATCAAAAGGACAAGCGTTGCAAAGGTTACGCCTGGATGACGCAGTAAATACACGCCGACACCGAGTTCCAGGGCTCCGAGGAGCAAAATAAGAAACCATGATGTCCGAGTGGCTATACCGCCAATGCCGTGTACGATGTCAACGATACCGGCTACCAAAATATATGCGCCAAAAAGATACAGCAAGGTCAGGATAGTCAGGCCCGGCCAGAATACTGCGGCGATCCCGAAAATAATCGCGATGACGCCCCTTAATGATAGTGTCCACCAGTAGTCCGCTATGAAGCGTTTTTCTGCCGCGTTCATAAGCTCCCTCCATTTGTTAAATGCACCTTAATCATCCACCCCGTTGCGTTTCTTGTCAATTCTTTTAAGTATTTTTACAGCTTGTTTTGCTATGTCCCTGATGGAACCGAAGGAGCTAAACCATAAGCATTATATAACATACTTGACATCACGTAAATTGTAGGAATATAGTGAGAGCACCTTATTATAAATTAATTGGGAGGTAAGGTATGCGTAAAATTAAATACACCCTGAGTGCAGGTGCGGCGTCGGCTGCTTTGGCACTTGGGCTGACGGTAGCACCTGCAGCTGCTATGCCGTCTGGCAACTACAACAGCAACAATAACTACAAGAGCAACAACTCTTGGAGCAGAACCTACAATCACTCTGACAATCATTCAACCAATGTCACGGGTAACTGTAGCGCTGTCATTAACAGCAGTGTTAGCCAAAATCAGGCAAGCAGCACTGACCAGAACAATGAGTCTACCGGCGGTGGTTCTTTGTGGGGTAACAATGGCAACTACAGCCATAACAGCAACAACTCCACTACTACGCAGACTCAATCAGGCGGCGTTAACTTTGCTCCTGATTGCAGCACCACAAACACCACGAACGTAACACAGGTTGCTGCTGCTTCCGACCCAGCTAAGGCCGCTCCGGCTGCTGCTGCCCAGGTGGTTGCTCCTACCGGCGGCGTTCACGCTGGTGCAGGTGGCGCTCTCAAAGGTGTTTCGAGCGTTCCATCTATCGCTGGTCTCGTTGGTTCCGTCGGAACTGCCGGCATCGGCTTGGCACTGCGCAAACGCGCTATGCAGCTCTAATATATAAGAGCTATATTGCCTATAGCAGGCAAAAGAGTGGCGATCGGGCGCAGGCCGGTTGCCACTCTTATCACATAAGAGCATATAAGGATGAAAATGACCTGGCGAGCTAAACAGTATCATTTGCGAATCACTCCATCTAAGGAGTTTCTCCTCACGCTGCGCCGCTTCAACACACCGAAAGCCCGGCGTTCCAAACAGTATAAGCAGCTTGTCGTAACTTTGCCGGCAGGCTCTGTAAAAGAGCTGGCCCTCAGAATTAAGCCGGTCCCCCGCCCGCGTTCAATCCGCCAGAAGACAGGCTGGCAGAAGGTCTTAGAGTATCAGGTTACCCTTTCTATTGTGATGGTTTTATTTGGCCTAACAGGAGCTGTTTATTTTGGGATGCAGATTTACGCGGGCCATAAGATTGAGCCGGTAAAAACATTTAGTTCGACAACTCCCGTGCCATTGGCCGCTAAGGCCTTACCCGCTTCGGTACCGACGCATATTAGCGCTCCATCAGTCGGAATCGATGCCAGCGTTATGACGGTTGGCCGTGATTCGGACGGTAGTATTCAAATGCCACCGCTCTTTGACTGGACAACGGGTTGGTACAAATATAGTCCTTCGCCCGGTCAAGTCGGGCCATCGGTGATAGTCGGCCATGTTGACACATACAAAGGCATATCAGTTTTCTGGCGCCTGCGGGATTTGCAACGCGGCGATATTATTGACGTAACCCGGGCAGATGGCCGGACGGTAAAATTCAAAGTCACCGCTCTCAAGCAATTTAATCAGAATAACTTTCCGACGCAAGAAGTGTACGGCAACATACAATATCCTGGATTACGGCTTATAACTTGCGGCGGTTCCTTCGACCAGCAAACAGAAAGCTACACTCAGAATACTGTCGTATATGCCTTCATGGTTTCGTAGACACTTCAAATAATGTTAGGTTGTTTTTTTATGCTAATGCGCTGCCAGTAACGGAATGTGCGCTATACTGTTGTATGTACACCTAAGTGGCGTTTTTCCCGTGGACCAGCCAATTGATTATACCGAACACGACTTAAACCGGGCATTCACTGCATTGCACGCTAAGAAGCCGTATGAAATAAAAAGCCTTGGCGGCGCTATTATCACTCTCAAAGATAAAGTTTTTGTTCCTGATTCACTCGTTTTCGGACTGGCTAATTTTGGTAGCCAGTTTCTCGCGGAGCATCATGAAGTCCGCGCGGTGGCCGACCTCGGTACCGGCTCGGGCGTATTAGCGGTTTCATTAGCAAAACTGTATCCTCATAAAAAGTTTTCCGCGTTTGATATCTCTCCAGCTGCCATTGGGCTTGCAAAAGAAAATGCCCGGATAAACCAGCTGCATAATCTCAAGGTTGTTATGAGCCGTCCGCACGAATGGGTACCCTCGGCGTACCGCGAGCCGGTCGATCTTATTATCTCTAATCCTCCATTTATAGGAAGAGACGAGTGGAATGATCCGCAATTATTTAAGAATTTTCCCGATGGGAAATACCAGCCAAAACAAGCGATGAAAACGGGCGACCGTTACGGCTTTAGCGCTTATATCGCCATAGTAGAAACGGCCCTTCACCGGAAGGTGCGCTGGGTTATATTCAGGGCGAACGGCGCTTACTCCGATATGCTTATAGAAAAATTACGCCCATATGCTGCAAAGCTTACTACGCACATGTCGAATGCCTGCCCTATTATCGTATTAGAGTTGCCCGCTGCATAATGTAGCAAGGAGATATTTTGCAATGAAAGAATCTGAAACTAAACAGCTCGCGGAGCAATATGCTTATCGCTTGATAGTAAGCGCAGCGATTATTATTTTGGCGATCGGCACGGTCGTGTACCATTTGGTTGAAAAAATGACGTGGGTAAACGCTTATTATTTTAGCGTGGTTACGTTGTCGACGGTCGGCTACGGCGACATTACGCCGCACACAACCTTCGGCAAAATTTTCACGACGTTTTATATTTTTGCCGGTGTGGGCATTATCGCTTCGTTTGTGAGCGTGGTCGTGCGCCGCCGCGGCGCAAAGATTAAGGCCCGCCAGGATAAACGGCAAGCGAACCGCAGTCTCTCAGACGTCGATTAGCAAAACGTTTTTATGTCAGAATCAAGTATATAAAGACACAATAAACAACAATGTTTACCAGCCAGCTATTATGCTGGATCCAGTCGCGCATTTTAGGAATGGTCCGGCTGGCGCGTTTTCGGAAGGCTAAAAACGCCAATAACGGTGAGCCGGCAAGAAGCAGTACGACTGCTATAAAGGGAATAATGCTGACTAGATCTCCTGCGGACCAGCCGTGTCCTGCCAGGTGCAACCCCACTGTAACCATAACGATAAAATCCCCTGGCATCAGGCAGAATAATGGTATAGCTAGCTTAAAGGCGCCTGCTGGTGTGAAGTCTTGCAATTTACTCAGCCATTTCGGCGGTTTGGAGGTAGCGCGCGTAAGATATGAGCGGATAGCGGCAAATACCAATAGGCCGATTAGGATTACTTCAACTACGGTTACCTTTTTAGGGGCATTGCCGTGGGCGTCTGCCGATATGCCAAAAGCACGCGCGAGCAGGAAGACGGCAGATATGAATATGGCTGTGGTGCACAAAATGCCAAGAAGATAACCGGCACTGACTTTAACGGGATCGCGCTTGCTCGTAATAAATATTATAGAAGCGAGCATTTGGGGACCGGCAACCATAGTGATGGCAAGCGGTAAAATCTCGAGCTGCATGGCTTAACTATACCAGACCGGCTATTCTTCCCTAGTACGCTTGTGGTTATAACAGGATTTTTACTTTCCGGTCAGCGAAGAGCGCCCCAATCAAAACGGCAATGAGGCCGTAGATGAAATTTAGGTTAGGAACATGGCTATGCATGATCGCCACTAGAGTACTGGCAACAAAAATCGTCGGAAAAATCATGCCGCCTCGATACCCCATTGCCTTAGACCAGCCGATAGCGGCGATCTTAACCAATACTACCCATAAAAGGCCGTCTGTGCCTAATGCCGCCGCTTGCTGGAGCATGGGCACAATGGATTTATTGCCGGTGAATTCTACTAAGTGCCCGCCCGCCAGATAAAGAGCTGCCAAACCGGCTGCCGCTACCAGCGCTCTAAGCCACCATGGGCGTTTAAGGACCGCCGCGTGTAGGATGGACGCAGCCCGATGCAACCATCCTGTAACATACGTGATCGCGTAGCCGGCAACCAGCAAAATGATGAGGCCCAGGAGGCTGCGAAAATTAAAATACCAATTAGTAGGCGGCAGTGATACGTACGGTTTGGATGACAATACGCCGAGGAGCCATATGGTGCTGCCGGCTGCTACGGCCGATATGGCAATGAGTACGGGCCGAAGTTGGAGTTTGGTTTGTTTGCGAATTAGAAGCAGCCCGAGCATGCCGATGATGAAAGAATTGAAAAATGCTGCAAACAGAGCCACCAAGCCAGCAGCACCCATGAGCTTGGTGCTCTGGCTTGAATTGCCGAAAAACCGGCTGCCAATGTACGCGCCAAGCAGCGTGCAGGCCGGGACGAGAATGGCTTCAGGCCCCAATGAGGCGCCTGCTAAGAGAGATAAAAAACCGAGAAAGAGTATTTTGCTGAAATTTGCAATTGTCGGTTTCGGCGCGTCGCCAAGCCCGTGGCTCTCCTGCCGTTCCGATGTCCGATCTAGGGCATGCTGCGCGCCAAAGTACATAAGTGCCAACAGGAGGCACATCGGGACAACAAGCAGACGGTGCTGGTCCGTATCAATCCAGTTAAGCCATAGCGCGTCGATTGCATTGTGTGCCGCTGCTTCGAAAACATAATATGTGATTGCGACGCCGATGCCTGTAAGCAGAGCTACTGCCAGTAATTTCAAAAGCCGCACCATGCCTTTTAGTATAACCGTGCCGGCTAGCCCCACTTATACCAAATGCCTGCCTATTGGATTGGCTGGCCGCCGAGCCATGTCTCGGCAATTTTGATTTTGTCGATTTCATCCGGATTTGCTTCCTGCGGATCTTCTCCCAAGATTACAAAGTCGGCGAATTTGCCGGGCGTAATGCTTCCGAATTGTTCATCGATGTTCAGTTGCCAGGCGGCGTCTATGGTAATTGCCCGCATGGCTTGCCCGACTGATATACATTGATCGGGAGCCAGTACTTCTCCGTTGTCCCACATTTTCCGGGTAACCGCGACTTGGACATAATGGAGCGGATTAATCGGGCTGACATTGTAGTCGGAATGGAAGGTGGTTTTTAGCCCTGCTTCGATTGCGGCGTTGGCGCGGTCGAGCATATGTATCCGATCCGGCCCGAGGATATTGTCGCGAAGCGTTTTGCCCCAATAATAGACATGGTTGATAAGGAAGCTCGGCGATACATTGACTGCCTTCATTTTTGCGAACAGAGCGTCATTATTTACGAGCGAACAGTGTTCAATACGATGTCTGAGTTCCCTTGGCGGCAGCTGGCTGAGGACCTCATGGTATGCATTCGTAACCGTTTCTACGGCTGCATCGCCATTGGCATGGATCATGACTTGCCAGCCATTTTCATGGCACCATGCAATACGGCGTTTGAGTTCATTTGGGTCGATATCGAGCTTGCCGCGGTTATCGCTGCCAATATATGGTTGGCTTTGGTATCCGGACATGCCTTGGTTAGAGCCATCGGCAACGATTTTGCGGGCCCCTATCCATACGAATTCATCGCCAGCACCGGGAGCGGTTTCGGCTGTCTCCGGCCAAGTTTTTGCCGCTTCGTCTACCAGTGCGAGGCTGAGGCGCGTTTTGAGTTTGCCCTGTTCTTTCATGTGGTGCAGCATGCTGACTTCTTGCGCGCCGAATAAAGCGCCGGTGGCCGCTTCACGCATGGTAGTAACACCTACCCGGGTCGCATCTTCTGTGATACGCGCAGCATTTTGAGCGACAACTTCGGGACTGATGCCGATCTGTTGTAGTACCGGCTCAATAGCGGACATTTCAGATAAGATGCCATTGAGCGCGCCATTTTCATCGTGCATGAAACTGCCGCCAGCCGGATTGGGCATGTCGGCTGTGATGCCGGCGCGAGAAAGCGCTACTGAATTTACGTAGGCAAAATGCATCGAGGCGTTGAAAACGAATACAGGATTATTCGGGATGATTGCATCGAGTTCGGTTAGTGTCAACTCCGGCATGCCCGGCAATAATGAGGGGTCGAACAGCTTGCCGAGAACCCATGCTCCCGGTTCGGCCGCGGCGGCCGCATCGGCGAGCCGCTTCTTAACTTCATCAATCGTCTTATTTGCAAAAGCGCTGCAATCGGTCCATTCGTAATTGATAGCCGTTACCCAGAGATGCATATGCGGCTCGATGAAGCCCGGATAGAGCACTTTTTCACCAAGTTCAATAATCTGCGTACCGGTTGTACCGGTTCTGGCCAGCGGTTCAATATCTTCCCGCTTGCCAACAGCTACGATTTTGTTGCCAGCAACTGCCACGGCTTCCGCCACTGGGGTGTCGTCGTCCATAGTGATGACTCTGCCAATAAAAATGTGGCTCGGCCCGGTATTTTCGGTAACTGTATTGGGATTGGGAATATTCATCGTGCGGTAGTTACAGGATAAGCATTTTAGCGAGCCTTCGCAATAAGCCTGCTGTGATTCCCCGTGCTATAGTAAGCATATGCACTATTTAGGCTTAAAACACAAACACGAACATAGCGAAGAATTTCATACACATCCGCAGTCGCGCTACCTTATCTTCTTGGATAGGTTAACATTCATTGTCGGCGTTATCGGACCCTTCACAGTTTTACCGCAAAGTATCAGTATTTTTGCGCACCAGTCGGCAACTGGCGTTTCGTTGGCTACCTGGATACTTATATTCGTTGTTACCTTTCCGTGGATTTTGTACGGCATTGCCCATAAAGACAAAAGTATTATTGTGAGTTTTATATTATGGGAAGTGATGAATCTCTCAGTTGTGATTGGCGTTTTGCTCTACGGATAGGCGCTTCAATATACAACGCGCCGCGCAAATATGGTATAATTAGTATAAGAACAAGCAATTCTTTTTGTCGGCGACGGTTGTTTACACCTTCTCCGCCAAATGCTTAGGCTCTCTGTAATAATACCGGTTTGCAAATACCTGGGCAGGTTGCTTACTAGAATGTGCTTAGCAAATCCAGCACTAATAAAACGGAGTATCGGAAATGAAACAAAGGGACAATGTGCGAAAAAATAAGATAGCTTCTCTCTTTAGCAAGGGGTTGTGTGGAGCCTGACGCTGCGCTGCCGCTCATAGGAAGATTGCGAACGACTGTCCGGGCCACGTTCGCCTCTTTAGGGCATCGTAACTTCCGGCTGTATTTTATCGGCCAGGTCGTATCAAATACCGGCAACTGGCTCACAAATGTCGCCCTGACACTCCTTGTTCTTGAGCGAACCCATAGCGGTTTGGCGATCGGTATCCTTGCCGCTTGCCAATATGGCCCTATCCTGTTGCTGTCGGCGTATGGCGGCGTCGTTGCCGACCGCTATAGCAAGCGGCGCATGCTGCTTATAACGCAAACGTTGGAGATGGCGGAGTCGGTCGGCTTGGCGGTGTTAGCGTTCTTACCGCATACGGCAACTGTCAGTTTTTATATTTTAGCGACCCTCGGCGGGACGCTGCTCGCTTTTGATAATCCGCTGCGCCGTTCATTTGTAAGCGAAATGGTACCATCCAAATCGGTATCTAACGCCGTGGTACTGTATAGCATTATTGTTAATACTTCTCGCGTAATTGGCCCTGCCCTAGCCGGCTTGCTGGTAGTAACGCTTGGCTATGGCTGGGCTTTTACGGTTGATGCATTTTCGTACCTGGCCGTCATAGCCTGCCTTTTGTTGATGCGAAGCAGCGAACTGCACCGCCTACCGCCGCGTCCCCGGCAAAAAGGCGAGATCCGAGCCGGTTTGGCATATGTTCGCCGTACGCCTGTTTTACTGGTGAGTTTCACCATGCTGCTGATTATCGGTACATTGGTATATAACTTCAGCACGACCTTGCCGCTTTTCGTGAGTAAAGGTTTGCATGCCTCAAATACTACATATACGGTGCTGTATTCACTCATGGGCGTCGGCTCAATAATCACTGCATTAATTATTGCTCGGCGCAATCTGGTGCGGCTTCGGCATATTATTGCAGGGGCCGGAATCCTTGGTGTTTCCATGGCGCTCATGGCAATTGCGCCAAATGTATATGTTGCGGCACCGCTTGCCATCTTCGTAGGTGCCGGCACTATTCTGTATACGACGGCAACAACCAGCCTGGCGCAGCTGACGGCCGCTGATTATATCCGCGGGCGTGTGCTTGCACTGCAAACCGTCCTCCTGATCGGGACTACACCGCTCGGCTCGCCACTGCTGGGCTGGCTGGCTGACAGCTTGGGTGGCCGGGCGCCGATTTTGCTCGGTTCGGCTGTATGTCTCCTTACTGCTGTCGGCGGCTATATTTGGGCGCGCCAGCTTGCCGCAAAGCGCATATGAGCTATCTGCTAAATTTTTGCTTCGCGTGCAAAAATATCGGCGGCTTTGGGCCCGATGCCCTTAAACTCCTGTACACTTTTTTTAACAGCTCTCTTGTTATCGGCATCATCTAAGACTTTTTGGAAGGATCCGGCATACTTTTGCTTCACGAGCTTGCCCATGGCAATCAGCTCGCGCGCGGTAGATTCATCATAATGACGGTAGCCACCTTCACCCAGAATGTCGACTAATTCCTGCCAATTGGCCGAGGCCAGCTTATCAGGAGAAGTATAACCCTGTTCGTCCAGTAGCTTGTAGGTTTTAGCGGCAATGTCCTGGCTTATCCGGGCGCCAAAAAGCTGGCATGCTAGCAACCATTTGAAGTGGTCGTTTCCGGAGCCATCATGTAATTTTATCCCGAGATCACGGGGTCCGATATTCTTCTGCGCCATCACCGGCATCTCCCTTCTTCAGATAACACAGATACCAGTGTGCCAGAATATCATTCTCGCCGCTGTGGGGTTTTTTATAGGGCGGTCCTACGCACGATTAAAAATCGTCAATAACAAGCTTTTTCATCTGCATCATGTGGACGTAAGCGCCGGGGCGCCGCATGAGTTCGTCCATATTCTCAGGTACGATCTGCCAACTGAGGCCGTACTTATCCTTGCACCAGCCGCACTGCTCAGCCTCCGGTACGGTCGATAGTTTTTCCCAGAAATAATCGATCTCCGCCTGGTCTTTGCATGTTACGGATAGCGAGACGGCCTCATTGAAGGTGAAGTCCTGTTCGGCTCCGGAGTCCATGGCGGCGAACCATTGTCCGGCCAGCATAAAGTCGGCGAACATGAGTGCATCCGCCTTAGCGGGACCGGTAGCTTTGCCATAGCGGGCTACGATGCCCTGCTTGGCATCCTGGAAAACTGAGGTATAAAACTTGATTGCCTCTTCGGCATGGTTGGTATTCTGCCGGGAAAACATCAGCGAAGGGGTGATGAAGGGGCGTGGCTCGCCGTCGGGATTGGTCAGGATGAGCTGCCATGTCAGGCCATAACGGTCCTTCACCCAGCCGTAATGTTTGCTGAACGGGTATGTATCGAGCGGCATCAGCGCTTCGCCGCCGTCCATCAGCTTTTCCCATAGCTCGTCCAGGTGCTCCTTGGCCTGTTCGTCGCGCGAAGGATCAAAATTCACCATAAAGGAGACTGATGGGGTGAATGCAAATTCTGGCCCGGCATTAATGGCGCCGAACTCCAACCCACCTAGCTCATAATTTATTACCAATTCCTTGCCAGCCATATCCTTTTGAAAATCAGCCAAGCCCTCCTCCGTGCTCTCGGGATAGTATGCGGTATGTGTTACCTTGCTATCAGGAAATGTAGATACGTAATATTCCACGGATTCCTTGGCATTGCCGTTAAACCATAGATTTGGCGTGATTTTTTGACCCATAATTACCCTCCGCTTACGACTATCTTAATGATAGCAAAAGTCTGCCAGCTCTTCACCGCGGTTGAAATAAATTTAATTAGGATCGTGCAAAGGGTCTAGAGTGATCTCCATTGGTAACATGGCTTCAATCTCTTCAATCACCGGTCGCAGCATCCATTCTCCTACTCTTTGCGGTTTGTTGCCCATATATGCGACACGTAATTTTGGCATATGTGGTCTCCATGCTAACTCTTCGCCCGAGAGCTCTTCGAGTGCTCGCCATAGGTTGTATCGCTCATTCTTCGTGCTGAATATATCCTCTCGGAGTAATGAGAGGTCTACATAGTGTTCTCCACGTTTGCTTATGTGGTGATGGACGCAATCTGCCGTAACCGTTCTAGGCTCGCTTAAGATGGGCATCTTGTCAATGAGCCGCCCAAACAGCGGCTGTCCTTCCAGGCCTAACTGCATGAGGCGGCCGGCATTTTCACGTAACTCTCTATTTTTAGCCAAGATAAGCCGGGTCCCCACTTCGCCGTCGGGACTGGAAGGACGTTGGAACCTACCATCGCTCGCTTCATATAGCGCGAGCCTCCCAAATAGGGTCTCCAAGGCCGGGCTGTTAGCCGGCCTGAATAATGTCTGGGTAAATTCCAGTGTACGAGGGTTAGGTAAAGCGTCGACGGGGCTGGCCATAGAAGAATAAAATAGCATAAAGTGCAGTATTTTACAAACTGGAGGTTTAAAAAATAATCTGCTGGAGTAAAGCCGGAGCCGTCACTTAGGCATCTGGGTCGAGGAGTACGCCGCTTTTTGATACGGCTGATACGGTACACATGGTGCGGTTGAAACAACACGGCCTGCGTAAGCCGTTTTTAAGTTTCGACAGGGCCACTTCCACGTGTTTTTTCCGGGTTTCTTCACGCCCAGTCGAAGCTATCCAGCGGAGCCAATCCCAGCGCGCTGCTGGTGTAACATCTTCCCATAGCTTCTTGGCTTCAGCGTCGGCCGCTAAAGCCGCCTTTAGGTCTGCTGGTATGTTTGGCTCCGGCCATTCTTTAGACGGCTCAATAGCCATTGTTACGGTATCGCCGGTGCCGATTTTGGCGCCTGTGCGCAAATCGCGGTCTGCATGGAGCCAATGGCTGCCCTTGCCGTCCGGCTCTAATGGGGACTGAAAACTGTGGCCATTTATAGTGCCTTTGACCATAATCATGCCGCGGGAAGGTAATTTTGCACTGGCATTTTGAGGTACCAGGATAATATCCCACGAGCCGATTTTAACCAGTTTGGCTGTAAACCGTATTGCTGGTGCTTTTGCTTGCTGTTTAGTGGTGCGCGATGCGGCTGCCTGCATACTTCAATGATACCATCCCTATTACTTCGAATTTAGTTTATGCCGCCAGTAAAATAGATACCGAATGAATTTCGGGCTTGCCATATGTTGTAACATCCGCTACTATTTAAGCATAAGCTGTGTGAGCTTGAACATGAAAACCAACATAAAAAGACTCAAGCATTTTGGTTTTTTGGCCGCGTCATTTTTGGCGCTGGGATTGCTGATGGTGCCTAATGCGCTCGCAGCCATAGCCATTTCCGAATATCCAGTGCCCGGGACTCCCCAGCCTGGATATATTGCTGCCGGTCCGGATGGCAATATGTGGTTCACCGGCACCTCTGGAAATGTTATTGCTAAGATTACTCCCAGTGGTACGGTGGCCCAATACCCGGTACCGACAAGCAATGCCGACCCCTCCGGCATAGCCAAAGGCCCTGATGGTAATATGTGGTTTTCTGAGCTTCAAGCGAACCAAATCGGTAAAATTACCCCAAGCGGCACTATCACCGAATATGCCGTTCCGACAAGTAATAGCAGTCCATATGGTATTACTGGCGGCCCGGATGGAAATGTCTGGTTTGGGGAGGCTGGCGCAAACCAAATCGGTAAAATTACCCCAAGCGGTACCATCACTGAATATCCTGTGCCTACGAGCGGCGGATCTCCGCGCGGAATTGTTACCGGGCCCGGCGGCAATCTGTGGTTCAGCGAATATTTCGGTAATAAGATTGGTGAAGTCACTCCCAGCGGCACCTTTACTGAGTATTCGTTGCCTACAGCCAATAGCAGGCCCAACGGGATTACTGTAGGGTCGGATGGAAATATTTGGTTTACGGAAACCGGAACGAATAAGATCGGCAAAATGGATCCCAGCGGCAATGTGCTGGGGGAATATCCAGTACCGACAAACAACAGCGGCCTCGACACTATTGCTTCCGGCCCAGACGGGAATCTATGGTTTGCGGAATATGGCAGTGGCTCGGGCAGCAATGTCGGACAAATTACCCCGGCGGGGATTATTACCGAATACCCTACTCCTACTTCTAACAGTGCACCTCTTGGCATAGCCGCCGGGCCCGATAACAACATGTGGTTCACCGAATACGCGGCGAATAATATAGGTGTCATCACTGGGTTAACTATCCCGCCAAACAATAATTCCGGCTCCGGCGGCACAGGTAATGCTTCAGCTTCCGGTGGTATCTCGACTCCAGATACCGGTTATGGAACCCCTGCCGGCAGCGCAACGGCTATGCGGAGTATTGCAACCACATCTTTTGTCATGATCGGCGCCGGCCTATGGCTGTTATACCGTTCCCGCCGAAACGCGCACTACACGATTAAGCGCTACATCGCGTAAGAGTTTGCCCAGTACATATCGGGCTAAAGTTTGTGCCCATCCAGGCCCGAGTAATCAGGTGTATACTTGTAAATGCGGAAAACTTGATTAGTTTTGGGGCCGGTCGGGTCAAGCAGGTTGGTGTTATAGAACGGCGTCGTGTATACCCAGACTTGTTTATCGTCTGGCGTAACTTCTATAGCTCGGCCATGTGTGGCGTCAGTTACAAGCGTGTTGCCGTTCGGCAAGCGCTGGGCGGCGCCCATGATGTTAGAGAAGAATTCCTGTTGGCCGGTAGGCGCGTACGTCCATACGACCTTCGGCTGGGCATAGGCGCCGGTGCTGTCTTTGGCATAAGTGTAGCCGGTTTGCGGCAGCTTGAGCTCAAGCACACTCGAGTAAGATCGCTTGCCTGTCGTATTGTCGCCGTTATTGAATATTAAAACGTTGCCTGCGCCCGTTAGCCCCTGTTGAATCCAATGGACATCGTGCTGGAGATAGAGTGTGCGGTCAGCTGCCGTACCTTGGTCGTATGTAGCCGGATTGCCATACCGGTAGAGCAGATCTCCTCCCATGCCGCTATTACCGCCCTCGGAGGTGGCTGCCTGCGCGGTGGTCGTGCTATGGTCGATGACCCAGAATTCGTTAAACTCGCGGGCGCTGATTATTACCTGGTTGGTTTGAGGATTATAGCTCAGAGCATTAGTGTGTAACCAATCGGGTTTCTGGGAATACGTGTAATAGTTGGCGTTAATGCGCTGCGGATTATCCGCGACCGAACCGTAATTCGGCTTCGTGGAATCATAATCTTGCACCAGATGGTCCCATACGTTCCATTGCCAGACTATCTTGTTGTTGGAAGGATTAACTTCTACGACTTGGTCCGCCCAAGTAGCATTAGTTTTAGGGTCGATATTTTTAGGATTTACACCGGCAGCAATGGCTTGGGCCTTGGGGATTTTCACCCATGCCAGCATCATAATGTCACCGTTCGGCATCATAATGGCGTCGTGATGTTGTTCGTGATCGGAATCGTCGTACGTATAATTCCATTTCACGCTGCCATCCCAGTTAACTAGCTCGATTCCGCCGCCGCGGCCGCCCATCGATAGATTATTAGCTCCTTGATATGTGCGCAGCAGCAAGCCGTTACTGAGTAATTTGGTAACGGCGCCGGCATAATTGTTCAATTCCCATTCGTGAACAACCTGGCCGTTATTATTAACAAGATAGGCATTCTTACTATTAAGCGGTGCTACTAGCGAATACCCGGCCTGGGTGAGGTTTGGGTCATACTTCGTAACGGGCGGCGGCCCTACGGCTTCCGTAACAATGACTCCAACTATGATGCATACAACTATGATTGAGGCGAAGGCTGTCCATCGTCCGCGGCGCGAAAGTTTAGTAAATTTGAGGTCTGGGCGGCGGATGTGTTGTTGGAGTTGGGCAAGCATGGACTATCACTATTATATAGCCGAATCTTAAATTATGCTGAGAGCAACTCACGCCGGTATCAGCATATAGGTTGGGCAGCAAGGCCGCAGGCGCAGTCATAGCCCGCTAAGCGGTTACCATTTGGTAAATATAAGTATAATCAGGAATGATTGCCGGTCTTGAATCATGCATGTACCCCATGAGAAACTACAGGTAATGAAACCGGCAAAGGGTTCTCGAACGCTGAAGTTTATCGTGCTGGCGGCAATGGTAGCTAATGCCATGATCCTTATTGATCAAACGGCAGTGCCGCTAGCCTTACCGGACATCGTCCACACTTTCTCGATTTCTCAGGGCGATTCGCAGTGGGTATTGAATGCTAGTCTTTTGCCGCTTGCGAGTTTCTTGGTGCTTGGGGGCCGTATGGGCGATATGTTCGGCCCAAAGAAGATATTTTCCATTGGCCTATTTGCTTTTGCCGGCGCCTCGGCAGTCGGCGGCTTTGCTCCTACATTCCCTCTTTTGCTACTATGCCGTATTGTCCAAGGGGTCGGAGGCGCGCTCATGCTGCCTACTTCCATCTCAGTAGTCAGTACCATGGTATCGAATCGTAACAAAGGCCGCATATTGGGGTTAGTGGGCGGCGTGGCGGCCGTAGCCGGTGCCTTTGGGCCAACGCTCGGCGGTGTACTAACGAGTGTTTTTAGTTGGCGGGCCGTACTTTTAGTTAACTTGCCGCTCGCCTGTTTCGCGTATTTAGCGCTGCGCCGGGCTGCGCCAGCAAATCGGCCAGCAGTAGCCAGAGGCCACATCGATATTACAGGAACAGTGCTGCTGGCTATAGCGCTGACCGGTCTGGTGTTTGGATTAGCACAATCACAGCAGCTGAGTTATGATGCGCCGATTGCTTCGGTAGCAGTGCCGCTTGGCATTAGCCTGCTCGCAGCGATCGGCTTTGTTGCAACCGAGCGCCATTCTCCAAACCCGCTTATGAGTTTTGGGCTCCTCAAACGGCATCCTAATTATTTGGGGGCAACCGTTAGCCAGATAATCGGCGGCATGGCTGAAATGGGCATGGGCATCCTCTTGCCGCTGTTTTTGATACTCGATCTGGGTATGCCGCCAATAGTAGCCGGCGTAGCATTGATCCCTGCCAGTTTGCCTATGGTATTTGTGGCTCCGGCGGCTGGTAGGTGGTACGACCGTGTGGGCGGGCGGCAGCCTCTTATGGCTGGCTTTGCCATGCTGTCGGTATCCGTGGGTCTTATGGCAGCGGCGGTTTTTGCCGATAATTACGTATGGCTCTTGCCCGGCTTGTTGCTATACGGCGTTGGTCTGGCACTGGTGCTTGCGACTAATGACCCGGTGACGCTCGACACTTTGCCCGATGAAAGGCACGGCGAGGCTTCCGGCGTGTCGGCGACGGCAGAACAATTTGGCGGGGCAATCGGGATTGCCGGCCTATACTTAATTTTTCATACCAGTTATGTCGACAAACTTCATGAACTAATAAGAGAAAGAGGGTTGTCGATGCAGATTAGCCAGTTGGAACATCTACGGTCGACCATTATTGCCGCCGAACAGACCGGGCTAAAGCCTGATCACATCCCTGCTGCTCTAGCGTCATATCTTCCGGCGGCACTTTCCGCTTCGGACTACGGTTATGCGATCGCCTTCGTAGCGACGAGCATCCTCTCGCTTATAGGGCTTTTGGCGGTGCTATTGTTAGTGAGGCCCGCCGTAGCCGACCCGCAGGATTAATAATCGCTTTCTAGTTGGATAAGCAACTTATTTTTGTCGTTTTCTCTTCGTGGGATCGAGCTCTTTTTTGCGTAGCCGCAAGTTTTCAGGAGTTACTTCAAGCAATTCATCATCCTCAATAAAGTCGAGGCATTGCTCAAGGCTGAAAATCGTAGGAGGAGTCAGGTGGACGACGCCATCTGATGATGATGAACGCATGTTTGTAAGGTGCTTGGCTTTGCAGACATTGATTTCCATGTCTTCTTGGCGGGTATTCAGGCCGATGATCTGGCCGGCATAAACTTTTTCGGCCGGCCCTACATAGAGCGTTCCACGGGATTCGGCGTTTTGCAGAGAGTATGGCGTGGTGACTCCGGTCTCAAAAGCGATGAGCACGCCATTCCGCAACTGCTGCAGGGGCGTGCCTACCGGCTGAAAACCGATAACCAGGCTATTCATAATAATAGTGCCCTTAGTGCTCGTGAGCAGCGTGTTGCGCATGCCCAAGAGTGCCCGTGTCGGCATTTTATAAATAAGCTTAGTGACGCCTTTAGGACTGGCAAACTGTTCAGACAGCGTGGCGCGCCGCTGCCCGAGTTCCATCTGTACGCTGCCGACGTGTTCGGCGGGGACCTCAATAATTACTTCTTCGACCGGTTCGACTGTCTGGCTGTTCTCTTGATGGGTTACAACTTGCGGCCGGCCGACTTCAAATTCAAATCCTTCGCGGCGCATAGTTTCGATAAGTACTCCGAGGTGTAGTTCGCCCCGCCCCGCCACGGTGAAGCCGATACCGCTCTCTTCGACTTGCAGCCCAACGTTCGTTTCGAGCTCTTTATTGAGCCGCTCTGCAATTTGGCGGGAGGTATTGAACTTGCCTTCTTGGCCTTTGAACGGGCTGGTGTTGGGACCGAGAAAAATCCTGAGAGTTGGCGCCTCTACTTCGATAGTGGGTAGCGCTTCCGGGCTGTCGGCATCGGCTACAGTGTCTCCTATCGCGGCATCGGCGATGCCGGTAAGCTGTACGATGTCGCCAGCTACGCCGACCGGTACCTCAAACCTATTAAGGCCGTGACTCATAAACACTGTGTCGACTTTGGCACTGGCGATTACGCTGTTCTTTTTGCAGAGTGCAACCTGTTGGCCGCCCCGCACTGTCCCCCGTGTAATGCGGCCGATGGCATACTTGCCTTTGAAGCTGTCATGCGCGAGTGCCGTCACTAGCATCTGGAACGGTTTATCGATTTCAACGCGCGGCGCAGGTATATCTTTTTGTATGGCTTCAAATATAGGGTCGAGATTAGCTGCGTCTTCGCTGTTGGCTGGCGGCGAGGCCCAGGCTTTGCCCTCGCGGCCGATGGCGTAATAAATTGGGTAATGTAACTGGTCCTCGTGCACTGCTAGCTCAAGGAAGAGATCTGCTAGTTCGTCTTCAACTTCTTTTATGCGCGAGCCAGTCTTGTCGATTTTATTAATAATGACGATTGGCTTTATTTCGGCCGCCAGAGCTTTGCCGAGCACGAATTTGGTCTGGGGCATCGGGCCCTCTTGGGCGTCAACGATGAGGATGCAGCCGTCTGCCATATTAAGCGTTCGCTCAACCTCGCCGCTGAAATCGGCGTGCCCCGGCGTGTCGATAATATTGATCCGGTAGTCGCCATGTTGCACGGCGGTTACTTTGGCAGTAATGGTAATACCCCGCTCTTTTTCTTGGTCGCCGGAATCCATGATCAGATCCTGGCTCATCTCCGCCTGGTTGTCGCGGAAAGTCTGGGACTGTTTAAGCAGGCCGTCGACGAGCGTCGTTTTGCCATGGTCCACATGCGCGATAATCGCGATGTTGCGTATTTTGGCCGGGTCTTGTGTTGACTTCATGCAATAAAAAAAGCGCTCCTTCGAAAAGCGCTAGCTTTCTTATCTGTAATTATACCATATCTTCGGCTCAGCCGGCTTAGAGTACCGATCCAGGATACTAAATTATTATACTGTTATCACTATGCCTGAACCCGGCCGCGGTTCAAAAGTGCCATTTTGGCCGAAATCATCCCGGCGCTTTCGAAGCAACGGCTCAAGCGGCCGCGGCATAATTAGCAGATCTTCTGCCAGTTTCCCCTTAATGCGCCTTTGCCGTAGGCGGCCGAGTGATGAGGCGTGCTCCATGACGCCTTTCATGAAGGCCATGTACACTTCAGATGGGTCATTCTTGCGATCGGTGGCGAGCTGGATACTTACCACATTTTCGGATGCAAGATGGCCGTTTGATGCGGCTGGTTCTTCTAAAGTATTAGGGCTCACATCTACGATGAACCATGCTTTAGGGTCTAGTGCAGCCGCATACACGCCTCTGCCTATTGTATTTATAACTCTTCCTGCCAGCTTGGCTGCAACGTCAGTATTGAGCTCAACTCCGGTAATGTCGGGCGCAAGCATAAATTGGCTATTGTGAAAATTAGGGCCGCCGGGCATAGAGGTATAATACCATTAAATGTAATATTTTACAATATATAACTTCGTACACCAGTCACGAATTTTGCCCGCTCATCGCCTTTTTGATCGTCTGAAAGTCGTGTTCGCCAATCTCAATAACGCCAAATCGAAATTTATAACCCCATTGCACTTTGTTTTCGATAAAATCAAGCTCCTCGATTAAAGGCTTAATCGGTACTTCTCTCGTCCTTTCAAAACGTACATTTCTCCGCCAAGGGCTAAAAGACGGCGTCACTTCGACTTGGTACGGCTCATCGTCTGTGACCTGGCACAACGCAGTGAAAGCCTGGAGCGGCTCGCCATTTTCAAAACTCGTTTTCGGGGAATAGAAGATGATCCAGTCGCCTTTTTTCATTTTTTTTAGAGCCCATGGCTTGCCGTGATTCGCCTGCGTAAAGCCACCCTCCACCCCTCTCTGAACATGATCTCGGCTTACTACGTTAATCCAGTAACTCATTGCCTTTTAATATAGCAAACAGAAATCTAACATATAGAGGCGTTCTGATCCCGCCACTGTATTTACTTCTTTATGACCGTACAACTACAACTAGTTTTCTGCCAATTGATAATAGTTGCGCAATTTACGGTTCGAAGCTTTAGAGCGTTGTTTTGTCATCGTGGTAATGTTCTCTTTCGTTAATCTGCGCAGGATACTTTTTATCGTAACTTCGGTGATAGGGCGTGAATGCGTGCGAGTGTATGTATCGTAAACTGTGCGCGCGTCAGCCGGGCCGTCATGCTGGCGCAAAATTCCAATCACGGCATCCATGGTTTCGGATACGGGGCGCCGGCGTGCCACAGCTGAAAAATTATATGCCTTAGCAATTAAAAGCTGCTTCTTAGATGTGTCCGCGGATATTTCTTCCGCCATCTTCCTGCCTTTCTCTAAGGCGGATGAACTACGATCGTCGACGGCTATCACGATTTCAACCAAAGCTTCGACAGCCGCTTTATAGCTGTCATTTAGCGTGACCTGGGTATGTTGGTGGCCAAAGGGTATTTCCAGCCTCTCGACGCTAGGAAAATATCTATAGTGAGACGTGCTTTTAGTGGCTCTAATAGATGAGCCCAATATATTGTTGATGCGGGTTCTTATATGCGCGGGATCTTCATCCGGGAGGGCGCGAGTCGTATGAGCTACCACTTCTTCGGCGGTGAACTCAAATTTCCCCGCATCATACTGGTGGCGTACGAAATCTTGAATGGCTAGGGTTATGGGCCCCCGCTCGGGCCCTGGCCTGTCAGGTTGGTCAATCCCATTGATCCGAAAAAGCCTATTATTACCTTCTGTTTCTCGACGGACGACACTGACGATGCCATTCGCGGCCAAAGCCCTCGAAGTAATATCTACCGTTCGTAGACTATTTTGGTATTCAGAACTTTCCCAATCAGCGGGATTTATTCCGGCAATCTGGACGGTTGATAAGCTGGACTCGGGGCTAGTGACGAGTTCGGCGAGTAGGGATGCGCGATTTTGTGGTGCCCGGACGGCGCCTTTACTGTGGGTGGGGCCAAAAATTCGTTGAACTGAGATATCAGGGTGGTTTAAGCTCCAATCTAAAATTAATCCAGCCGTCGGTATACCGACTTCTTGGCCGAACTCCGTAATAGCGTAAGCCTTTGCCTCGCCTATATGAGATTGGACGGTACCCTTTAGTACTTGCCCTATTGGCTCAAGGCTATTAATACAATAATCGAAGGGGACGCCCGGCGATGGATACCAATCTGCGCCGCTACCTAAAAACTCTTTAAAACCTTCTCCCATATAATGACGGGATAGCATGGTGGCCGACTTCCCTAGATGCAACAATAACAAGGCTTTTGCCTCGTGATTGCCAATGCCGGCAATTAGGTCATAGGTTTCTACGCCCGGAGATTGCTCGAAGGGGGCCATAAATATAAAAATACCACATTTTGTGATATTTGGCAAATTTTGGCTCGGCGTACCGGTCTTGAATCTAGACTTCGACTTCCGGATATGACTCTACGTAAGTCTCTCCGTTTGCTCCGCCGTAAATCACTGTACGCTTTTCGAAATCCACTTGGAACCAAATAATACCGGCTTCCCAGGTTGATTTGAGGAATTCCGGGAAAGTACTCTCGCCTGCTTGGTCCGTGCGTAACGCCTTAACGAGGGCTTCTTTATCAAATTGTGGGATGTCAGCCGAGCCTTCAACAAGCGGCTCCCCCTGCTGAACAACAGAGCCATCCTCCATAAAATAGATGCTCTGGCAAGATGGCAAAGACCATACATTCTGTTTAACCCCTGCCTGGCGCAAAACTTCTGCTAGGTACGGGAATCCCCCGACTTTTGGCCGGATAGACGCGGCCTTCTGTTGGGCGGCTTGCAGGGACTCAACGGCTTTGCTCATAGGGACTATTATACTTTCAACATTAAAAATATCCAGTTAGCATGGATGTTTACCGGATAGATTGCCGATTCCGTAGCCTAACTAGTTATGGCTCGGCGTCCCAGCCCGGAACTTTTTGGCAAGACATTATTTTTAAGCTCTCATAGGGCGAAGAGCTTTGCTGTGCTACTACTTAATAGGGGCAGACTTCGGTTCTACTATGCTTTTGCATGACTTGCGTGTCGAGAAGAAAGGCGTGTGTAGCCCAATATTGCCGGCTTGCCGGTGTTTCATGTGGGCTGCCAGGGCGTGGGGGTTTCAGGCGGCCGATCCATGCATCGGTAAGCAAGTAATATTCCATGCCCTGCCGCTCTATTACCAGGGATACATAATTGGTACGTTTCGGAACGCCTTTTCTAGTAAAGCGGCTATACAGATCGTCTTTGACAAGTTGGGCATAAATGACATTTTCGCCCGGAGACGTCTCTACGACATTCTCGTAACCTATAGGACGACCGGCGTTCTGTTCGAATTTAAGACGCTCTTCTTTTGCCGTTACTTCGCTGAGCGCATCTTTTGCCAGCCCTAACAAATAGGGGTGGGCTGCGACGTGTGGAGCGGCTTGAGAGTTTGTGAGATCAACATATACCGCGATCCTATTTTTCGTGTAGCCAACCAAGTACTTCATCATCATTTGTTCCTATCCGTAAAAGAAGCCAGGAGTTACCATTCAGCGCTGGAAACCATTTCGAAAATTATCCTTTCGCTTCGTATAATTAGTAATCTGAGGAGTGCTGGATTGGGGGCGGGCAACACTGACGGCTATGGTTCGCCCTTCGAACTCTTTACCGTCCAGCGTCTTGATAGCTGCCCTTGCTTCGTCATTATTTTCCATCTCGACAAACCCGAAGCCTTTAGAGCGGGAGGTGGCGCGATCAATAATCACATGTGCGCTCATAACGCTACCATGTTGTTCGAACAGGGTTTTGAGTGCGTGGTCGGTTGTGCCAAACGACAACCGTGTTATATATAGTTTGGTTGACATAATTGGAGAGCCTTTCATTGAGCTTGTATTGGGCGAGACAGCGTCTTCGCTTTACCGAGAATATGCTTGAGCTCTTGCTCTACCACGTATACTTGAAAAGTGGAGATTAACCTTGCTAACTCTTATTATAGCATGGAAGCAGACCGCCCTATCTCACGTTACCCGAAACATAAGCACTTGAAATTTTTTATAATTCTTGTTACAATTAAGATATTGTTTTGATGGATCCGGGTCAGTGAGCATACTCGATTTTCACCAATCGCAGTAATGGCAAACTAACCGCAAGGATTCATTTTTTATGTCTTATAACACAAGAAACTCTATTAAAGGCCGCCAGATTAAACGCCGCACCTACGGTGCAGGCGCCCGCCCTTCTCGACGGGTCCCCAAAAAAGATTACATTAACCCTCAGCGGTTTATTAAAGTTGCACAGCCTATTGCTAAGGAAGAGTATGCGCCGCGCCATGAGTTCAGTGATTTTTCCGTCAATCCGCTGATGAAAGCTAACCTTGCAGCCAAGGGTTATCACACTCCTACCCCCATTCAGGACCAAACTATTCCACCAGCTTTAGAGGGCAAGGACATTATCGGTATTGCTGATACGGGCACTGGTAAGACGGCCGCATTCTCAATCCCTGTTTTACAGGGGGTTATGATGACGAACGCACGGGCTTTAATAATTGCGCCCACGCGCGAGCTTGCACAGCAGATTGACGTGGAGCTCAGCGTTATCGCTGCAGGGAGTAATTTGCGAAGCGCAGTGCTTATCGGGGGCTCGAACATGGCCCCCCAGTTACGTGACCTTAGGACTGGCGCAAGGATAGTTGTGGGCACGCCAGGGCGAATCAAGGATCATCTTGAACGGGGTAGCCTGAAACTAAAGGATTTTAAGTATGTAGTGCTCGACGAAGTAGATCGAATGCTCGATATGGGCTTCGTTCGGGACATTCGCTTCATTCTTGAACGTATGCAAAGCGAACGGCAGTCGTTCTTTTTTTCGGCTACATTTAGCGACAAAGTGGCTACCTTGATCACGGAGTTCTCCCGTGATCCGGTTACTGTCTCTGTAAAAAGTGGGGATACGAGCAGTAATGTCCATCAAGATATTGTTCGAGTTACGCATGATAAACAGAAAACTGACAAGCTGCATGATTTACTGCTTGATGGCCAGGTGCGAAAAGCCATCATTTTTGACGATACTCAGCGTGGAGTTGAACGGCTGAGCGAAGAACTGACAACTCGTGGGTTTAACGTTGACTCTATTCACGGTGGTAAAACTCAATCCCAAAGGCAACGCTCATTACGTAAATTTAAGCAAAATGAGGTAGACATACTCGTCGCCACAGATGTAGCGGCCCGTGGCCTTGACGTACAAGATGTCACTCATGTTATCAATTACACAGTGCCAGCCTCTTATGATGATTATATACACCGCATAGGTCGTGTTGGGCGCGCTGGCAATGTCGGACACGCTTTTACCTTCGTGACTGACCAAGGAGGCTATCATACCCAAAGATAAAGGCCGTAAAGAAACAAAGAAGCCTAAAAAAGCGAAAACATCGTCCGTTTCAAAAAATCCTGATTGAGTATTTTCATAATAGCCTAAAAGCCCCCTGTAAAGGGGGCTTTGGTACGAATCCGCCGTTACTTAAGCCTCGGGCGTCTTTGGGTCCGGATCTGCCGGTTGCCCCTCGGGCTTCGGGTCAGTCCCGTCGTTCCCGTTATCTGATAGGAGATGCGATGCGCTTTGATTCTTTTTCTCTTCTTCGCCGTCTTTAATAGGTGCAAGTAATGACATATGTATGCCTTTCGTTAAAATTATTGCCGTATGCCGAGGCCGACAACAATCTTTTCGTTTGCTCCCTGCGAGATGTTTAGTGTTGAAGTGGTCTAGCTGTATATAAGTATATACTGATATTTGACGATTACCTAATTTCATACTATGACATATAAATGGCGCAGTGTGTCAGCCTAGAGCTTTCGAGCGCTTTTAGATAGTGCCGCGCCTGTCACTATGAGACCGCAGGATAGAGCAGATAATATGCTCGGTAGATTTAGATTTTCATGGGGGCTGCCATGGCCCGTATCAGGCGCACGAGGGGTTGTCGCTGAGTTCACGGAGCTCCCAGGACTTGTAGAATAATTGATAGAAGCGGTGCTGCAGAAAAATACGAATAGGGGCGAACAAATACTATAGCTGAGAGAATCAGCGCCGATGTATCCTTCATCGGGCTGGTAAGTTATGGTGCCATTTGCCGTGTTTGCATTCGCATTGCCATGGATAGGGGCTGTCTTGATAGATAGGCTGAGGGGGTCGGGGTTATCTCCCGCGCCATTGATCACGTTCGTAGTTACCTGCTGGTTTAATTGTAGATTCTCGGTCTTATTATTGAGCGTTGGTGCTGAGGGGTCTATATTGACGCCCGCGTTAACAGCTTGTTGGCCGGCGAACGACAGAGCTTGATTATATACACGTACGTCGTCGATATTTCCGTTCAGGAATTCAAAATAAGTTCCGGAGCTATTTTGCTTGCCGCCGATAGTCAGCGGCGTGCCGCTGGCGACGCCCAAGCTGCTTGCGGACGTATCACTAGTATCGAGCGAGCCGTTTATGAACAGGTCTTTGTTGCCGTTACTGTCGCTTGCGACTATGTTGTACCAGGTGTTGGCGGCGATAGTCGTGGCCGATGCCAGGTTGTCCTGCCCGGTGCTACCATTTCCCGTCCAGAAACTGATGTGTCCGCCATTGAGCTGCAGCACCCACTGTTGTTTCACGCCGACTTGCCACTTGGCGGCAATGGTTTGATTGCCGCTCACGTTCGCGAATCGGACCCAGGCAGATACGCTCATAGCGTTCGTGCTGTCCAGACTCGAACTGTCGGGAGCGGCTAAATACTGCCCGCCATTGAAGTTGGAGCTATACGGATCGGGAAAAGATATTGCCGGCGGCACTGCCGCGGATGGCGCCGGGCCGCCGCTCGTGCCATGAGGAGCGGCAGTATTGTCATTACCGCTGCTGTCTGCCGCCGACGCGCCTTGTGTGCTTTCGTTCAGCGCCCAATAGCCTGCCAAGGCGTTATTCGAAAGTGCCCCGGCTGAAGATAATCCCGTAGAGCAGAATATGAATAGCAGTACAGCAACTACCTGGCCAATTTTTATTAGATGTTTACGTTTTGCCCTCATATGTTTGTTCTCTTGTCCAATGGTCGGGAACAAAAGTACTTCTGCTTAAAAGTATACGACCCTATTGCCGCAAAAGCTAAAGTTTTTAACACGCTAGCCTGTATAGCTTGGCTCCGGGGACTGGATAGCGGGCTTTACCCTTCTCCGCTGCGGCGTGCTCGGTGCAAGCACCTGTGCGCGTCCTCGCTTCACCGAACCAGCGACTTGCGCCAGCAAGCTGTCGCGTCGCTTGGGGTCGACTCTAGCCCTGAAATATGAAAATGCCATCAGCGAAAACTGATGGCATTTTCATGGCTCCAGCAAGCTGACAGCTTTATAACCACGGCAACGAGATTGCAGGGCGATGGGTTGCTGCAAGAGCTGGCCTCGGACTTCCAATTGTCCGGTAGCCTCTTTACCACTGCCTAGCCGAGCGTGAACGTCGCATAATAAGCGATTTACGACATTTGACTGTTTAATGGCTAAAGCCATTGTAGGCTGTGGAAGTGCTTGGGCTGCGTGGGAATTTGTTGGGTGGTTAGCTATAAATCGCTGGGGCCAAATCCAGGGTTTGCGCTAGATGGATGATTAGTGTCTTCAAGGGTTAGGCTTCCTTGCTGTACTCCAATCGGATGAAACTCAGGCCGATAACTAATAACTGCATCGCGAGGGCCTTTATACTCCATTAGACCTCCCGCCTGCAAAGCATTCAGGACATCACAAGGTCTATGCGTAGGACCAGTCTCAATAGTTACGAAACGCACATTTTCATTCTCTACTGGAATTGGGTATATAACGGCCACTTCAATGTCGCTCTCACTTAGAACTTGATGAAGTTCCCTTAAACCATTCTTATCCATTGCTAAAACTCCCTGGAATTATCTAAAAAAAATTATATCACTATTAAAATTATAATGCAAATTGCGTAACACACTGGTGTATGGTCTATAAGTGATACCGTGCTAACTCCGGCTCATCAAAAGCCGAACTATATTATGAAATAAATTCAAAAATTTAGCCCCCCCTTGCTAATAATTTTCAGCGGTATATATTGGTAGGCGATTAGGCGGGTGAGCTTTTAATCCAGCAACAAAAACGAAAAACTATTGGACGGCCTAGGCCGTGGGAGAGAAAACAAAGATGAAAGATAATTATGCGGCAACATTTGCCGCCAAATGGCCGGAGGATGTGGCAAATCGCGGCTTTGCGCCCATACCAAAGTGTCTCATAACGTGTATGAATGACCTCGACCTCAAGCCCCAGGAAGCGGCAGTTCTTTTTAATATTATCGAGAAGTGCTGGAAAGCAGGTGATGTTGCATGGCAAAAGGTAGATACTCTAGCTACTAATATCGGACGAAAAAACAGCGCAACCAGAGAAATTACAAAGAGCCTCGCAGGTAAAGGATTCATTACTAAAACCCAGCACTTTAACACCAGCAATACATACAGTTTAGAACCTCTCGCTGGAAAATTGGCGACACACATGAAAGAATGCAGGTACACCGCCGGAAATTCGGAGGGGTATCGCCGGAAATCCGGCAGTCCTGATAGCCGGAAACCTGACAGTCACGACCGCCAGAAAGCTGGCGACTATATAGAACCAGATTACGTAGAACCAGAATTAAATAGAAACCCCGATATAGAATTTATTAATAATAGTCGCAGCTTCAATAACGAAGCTGACGACGAGTTATTTTCAGATGATAACTATAGGATATGCTCTGCTAATCCTCTTGATGATAGGCACGAGTGGAGAGAGTTTGAGGTTGAGAAGTATAAGGATGAGCAGCTGATAATAAGCTATTACTTCACATGCATCCACTGCGAGGCACAGTACCATAAAGACGGGGAGAGACCTTGGCCGGCCAAATATCCATCAGTAGATAATTAGTCTACCTACTAAAACGCATGAAAGTATTGCAAAATATATAATAATAAAGCATAATATTCCGACATGGCTCAAAGAACTCAAGGTATGAACGAATATTGGACGGAGACTCTTGGTTTTGATGTTCAACAAGAAACTGCACGGCTAGCGATGCGATTTACTGACCCGGATAATGAGTATGTTCGATTAAAAGAACATGGCATGATGGTGCATACAATTCAAACTTCTATACACGCCCACAGGATTGCACTCGCCGGTTTATTCGAAGAAAGACGACAAAGAACCCTGTCCGAGGATGAAAGTTACGCACTGCAATTCCATAGCGAAGCTAAGAGAAGGTTGCATCGCCGTAACCATATTCTTACCGTTTAACCACCCAACAAATTCCCACGCAGCCCAAGCACTTCCACAGCCTACAATGGCTTTAGCCATTAAACAGTCAAATGTCGTAAATCGCTTATTATGCGACGTTCACGCTCGGCTAGGCAGTGGTAAA
>DASZVS010000008.1:0-25676 GCA_035546975.1 Saccharimonadales bacterium (SeqCode)
AGGCGCGTAATTACACTTTGGATTCTATCTTGCCAAAAAGAGCTGTCGGGATTAATGTGCGGGAAACGCTGCCGGATCCTGTCTACAGTAAGTGAATCGTCTATGTCTCTTGCTGCTCTTGGGAGCTCCGTCATAATTATACTTCTGAGAGCAGAATCGAACTGGCGGTGGCGGTCATTCGTAGTCATGTATTTATGTAGTGGTCCCATTTTCCGCCTGATCGCAACGCCGCTAAGAATCACACCCTTATCCCGTGCGCTGGCTACATCCGTGCCTGCAATAGTCTCCAATTTTGCAAGCAAACCGCCAGCCTGCTGCCAGTATTCATCTTCAACTTCGCTAGCGAATACTTCTTTTCCTTCATCGCTTATTCCCACCAGCGGCGAGCCATTAAGGCCTTCTATTTTTTCCTTAGCAGCCTCTATCTTTTTACTCCGGTCATCTGCCACAAATCGGGTAACGCTTTTTCTGACCCGCTGGAATGTCGCGCCTTGAGGATTAAGGTGATGGTTCTTCCTAAAAAAGCCTGCAACCCTTTCTATTTCAGCGGCCGGTGCAGGATCGCTATATCGTTTACCCAGGGAATCTTCCGCACTTATATGGAAGCGGCTAGCTACGTCTTCAACTTTATGGGCTGCCGATTCACCAAGCCCGCCGGCATAGCTTTGCGCCCGTACACCTGCTTCGCTAAGCAATGCAGCATGCTCCGGCATTCGTTCTGCTAAACTTCCAATTCTATCTTGGAACGCTGCAGCTAGGCTGTCTGGTAAGGCTACTGCCTCTTCGCCGGTAGGTGGTGACTGGGCTGTTTTTTCGGACATGTTTATTTTAGAACTTACAAAATAAACATTAGCATATTATTGATAAAATTGCAATAAATTTATCGGGCTATGGCTAGCAAATAGTGTTGCAACGCTTCATCTGCATCAATATTCGTGCGCTTCATGGCAATGTCGATCTGGAGCAAATCACCGACCAGCTTGCGAAGTTCGGCAAGTGAAAGCCTGCGGGCAATTCCCTGGCTTTTGCGGACAACGAAAGGATTTAGTTTGGCGCTCCGGGCAACCTGCTCAGCTGGTTCATCACCGGAAGCTTTAATAATCGCAAGCACATGCAGCTGCCATGCAAGCATGGCGATAATCTGGGCCGGCTCGACTTTGAGCGCCCGCTGCTCAGCATATAATGCCGCCGCTTTCTTGGTATTGCCGGCGAAGGCAGCGTCCAGGAGTTCAAATATTGTGCTTTGCGGTGCTGGTTCTGTAAGCAAATCTATCGATTGGCGTGAAATGTCAGGGCTGTATAGCAGTAATTTTTCAAGCTCATTGGATAGCAGCAGCTGGTTCACCCCGACACGCTCTACCAAGTAACGCGCATCGGCAGGTTTGATCGAACCCTGGCGGGCTTTGGCGGTCTCGGCTAACCATTTTGCTAACCCGTTTGAGTCCAGCTCCGGAAATTCTTTAAAATCGGTATTTTTTTTCAAAAATTTATAATACGCAGTGCGTTTGTCCGGCTTTGGCTCCACTATAATTACATCGGTAGTTTCCGGGGTGTCATCTAAAATTTGTTCAGCTTGCTCGGTGAATTGCTTATTTGTACTCGGCTTACTTAGAACGACTAATTTTTTGGCCGCCAGAAACGGCAGGCTTGTTATGGACTCGCGGATTCTTTCTATGCCAGCCTCTTCACAATCTATCCGTTCAAGCGCCAGATCGCCATGTTCCTGGCAGAAGTCATCAACCAGCCGCCGAAGGGCTTGGCGCAAATCAAAATTATTTTCACCGGTTAAAGTAAGAATCATACGATTCGGCTCTGTCTCCCTTTTAACAGCCTATGATTTTAGCTGGAATGTATCCTATTTATTATACTTTATGAACTTACTAACAGCACGCGGCTTCCCTTCTCTGCTATGCTATAGATTGTCAGCTTATGCCACAGGTCATTATCGTTTCGAATCGTTTGCCCGTCAGTGTCAAAAAAGACAATGGCCAACTCAGTTTTTATCCTAGCTTGGGAGGCCTCGCAACGGGCCTGGCTTCGTATATTGAAGATTCGAAGAACAAGTGGATCGGCTGGCCGGGAATCGCCAGCGACGAGCTTAAGGCAAACGAAAAACAAGAAATTATAGAAGAGCTCGCCAAACACAATTGCAGCCCGGTTTTTTTAACCAAGAGTGAGATAGGTAACTTTTATAACGGCTACAGTAATTCCGTCCTTTGGCCACAATTTCATACGCTTCCCGGCCAGCGGAAAATAAAAGACAGCGACCGGACAAAATGGTGGTCATCCTACCGTAACGTTAACCGGCAATTCGCCGAAGCGACGCTCAACCTTGCCGAAACGAGCGACAAAATATGGGTGCACGATTACCAGCTTACCCTGGTGCCTGAACTCGTGCGGGCCGAACGATCAGACTTAAATATAGGTTTTTTCCTGCATATTCCCTTCCCTAAATCAAAAACGTTTAGCCGGCTCGCGGAGCACAAGAGATTACTCCACGGCATGCTGGGCGCGGACGTCATCGGCTTCCATACGGCGGAATACGTGGCCAATTTCCTGGAGAGCTGCAGTGCCGCCGGGCTTGCTCACGCCGAAAGCAACATGGTTACCTTAAGCGATCATACTGTCCAGGTTAATAACTTCCCCATGGGGATAGATTACGAGAAATACGCCGCTGCCAGTAAGTCCAAGGCCGTCAAAGCCGCCTACCGAAAGTATCGTAAACGATATAAACATCTGCGCGTCATCGTGGCGGTAGACCGGCTCGACCCGAGCAAAGGACTGGTCGAACGCCTGGAAGCCTACCGCACGTTTCTTCAGTTGCAGCCAAAAATGCAGGGAAAAATAGTTTTCAGCATGGTTGCCGCGCCTTCCCGTACGGATGTGGCAGCTTATCGAAACCTAGCCAAGCGGCTACAGTCGCTGGTCGACGAAATAAATACGACGTATGGCACGGCAAAATGGCAACCAGTCGACTACATAAATGTGTCAGTGCCCTTCGAAGAGGTAACGGCCTTGTTCAAAATTGCCGACGTAGCTTTTATAGCTCCTCTCCGCGATGGCATGAACTTAGTAGCCAAAGAATTTATCGCAAGCAAGCGAAAAGGCGGCGTTTTAATATTGAGTCAGACAGCTGGCGCCGCCGAGGAATTGCCGGACGCCATACTGGTTAATCCCCGCAAACAGGAAGAGCTGGTTGACGCTTTGCAGCAAGCCTTAACCATGCGAAGGCGTGAGTTACGGGGCCGCCTAAAGCGTATGCAGCAGCAATTAGCTACTAACACGGTGCAAGAATGGGCCGCAGGCTTCGTAGAAACGCTCAGAAAGCCGGTGCCGGGCACGCCCGTTATTACGCCTCCTTTGAAAGGACGAACCCGCTCACAGCTTCTGAAAGACTACACTGCGGCTAAAAAAAGATTACTCTTCCTCGATTATGACGGCAGCCTGGTTCCACTTATTGAAGACTACAAGGCAGCCAAACCGCCGAAGCAACTCATAAACCTGCTCAAAACGCTGGCAGCCGATAAACGTAACGAGGTCGTGCTAATCAGCGGACGGGACGTAACCGATTTGGACAAATGGTTTGGAAGCTTGCCGATAAACCTTGTGGCCGAACACGGCGCAGCCCTGAAACGCAGCCATAAGAAATCGTGGCAAACTATAGAAAAAGTAGATACTAAATGGAAAAGAACGTTAATCCCTGTTTTAGAAAAATATGCAGCCCTAACGCCTAAAGCCCGCGTAGAAATCAAGCCTCATTCACTGGTGTGGCATTACCGTGGATCACCTTCATATTACGCGCAAAAATACGCAGTAACCATTAAGCGGGCGCTTAAATCAATCGTGAAAGATTACGGCTTACAGATCGTCCAGGGCAATAAGATGCTGGAAATCAAAAATCCCCGGATTAGCAAAGGAGAGGCCGCGGCATATTGGTTGGCTGGAAATTACGATTTTATTATGTCGATTGGTGACGACGCTACTGACGAGGAGCTGTTTGAAGCACTGCCGGAAGCCGCTTATAGCATTAAGGTAGGCCGCGGACGGACGGCAGCGAGCAGCCGTCTGCCAAGCTCGGCTGAAGCCATGAAATTACTCAACGCTTTGGCGCGGTAAATTTCTGGCAATGCGGGCAAATGTGCGTGCCGCGGCCGGCAACGCGAATTTTCTCGATGGTATGGCCGCAGCGCGGACATGGCTGGCCTTCGCGCCGGAACACCCGGGCAAAGCTCATATAACTACCGCGTTTGCCGGCCGCATCGACATAGTTACGGTCTGTCGAGCCACCCTTCTCTATCGATAATTCCAGCACATATATCAGTTCGTCATATAACTTATGAAACTGCGGAGCCGTAAGTCTGCTTACAGGCGTGGCAGGATGTATTTTGGCGCCCCACAACGCTTCATCGGCATAAATATTGCCTACGCCCGCGATAACGGTTTGGTCCAGCAGCGCGGCCTTGATATTAGTATTTTTACGCCGCATTAGCCGATCGCGCATTTGCTGCCACGTGAAGTCGGCGGCCAGCGGTTCCGGACCGACTTTTTTGAAAAAATCGAGGTTTACGACCTCTGCCGTCGGCAAAAGGCGCATCCAGCCAAATTTGCGCTGGTCATTGAAAAAGAGCCGGCTGCCATCGGTGAATACAATAGTTACGCGCGTAGACTTGTCCGGCAATTCGCCGACTAACGAGTTATTGGGATGCCCGGCGCCAAAACGCTCTTTGGCAGAGCGGAACACGAGCTGGCCAGTCATTTTTAAGTGGATCACTAGGGAATACTTACTCGAGAGTTCTATGAGTAAGACTTTGGCGCGCCGCTCGACCGTAACGATCTTTGCGCCAACGGCGAACTCCTTTACATCGGATTCGGCATTCGGAAATGATTTCGGCCAATCAAAATCGATCGCTGCTATCTCACGCCCCGGTAAGAATTTGGAGAGGCCGATCCGTACGGTTTCTACTTCTGGCAATTCTGGCATGGTCTAACCATTATAGCTTGCAGCAGTCGCGTATATAATGGGCGTATGGACAGTTTAGATAACATATTGAGCCGGAAAGATTTCGATGAACCGCCGGAAATTAGCAGTATCAAAAAATATGTTGAGGATAATTATAAAGTTGCCGTGAGCGTTCAAGTCCGCGACCGCGACATTGTTATTCACGTACCCAGCGCGGCCCTCGCTAATACGCTGCGGCTTCGAATTCCGGAAATCAAACGCCGCTGCCAAACCGACAAACGCCTAACTTTCCGAATTGGCGGCTAGAATCTTCTCGAGTTCGGCTTTCATTTGTTCGAAACTTTCGTACAGAATTGCTTGCATTCCAGCCTCTTTAGCTCCTGTGCAATGGCGCTCTTGATCATCAATGAACACACATTCGCCCGGTTCCACGCCAAGCTCCCCGGCAATCTTTTCGTAAGACAGCGGATCGGGTTTAGTGATACCTGACTCGTACGAAAGGCTGATGGCGTCAAACAATTGCAGCTGCTCATCAGTGAAAAAGTTCTTAAGCCAATTAGCCGCGGCATTGCTGAGCATGCCAATTTTATAGTCAGGCCTAAGACGCTCAGTGATATAAGTAAACAGCTTCTGGTTCGTTACATTAACTTCAATGGCTTCATTTACCTCACTTACAGAGAGATTCGCCAGTTCCGCTATCTTCCCAACAAATTGCTCATGGCTGATAAGCCCGGCATTCGACTGCCGGTTTAATTCTGACGCTTGTTCGCTGAGTGCTTTATCGCGGCCAAACTGCTGCTCCTTGAAAGGCAGCCAGCCCTCAGTCGTCAAAACGCCGAAACAATCAAAAATAACGGCTTTGATCATACTACTTAATTATAAATCACGGAGAATTCAGATGCTGTAAGCTCTGGGTCAATGTGAAGTAATCCGGGATCTGGTATTCAAAGAGCGAAATAGTCAGGGTTGTATTGCCTTTGTAGGTCCTGGGTTGCGCCGAGCCGCAACTGGTAGTCCAGTAGCGCTCCACTGTATTGTTCCCGTCCAACAGCTCAAAAACATACCGCTTTCCGAGTGGGCAATAACCTTTTTCGTTAGCGAGCAGCTTGTTATTATCGCCTTTCGTAAAACCGGCGTGGCCAAGAGCGTACAGAAGATTGCTATAGGCATTTTCGTTGTTTGCATAACTCTGTGTATTTACTACCGTTCCCTGGTAGCCTTGAATTTGCTGGTATGTCGCATCATCCTTACCAACGGTAACGCGGACAGCGGTATGATTCGTGTCGGCGTTGATTGGCCCGTCAATAGTCATCCGCACTACCGCATTACTAGAAGCGTAATCAGTAAGCGCCTTGGTAGTCTTCGGCTTTTTGGAATTAGGGCCGCCGCCGCCAGAAAACAGCAGCACTACGAGGATAATAAGCAACCCGATGGTAACCAAAAAACCTATAAAATATCGCATAATTTTTCCTCACGCCCCAAACTCTACAGCGTGGTGTATATATACTAACACGATTAAGCTTATTTTGCAAGTTTTTCTCTTACCGTTCCCAAAAAACGGTTACCCTCACCCTCCAAACACAGATACTCTTGCTACTAATGTCTGGAATTCTACTAGCTTAAGCGGCTATAATAAACGAAGCTATCATGAAGAGATTATTCAGATACGAAGTCAGTATAATCACATTCGTGCAGTTCGTACTGCTCAGCTTTCTGAGCTTGGCGAGCAGTATCAGCTCTATTGTCAGTACTTGCGTTCACGACAGCGGCAGCTGCGTAGAAAATATGCTGCCGTCTATTATTCTGTTTATTCTCATCGCGGTTTGGTTCGGCTTTGTGTGGGTACTGTCGTACTCGGTCCAGGAGCGGCGTAGCCGCAAACTAACAGCCGTCTTAATCATAGCCGAGATAGGCATAGCGGGGATTGCGTACTTTAGCGTTAAGCACCACAATAATAATGATTGGCTAAGCGTAATCACCAGTATCATCGACTTTGTTTTGGCGCTTTGGGTCATTGTATTGGCTGCTAGAATATTTATGGCTGGAGGCGGCCGCGCCGGCAGCCAAAGACGACGTCGGCGCCGTCCTACAACAAGCTCGTAAATTCCTCCGGGTACTTATGTGCCAGGCGTTTTTTGGCTTCTGTCCTGTCTACCCACTCACAAGCTACATGTTCCTTACTCAACCGGATTTCGCTGTTATCGGGGACTTCAACCGTGTAAACCATCAGGACAAGCCCTGCTTTTTTTTGCTCTTCAAGCGGTATCTCATGATTTGAGATGACGGCCGTAAAAAATTTGAGGTTCTTCACGCCGGAGATACCTGTTTCTTCTTTTATTTCGCGTTCCAGAGTAGCCACAACATCATCTTCGCCCTCATCGATGCGACCACCGGGAATATCCCAATACGGTGTGACATTGCCACGGTGGTTCGTAACATCAGCTTTGAGCAAAAGAATGTTGCCTTCGTCGTTTTGCACGAGACCCTTGATGCCAACAAAGAAAAGTTTCGCCCGGCTCATTTCATTTCATTGGCCAAAATGATGGCTTGCTTAATTTCTTTTTCGAGCGTTTCATACTCATCCAGTTCATCGGAGGTAACCCAGGCAAACTCTTGGTGCTCGCTGCTAAGCCGGATATCGCTCGCCTTGGTTTTGCACAAGAAAAAGATGGCTACAATATGTTTCAGCTCGCCCTCGGGCTTGGCAAACCATTCGTCTACGTGTATCGCTTTGCCTACTTCCAGGTCAGTAATGCCGGTTTCTTCCTCTGTTTCACGGCGCAAGCCGTCTTCGAGCTTTTCCCCTTTTTCAAGGCGGCCGCCGACAGCCTGCCAGCGTTCGCCCTCACGCATTATCAAAAACTTGCCCCCTGGATTTTGAATAACTGCCTTAACGGCAACCTGGCTGTCCATTTACCCCTCCTGCTTTAATGTATTAATAGTAACAAAATTTCTCTTTTGTTAATTTTCTCAAAAAGTTTTATAATAATTAAACTGTGCCTGTCACGCCGCATACCCACGAAATAAGCGCATCCGCCGGAATTATTACCGCCGGCGTTGCCGATTGGATTAGAAAAATTAACGAACCGTTTGCCGATCCCGAACGGGCTACGTATGATTACCGCCTATTTATTGATGATTTGAAACTGCCATATACCGACACGACAAATGAGAATGGGCAGCGTGCAATCACCCAGCACGACCAGCTCGCAGGCTGGACCATTGATTTCCTCCGGCGATACGACGATCTCCTCGGCGAAACAAAGGATGCCATGCTGGGACGGCAAATTTTTTGCACCCAAACATACATTGCCCAACTTTTCCGGATGCAGACCATGCTTCAAGCAACCGACGAAGCCGACTACCTTGCACGCTTACCGCAGAATGGCGTAGCCGGCATCAATTTGGCCATCACAATAGATGAAGCGCTCCGTAAAACCCTTGCGGCCAGCGATGAGATATCGGTGCATACGCTTGCAGATGGAACTACAACCCTCAACAACCGCCAGGAGGCTCATGTCGAAATTCTCCACCAAGTCGGCCACCTGGATGCTGGTGAAACGGTATCTGGGACAGTCGTTGATAACTTGGATCTTCAGGCTTGGTGGACCGGCCTCGTGGTTGAATATGTGGTTTTTGGCGCGAAAGAACGTGACGGCGAACTTGCTGCCGTGCCAGTACTTGACCCGGCTAGCACCGATGCTGAACCTATTGTTTACTTCCCTTTTGAAACTTAGTCGAGCTCGACGCTTTCAAGAAAAATCTTTTGTTTGAAACCGCCCCGGCGGGCAGCCTTTTCAGCCTGTACTTTTTCTAGTTCTTCCCTTGTTATGCCTAACGCGTCGGCGAGAGCGTGCAGTACCTCGTGCACATCAGCTAACTCTTCGGCATTCCGGGCTGTGGCGAGTTCCGCGCACTCCTCTTTCAGTTTTTCCAGCAATGCTTCAAGATGTTCAGTGTCGTTTAATACTCTACTCGTGAGTTGCTTGCCATCCGCGCGGATAATCTCTGGGATTTTATCGCGGACAAGCTTGTTATACACCTTCCTAGCCATAGATTTAGTGTAGCACTTACGGGAAAAGAATAAGCTTTAATCCAGTTAGTACAATAACGAGTATAAAAATTGTCCGGACCCATTTGTTGCCATTTTTGAGCGCCGCGTTAGCACCGAGAATACCGCCAATATACATACCGATGATCATTGGGATGCCCAGCTTGAAATTGACTAGATGGTGCGACAGAAATATAACTAGTGAGGTTCCGAACAAAAAGATCGACGGTATGAAGTTTGAGCCTTTCGCCTCAACGTAAGTCATGCCGAAAAAATACGTCAGGCTATACGTAGAAAAGATGCCCGCACCGGCACCGAAAAAGCCGCCGTAAACCGCGATTACAAAATACGCGATAGAACCGATAATTACGCGCTCATCGCCGGGCTTAAACCGCTTAATACCCCTGTTCGGATTAGATAAGATGATAGGAATGAGTAACAACATGACGACGCCGATAACAACCGAGAAGAGGCTGTCATTCACATGCAAGTGCACAAGAGCTTTAGCGCCGAGAAAAGCGCCGGCAATGGTAAGCGGAATCAGTTTGAGCACCGGCTTCCAGCGAAGTTTTTTGGCCTTGGCATATTTCGGTATGGCTGATGCGACCATGCCGAACGAGCCGAAGGCGTTGGTAGCAATAGCGGAGCTCGGCGATAAACCGAGGAAGATAAGCGCGGGGATAGATATAAGCCCCGCTCCGCCGGTAGCTGCACCGACAAAACCGCTTCCAAGCCCAGCCAGAAAACTGAGCAATATGTGTTCTACGTTCACCGTATTAGTGTACTATGCTTGTGCTTTACGAAAGCCCTTGTACCATTCGCCAAACATGTGCCATGCAGACACATGGATATCGCGGGCGTGCTCGCCGGCATCAATATGTTCGGCAATAGTCTTATCGGTGCCATCATATACAACCACACGCTCAAAAGACACTCTTCCCCCGCCTCTCTCTTCGTCAATTATTCTGCCCGGAAACTGAACATTGAATTGCTTAAGCGTCTTGCCGTCAAAATAAACTACGTACTCTGTCATAACAACACTCTTGTCCGACTTATTTTTCATCAAGTTAATGAAGTCTCCTGCTTCAAACCAGGCCTGTACATCTTTCATATAGCCGCCCGGAAAACCGTTGAGCGCATTAATCGACCAAAAATGATCATTTACTACCAGCGGCTTCTTAAGCTGAGCATACGCCGCCTCGGCTTTTGCTATAGCGATTTTTGAAGCATTGTGTGATTGGATTTCGTCAATGTCATTGTCTTGAACCTGGACCGATATACCAAATGGTTCCAACGCTTCGGCGGCTTGCCATGCCTTCCGGTTGTTACTGGTTACAAATATAATCTGGTTCAGAGTTCGCCCCAGTTTTTGCCAATGGTAACGTCGACGTCCAGGCGGACGGGTAATTTATAAACATTTTCCATGGTTTCTTTGAGTAATTCGCCGATCCGCTCGGCAACCGGTTCCGGGCACTCCACCAAAATGGAGTCATGGATCTGTAAAAGCATATTGCAGTCGTTATGCTGCTCACGCAGTAACTTGTCCACCTGCACCATCGACATTTTCATGAGATCCGCCTCTGTGCCTTGGATGGGCATATTAATAGCTGCGCGCTCTGCGCTCGAACGCACCACAAAGTTGCTCGAATGAATATCCGGCATTGGGCGGCGCCGGCCGAAAAGCGTTTCTACGTAGCCATCCTTGCGGGCCTTTTCCTTTATGCTGTCCATGTAGTCGAAGAGTGCGGGCCGTAGTTCTTTGTAGCGCTCTATGAACGCCACTGCCTGCTCTCGGGTCATACCCGTGGCCACAGAGAGGCCGTGCGGGCTCATGCCGTAGAGAATACCAAAGTTAATAACCTTAGCTGCTCGGCGCATCTGTTTAGTCACATCTTCTTGTTCGCGGCCATACACCTGCGCTGCAGTCGTCGCATGGATGTCGGCGCCGCGGTTGAACATCTCAATTAATTCCTTATCGTCTGCCAGTACAGCTGCCAACCGCAGCTCAAATTGCGAATAATCGGCGCTTACCAACCGCTTGCCTTTGCCCGCCACAAAAGCCGTGCGAATCCGCCGGCCGAGATCGGTGCGCGTCGGTATGTTCTGCAAGTTCGGGTCAGAACTATTCAATCGGCCGGTCTGGGCGTTCGTCAGGCCAAAGGTCGTGTGTACGCGCGAATGTTCGTCGACCTGTTTCGGCAGTGTATCTATGTAGGTATTCTTAAGCTTAGCGACTTCGCGGTACTGCGTAATTAAGTCGATAATCGGATGCTGGCCACGCAGCTTATCCAGCTCGCTGGCAGCTGTGCTGTAGCCCGTCTTGCCTCTCTTAATTCCTTGCGTGGGCAACTTAAGCTTTTCAAATAAAACTTCGGCTAACTGTCCAGGCGATCCTATGTTGAATTCCTCGTCGGCGTAGCCATAAATTTGCTGCTCATAATCCGAAATCAAGTCACCGACTTCGTCCGCAAATTTTTCCAGGTACTTGGTATCAAGTTCAATGCCCATAAATTCCATGCGTGCGAGCACTGGAATAACCGGCCAGTCCGTCTCAGTTGCCAGTTTCGGTAACTTCGGCATTTTCTTTAGTTCCCCGTCCTGTTTGTCGTGCAGCGCTTTAATTACTGCAATGATTTCAGGTGCGCGCTGAATCAGTTCATCCGGGCTCAAATTCTCAAATGGAGAACCCTCATAATGCAAGTCGGCTTCAGCGAGTTCAGTCAACGTCTGCTCGCGACGAAGCGAATTGAGCAAAAAGGCGCCAATGAGCACGTCGTGGCCTACTGTTGGCAGGTCTTTTACGTCCAGGGCCAGCAACGTCTTAAGCGTCGATTTCAAATCATAACCGACGAGTGGCCGGACATCCTTGAACTCTTTAGCAATAGCCGCCTGGTCGAGTTTGCGCAGGTCAAGCGTATATGTACTTTTGCCGTCCAGGCTCATAATGAGCACTTCTGGTTTCTGCCCGTCTTTGCCAGCTGAACGGGCATGGATATAAAAATGCTCGGAATCACCGAGCTTGAGTTCGGCGGCCTTTTCGTTCGTATCGATCAAAGTATTCTTGCCGGCTTTTGCCAAGCCGCCGCCATTCTTAGCATGATGGTCATCTATTGCTACCTGCATAACTTCCGGCAATTGACGAGCCAAATTGCGAAATTCCAGTTTCTGCAACAGCTCTAGCACCTTAGCCGGTTGTATGTTATGGCCATCAACCGCTTTCAGGTCGAGTTTGACTGGCGCATCTGTCCAGATCCGCGCCAACTCTTTGCTTAAATACGCGGAGTCTTTGCCCGCTTCCAGCTTCTTACGCATTGATTCCTTAATGAGCGGCAAGTTTTTGTAGACGCCGTTGAGCGTGCCGTATTCCTGCAACAGCTGCACGGCGCCCTTTTCGCCAATGCCCGGCACGCCCGGGATATTGTCCGACGAATCGCCTTTAATCGACTTCATATCCAGGAACTGGTCGACCCGGATACCATATTTAGCCTCAAAACTCTTAGGCGAATACAATTCTATGTTGCTAAGACCTTTTTTGAGCGCGTAAACCTTCACATCGCCATCAACCATCTGCAGCATGTCCAGATCTGAGGTCACTAGCAGCGTTTCAATCCCCTGCTTGTGCGCCTGGACTGCAAGCGTGCCCATAATGTCGTCGGCTTCGTAGTCATCAAGCTCATAAAGCGGCCACCCGAATGCATCAAGCAGCTCGTGCAGCACGGGAATTTGTTCATAAAAGTCCGGCGGTGCCGGTTTGCGCCCAGCTTTGTATTCAGGATACAGTTCCAGCCGCTTGCGGATATTGGTTTTCGGCTTATCCCATGCTACAGCTACGTAATCCGGCTTCAGCCGCTTGATAACTTCCAGCGCCATCGTAGCAAAACCAAATACGCCGCCTGTCGGCGTCCCATCCTTGGTTGCCAAGTTCGGCATTGCATAATAGCCGCGGTAAAATACCGACTTGCCGTCGATAATGGCAAACTTCTTTTTCCCGGTAGATTCCGCCATACACCTTTAGTATACGCTACAAGCCCAGGGATACGCGCCGGATAAATTACCTGCTAGTAGCCGGGTCGGGCGCCGCGCCGTAAAAGGCTGCCGGAGCTTCTGTGACCGCACCCCACAATTGGTCGCCGCACGACCAGTGCCACCATTCTGTCGGGTTAACCGAAAAACCGGTAATTTCCCCAGTTAGCGCACCGCGCATAATCCAGTAAAATGCCCGGCGGTTTTTTTGCGCCTGGCGCTCGTTCGCACTCAGGGGTTTATTATGCTCAAAATAATCGGGATTCGTAACTTCTGAGGTGCTCTGATGGCCACCATTCATATCTATCTTGGCGTCCGCTATGTGGCGCATATCAGGATTAACCCGGCGGATACAAATGTCGAATACGCCGCCGGTAGCGTGCGGTGACGGCGAGCTAGAGTCCATGGAAGGCTTAGCAATCAGCTGGTCCCGCCGCGCCATAATCTCAGCCTTCCCCATCTCAGGATTTTGCTTGCGAATAAGTGCCGGAAACACTTCCTTGTACAGCTGGCGCTGGACTGCAAGCGGCCGGTAGCCCTCCTCTAAAAAGAGCTCTGCCTTTGCTCCGAAAATCGCCTCAGCCTCGGTAGATTCCTGTAGCGCCATATTGATATCGGCCAATCGCTCGACCACGCTTTGGCGAAGCCAAATCCGCGGCTCCGCGCCAGGCAGCGGCTTGCCGGTAGCAGCTGTCGGCCGCGAGTAGTGGCTCTGTCCGGCCAGACCGTATTCTGCAATATCTACCAGCGGTTCCCCGCTATACTTACCCGTCGTGTTAACCGGGTAGTCCCGGTAACCGTTTTTCCGTTTCCGGGCATCCGTATAATCCGGCACCGGCCGCAGAAGTATTTGTGCTATGGTCATGCTCGTTCTTGCCTAGGCCCTATTGCGATTCGCGGTTCCGAAGCATTTTTGCTACTTTATGGGCTTCTCCGGCCAGTTGGTTCAAACCAGGCTGCTTTGGGTCTTCGCCCTTTATAGCAGCTAACGCAACCGTGCCATACGCCAACACATGGCCATGTATATCGCCGACACGCTCTTCAGCCTCCAGTGCAGCCAGCGTGCAGGAAGGTTCGTAAGTCGCGCTGGTCACCAAAGCAACATTTTTGACGGCAGGGCCGTACTCAATTTCTTGGCTAGCTCCCAAAAACCCGGAGGCAAAACCCATCTTTTGCGCATTTGAGGGCTGTATATATTTCGAAGGATCATCAGGGTGAGCCGGATCCGGAAAGCGGTCAACGCGCATGGCAATAGCCGGTTTGCCGCCGCCAATTGTTCCGAGCTGCACAAATTGGTCCGACCCGTGTTTTGGCCCAATTAAATATGAATCAGGCTCCTCGCTTAAATCGTAGGCAGCATTGAATTTAGAAGGGTCACCGCCCAAGAAACCACGGGCGCCTTCTGGAAACGGTTCAAACTTAGGGTGCCGCTTTATTACTTGGCAGGCAACGTCGAATTCCGTCTCACCCACCTCGTCAATCTCCATGCCAAGCAGTCTTGCCGTAAGTTCTCTTTCTTTGTCGCCAAGTTTCCTGACGCCGCCCGTAATGATAATCTGGCGGGGTTGTACATGATCTTCCAAGACAAGCTCCAGCTCAGCCATCATCTTATGAGCTTGGCCGCCTTCAAGAACGGCATTATAGCCCCTTGCCAGACCAGTTTCGAAGGCACCTACGCTTCTTTCGCGGCCCGGCCCAAGGTCAGCCATGGCAACACGAAAGTGAGCTTCCTGCTCCTCCGTAAGATTACCGGCATCAAACGCGACGTCTTCGCGCCGTTCCTCGCTCTTAGGGTCCGGAAAAACTTCTAACGGATCGGCGCCCGGCTGGCCAACCACGGCCTCTGTGGCACGCGCTAACGCCTGCTGCATGCGAAGCACTTCATTATTACTTGAGCCTGTACGTTCGTGCATTATTTACCTTTCATATAAGTTCTAAAGTGGTACAGTCGGTTATTCTATAGCAATATATTCATTTTGTCAATATATATGGAACATTATAAACCACAGAATCCAGATGTAATATTAATTTTGTATATTTACTATTCACAAAATTATATATTTATGTTATGTTGGGAGCATGGTTGATTTATCTGCTGCCGGCCTTACCCAAACAGAAGCGAAATGCTATCTTGCATTGCTCGAAAAACCGGAGTGGAAGCCGGCAGAACTGGCAAAATATGTTCATGAAAGCCGGACAAACTGCTATAAGCTCCTCGACAAATTAGTTGAGTACGGTTTGGCGGAACGCTTTGATAAAACCAAAAAACTGCACTACCGCGCTGCGAATCCCACGCAACTTTTAGTACGTTCGCGGGAACTTCGCGCTGCCCGCGAAGCTTCCGAAAAGGAGCTGGAAGCCGAAACCCAAAACCTTATTCAAGAATTTTATAAAACGAATGAGCAGCCCGGCATTCAGTATTACCAAGGCGAATCCGAGATCCGGCAGATTTTCGAAGCTATCGCGCAGTCGAATGAAGAGGTTGTGTACATAAACACAAAAGCAGGTATCGATTTTTACGGCTTCCCTACTATGCATAACTTGCGCATGCTTGCGCCGCTCAAAAAAGTAGCGCGCCGCGCATTGACGCCGGATGTGCCAGCGGCGCCGAAAGATTACAAAGATAAAGACCCGCTGGTACTTCTAAAGCGGACGTGGCTGAAACAATCGGATTATACAACGCCGGTTGAATGGGGCGCTTTCGATAACAAACTCTATTTGATTTCGTACGGCAAGGAAGCGCTCGGGCTTATCATAGAAAGCCAGCAGATAGCAGATTCTTTCAAAGAGTTGTTCAAGCTACTCGAACGCGGACAAAAATTATTGCCCGATTACGCTCGGCTCCCCCGAAATGCCGGTGCCAGCGGCAAGACCGCTCCCCGTTTGCCGTAAACGCATGTCTTCATAGAGATGGCGGCCAATCTCTCCTAAATACGTGTGGTTTTTTACCGTCGGCAGCACTGCAGGGCCAGCCGGAACAAGCGCAATGTCATCTCTGCCGTACTTACGCAGAACGCCGTAAGCCGACCGGGCTACGCGTGTAGTATGCGGATTGGCAGCAATGAAGCCAACGACAGCCTCCGATTTAGGGCCCGTGGTTTCCAGCCAGTCGGCCATGCAAGATTCCGTGGTATGGCGGGCGGCACCGTTGCGCTCCACTGCCTGGGCATGCATGAGCGCGAACGGTACATCGCGCCACGAAAATTCCTGGATATGCGGCCTGGCATATTCGCCAGTCTCTGTCATATAGGCAGCCGCCTTTTCCACTACAACGTTGCCAAGGTCCATTACCGCTGCTAGGCGGAGCATGTCTGTTTCCCAATGGATATTGGTGCCGCCGGCGCCTTTTTCCAGGTTCGAAAGCTGGCCATTACCCATGTTGTTGAGATCGTCCTGAACCGGTACTATTTCCTCGGTAAATATTTTTCGCTCGCCGCCGAGCAGCGTAACTCTATCCGTAGTAATGCCACCTTCTTCCAGTACTTGCTTCAAAAAACGCATGCGGTGATGGTTGCCCCAGTACGTGCCCCCAAGCATAAGTAGCTCGTCATAGTGCCGGGCCAACAAAGGGTGCTCGCGAACCAATCCAAATTGGCTGTAGAGTTCATGCAGCTCGGGCTCATCTGCAGGATTTATCTGAAACCGTTGTTCGGGCTTAATGTGGTCGCCACGCACCCACGGCTGCGTTGCTTCTACTGCGGTTTCCAAAGTTGCGGCAGCCTCAGGCGGCGCGCCAGCAATTTCAAAAAGCCGCGGCAATTTATCCTGGTGCTGTTCATAAAAGGCCGGCGCATCAGGGTTTATCATGGCGTATCCTCCGGGGTTCGCAACATTGCAACGACGCCGTTACGGCCAATTTGCTCGCCGGTACGGCAGCTGCGCACATGTGAGAAATAATGCGGGTCGGCGGCAACGTCTATGGGGCTTACCTCCATCTGTGCCGGCTCAACGCCGGCATCAGCCAAATCACGGATAAGGCGCCCTACTAAGTCGACATGGTACTTCCCGCCCCGGCGCTCAATGAAACTTTTCCATGCAGGGTCTGCCAGCTGCTCGGGATCGATAGAATCAAAATAATAGGAATCCTGGCGGACAGACGGCCCCATATGTACGCGCACATCCGGTTTTTTCACGCCATGCGCCAGAATTTTTTCCAGGGCTGCAAGGTGGATTTCACCCTTTATTCCCTGTCGGCCGGCATGGATAAGACCGAGAATACTGCCCGCTTCCGCATCGTACATAGTTACTGCATTGCAGTCTGCAGGGTTAAGGCCGAGTGCCACGCCTGGCCGGTCGATAAAAAGGCCATCGGTTTTATAGGTTTCGGCCAGTTCTTCATCAGCTAGGCCGCCTAAATCAGTGAATTCAGTGCCCATTTGCACGATTTGCAGCACATATTTGGCCGGATGTAACGTATCTATAAGTTTTTGGCGGTTCTCGGCAGCCTGAGCAGGATCACCAAAACGGGACCAATCTACATTGCCAAGCAGTTTGCCGCTATATGCAATCTCTGCATATGGCTCAACAATATGCGTTATTTCTCCTGCTGCCACAACTGCCATAAGATATATATTATATCATTATATAAACTTATTTACAAGATACGTCGCCTGAAAATTTAATGGTATTCGGCTTTTTCGGTAATGATTACATCCAGAGGAATGTCATGCGCCTCCGTAGGGAGGTTCTTTACTTTTCCCTGCTCGAAGCAAACGCCGATTTTTCTGGCTTTAGGGTGGCCTGCTAACAACCGGTCATAGTAACCGCCGCCATAACCAATACGGTGCAGCGACTGTGGATCAAAACCAAGCATCGGCACAATAATAATTTCAAAATTCTGCCCGTCACTGCTATTAACAGCGTGCGTTGGAACAATTTGCCACGTTCCCTTATGCTTTTGCGAAGTGTACATTTGAATTTCCGGATAATGAGACTGCAGGAATGCCGTAAATGGCGTTACATCAACCTCATTAAGGCTTTTGATCGGCTCGTAGCAATGGATTTTTCGAATGCCCGCCCACCCACTTGCTCCCTGTAACCGTTCAGAAATCAGCCGGCTATTCTTTGCAACGACATTGGAAGGCAAAGCAAGCCTGGACTGTCGTAAACGTGCGCGAAGCGTGGCTTTTTTCTCGTTCATACTAGTATAATTGTAAGCAATGAGGAGGCCGGGGACGGTATAAAAGAAAACATGCGCCAAAAAATACCTGTTTCAGAACTTGTTCAAGTCCAGTTAGCGCTTTTGGTAGCCATCGGCCTGCAGGTTGTTACACGGCAAGTTGGCAATGAACTGCTGCCTGGCTCGCAGTTCATTATTATTCTCATAGAGCTCGGGCTGGCATTGCTCATCGGGCTAACCGTTAACCGTCACCGTGAAAATCCTGCTGCCCTTCACCGGCCGCTAGCCGTCATACTACTCGGGCTTATCACTATCATTAATGTTAGCGGCCTGATTTATGTCTTAAATTCATTGATAATTAACCACGCCTCCCTGAATGGCGCGAAACTGCTGGCCTCGGCAATCGCTATTTTTGCGACGAATATTATCGTCTTCGCACTCTGGTATTGGGAAATCGACAGTCCGGGATTAACGGGTACGCACTGGTCGAAGCATGATAAAGATTTTCAGTTTACCCAGCAAGATGCTTCGCTTGGAGGTGAATTTCCGAATTGGCGTCCGCAATTCGGCGATTATTTATACCTCTCCATCACCAATGCGGTTAACTTTGCGCCGGCGGATGTTCGCCCTCTTACCTTGCAAGCCAAGGCCCTTATGGCGGCACAGTCCCTCATTTCTGTATTCACGCTTGCGCTTGTCATTGCCCGCTCGGTCAATATTCTCGCTTAAAGTCCGAGAGCTTGTTTTACCTGCTGCTCAAATTGCTGCAAGTCGCTTCCATCGTTTCGTACAACTACGTCCGAACCCTCTTTCACAGCAGCCATGTCGAGCGTTGCCGCGTCGCCGGTGTGATGCATTTCGATTTCCTCGTCTGCCAAAAATTGTTCAAACGTTTTCCTGTCGTCAACCGCCCGGTGCGCGCCGCGCGCTTCCAGGTTTGCCTGAACCCTTTCGTAACGAACACGGGGATCAGCGTCGACCCAGACAACCGTGCCGCCCAGCTCATGGACGCGGACTACCTCGCCGGAATTACGCAAACTAGCCATAACTACACCTTTGTACTGTTTCGTCTGCTCTTTATATAACTGCATGGCCTTGTCTACCAGCACTCCCAAGCCGTGCTCCCGGCGCCATTCAGCGCTCAGTTCGCGCATGTGCTCTCGTGCCGGCGGCAAGCCGCGGCGAGCTAGTTCATCTCGCAAAATATCGGTAACCGATACGAAAAAGTAGCCGTATTTATCGGCCAGCAGATGCCCAACAGTATCCTTCCCGGACCCGTTCGTGCCGCCGATGCCGATAATCTGAAGTTTGCTCATTGCTTCTTAGGGTTTGCAACCAAATCTTACACCAAGTATATACCAATGTTTCATCTGTAATAATATTGACTTTTATTGAATTTTACATTAAAATATGGTGATTATGGCTATCGTGGTGAAGCATGAGATTATTGAGTCCATCAAGAATGGCGAACTAAAGTTTACCCCTGTCTTGGACAGTCTTCAATTCCGCCCGCATGCAGTTGACCTTCGCCTCGGTACGACCTTCCGCATCCCCAAGCGTACGTTCACTGTCAAACGCGGCAGCAAAGGCCGCACCGCGGTACCGCTCGACCATATGGCAGTGAATAATGGCCATTTTGCCGTTTACGACGAAATCGACCTAAAACCCGGCCAGTATTTCGACATTCTTCCCGGCGAGTGGGTTATGGGCTTTACGCTCGAGAAAGTACACATCAAAAGTAACACCCTGATGGGTGTGCTCTACCCCCGCTCATCTGTAAACCGGCGCGGTTTAGCCGTTGATCTGACCGGCATTGTGGATACCGGTTACAGTGGGCATCTTATGATCCCGATCCACAATACCACGAGCATGCAGGTCATCCGGATTTGGCCGGGCGAACGGATTTGCCAGCTTGTTTTCGAACGGCTGGAGCAACCAGTCCGCGAAGGCTACCAAGGCCGTTATTTTGAGCGCAAAAAGAAGACTGCCGGCACGTATGTACCCGAAAAAGAAAGCCGCGAGATAGAACTCATTCGTTCCGGCGACATTAAAAAGATCAAAAAAGAATTTAAGCAGCTGGCGTAAGCTGGCGGCGCACCTTTTTGGTGGATGAGGCCGAGCCGGCCTTGTAACGTTTTTTAAGCCTGGCAAATGTGGCCTGCCGCTCTTCGTATGTCATAGCGAGGGCCCACCTCCACGCTTTCCCATACAGCGGACGCGACATCTCTGTCTCTAACCGAACCTCGCCGTCGGCGACAGCTTTTCCCGCCACGTCGACAAGCACATCATAGAGGAACAGGTAAATATGGCGATGCATATAATAATTCGCCTTCGGGCCGCCATATAAAGGTTCGATGCCATTGCCGATCACCAGGCGGTGCGCCAGCTCATGAGCGATCGTACAAAGCACGTCCGCGTCGCCATATGAAGCATCCTTGACCGATAATTCCATCGGTTTAAACTTATTGCCCGCTCTACTGGCGCCTTCCCACATCCGGACAGTGATCCGGCGCTGCTTAAATCTAAGGCCAGTATGCTTATGAAGCGCGCTCAATATGGACGCCTGATATTGCATCCACGTACGCTCGTATTTGGCCGCAGCCAAGGTGTATTCCAGCGGCTGTTTCTGGGGTTCAATTTTGAAGACGAGCTTCATGCCGACATTGTAACGTATATCTATTTGATGTAGTCGTGCAGTTTTTTAGCGTCGCGGTGTTTGCGCAGTTTGGCCAAAGCCTTAGCTTCTATCTGGCGGATACGCTCACGGGTCACGCTGAATTCTTGGCCGACTTCTTCCAGGGTATGGCTTTTGCCGTCTTCCAGGCCGAAACGCAGTTTCAATATCTTCTGTTCGCGTTCGGTCAGGGCGCCGAGCATATCCTTGACCTGCTCTTTCAGCAGCTGGCCAGTAGCGGATTCTTCGGGGCTAACGGTATCTTCATCTTCGATGAAATCAGCCAAAACGCTATCTTCTTCGTCGTCGCGAATTGAAGCGTCGAGCGAGGAAATGTCCTGCTTAATTTTCATGATGTGTTCAACCTTGTCGACATCAATTTCCATAGCTTTGGCGATTTCTTCATTGGAAGGTTCGCGGTTTAATTCCTGGGTCAGGCGGCGCTGGGTACGAAGCAATTTATTGATCGTCTCCACCATGTGGACCGGGATACGAATAGTACGCGCCTGGTCGGCAATGGCGCGGGTGATGGCTTGGCGGATCCACCAAGTGGCGTAAGTTGAAAACTTGAATCCTTTGTCAGGGTCAAACTTCTCCACTGCGCGTAGCAAACCAGTATTTCCCTCTTGGATAAGATCCAAGAGGTCTAGGCCGCGGCCAACATAACGCTTAGCGATCGAGACTACCAGGCGCATGTTAGCTTCAGCCATTTGGTCTTTGGCTTCCTTGTCGCCGGCAACGACACGTTTGGCCAACGCCAATTCTTCCTCCGCAGAAAGCAATGGGATTTTGCCAATCTCACGCAGATATAAGCGCACAGAATCATCGGCTACATCATCATCAAGGTAGACCGGCGTATCAGATGATTCTTCTTCCTCTTCTTCGTCATCCCATTCATCGGTGAATTTAGACGTATCCGGATCCGTCGCCGTTATTTCAATGTTCAAATCGGCCAGTTCAGTGTACAGCGCATCGAGCGTTTCGGCATTTTCCGGGGTTTCCGGGATAAGTGCAAAGATATCGCGCTGGTCAAGATGGCCTTCTTTTTTGGCGCGCGCTACCAGCTGCTGTTTGCTCTGTTCGATGCTCTGCTCTTCGTCGTTCTTTTTAATCCTTTTGGTATTCTTTGGCTTATCGTTCTTGTCTTTCTTATCCTTAGCTTTAGCCATACTCTTTAAGCTCCCTTCACTTGCTTTAATAATTCGTCGTATTCTTTGGCTTGCTCAAGCAGCGTTTTTGTCGATGCCACATCGGCCGACTCCAACGCTTCCGCAAGTTTCTGCTTTTCTTTTTTTATAAATTGTTCGATCAGGCGGCTCTGCAATCTTGCAGCTTCATAATGAAGTTCATTGAGCTCTAATCCCTGATACAGCTCCTCATAGAGTAATACTTCTATTTTAACATAATCGGCAATCGACTTCAATTGCTCTACTTCTCCCGGGTCGCCGCGGAAGTCCGGGCGCTCCTTCAGAAACGTAAACAGTTGCCGGGCTTCATCTGAGTAAAACATGTTCTCAGTAACGAGGCTCAGAAATTCTCTGAGTGTCACGCGGCTGAACATAAGAGACAGGAACTGATCCTGCGTCTTCTGAATTTCAACAGTCGCTTTGTCCGGAATCACAGTTTTGGTTTTTATACGGCGCTGGCGTACCGGCTCCGGGCCTTCGGTCTTTTGGAACTTTTGGCCGAGCGCATCTTTACTCACCCCGGTAACTTTAGCAATCATGTTCAAATAATGGTCGCGCTCCACATCATCGGATAAACCCCGTACTACCGGCAGCAGAATGTCAGTAAACTCGCGCTTGCCCTTGGCCGATTGGACATCAAGCAACTTTTCGTAGCGCGCCATCAGCCAATCAAGCGCATACTGGTTCTCGTCAATCGCTTCTTTCCAAAGATCGGGATTTTGTTTGATAAGCTCGTCCGGATCCTTGCCGCTCGGGACATCGATTATACTCAAAGAAACTTTTACCTTGCTGGCAATGGGAATCGACCGCTCAGTTGCAGCTACGCCGGCTTTATCGGCATCAAAACAGAGGCGGATATCGCCAGTAAAACGGCTGAGGGCTTTTAAGTGCGCCTCGGTAAGAGCCGTGCCCGCCGTAGCCACGACGTTTTTTACCCCGGCCTGATGGCTGGCAATTACGTCCAGATTACCTTCTACAAGCACAGCGATCTTTGTCTTACGGATTGATTCCTTAGCGAGATGCAGACCGTAAATGTGGCGGCTCTTGTCATATAAGACGGTCTGCGGCGTGTTGATGTATTTGGGCGCGTTCGGGTCGTCGTCGAGCAGGCGCGCCGTAAAACCGATCACTTTGCCAAACGGATCTTGCAGCGGAATCATTAGCCGCCCGCGGAACATATCTTGGATGCCGCCGCGGTAACTTTTGGCGCTCAAGCCCGCCTGCTTTATTTCGTTTTCGTTAAAGCCTTTACTCTTGGCATAATCGACCAGTGCAGAGCCGTTGTTTGGGGCATAGCCAAGCCGCCATTCCAAGGCGGTTTCTTTGCTGAACTGCCGTTTTTTGAGCACGTATTCCAGGGCAGTCTTATTCTTGCTGAACTGTACTTGGTAGAACTTAGCGGCGAGTTCTAATAAATTATGCAGCCGCTCTTTGTCCGGGCCGCCCCGGCGGCTGAAAGAACGGTATTGCTCTAAATCGACGCCGGCTTTACGGGCTAATAATTCCAGTGCGCCCTTAAAATCGACGCCCTCGACTTCCATAATGAAGCTGAACATATTGCCGCCCTTGCCCGAGCTAAAATCATGCCAGATCTGCTTTTCCGGGCTGACCATAAAGCTCGGCGTTTTTTCATTACTGAACGGACTTAAGCCGCGCCAGTTCCGACCAGCGCGTTTCAGCGGCACATATTCAGATATCACATCTTCAATGCTTAAGCGCTGCTTAACCTCATCTACCGCATCCATACTACTAGCTTATAGCTAAACCTCTGCGGCGCCTAGCATAAACTTCGGTATTATTATTTACTAACTCCCCGCCGACCATGATATATTTTGCTTATGTTTAGAAAAAATACACGGTACGTAATTCTCCTGGTTTTACTCATCGGTTCAATCGTCCTGTTGGTAACCGGCTATCACGAAAGCCACCGTAAATATGCCGGCCAAAGCGTCGTCAACCTGTGTGCGGGCGGCTATATCCCTGTTCCAAGTTCAAATTCGGTAAATGGCGGCGGCCCTTGCCTAAGCAGCAATCCATACATTTTGAAAAATGATGACCGGCTATATGACGTATCGCTCGTATTAATTGGTTTGGCAGTCGGATCCGGCATAACGCTATTTTTCGCTGACACCAAAAAGCCTAAAAGGCTAAAGCGTAAATAACTTTTAGCGTTTTGGGTTGCGGATGCCGATAAGTGAAATGATGCCGCCAGCGATAACCAGGCCGGCAGTAACGTTCATGCCAGCATGAAAACCGGAAACCGAAGCGCTGTTCAGGGCTGCCTTGAAGCTAGCATTATTTTGGTACGGTTTTGGCGGCGTTGTCACCAACGATGCCTGCTTAGCCTGCTGCAAAGCCGAGCTAGAAACCGGGATGCAAAGGTCTTTGCTGAGCGCATTGCCGAACTGTAGCGCTACGATTGCGCCAACAGCTGCTACAGCCACCAAGCCAGCTACGCGTGCTACGGCGTTATTGACCGCTGAAGCAATGCCGGCGTCGCCTTCGGGTACATCGCCCAGAATTGCCGCTGTAAGTGGCGCAACCGTGATCGACAGCCCAACGCCGAAAACGATAATCCCAGGAAGCAGCTGCGTCCAATAATTAAAATCTAGCGGTAATCGGGCTACCAGCAGGAAGCCAATGCCTCCGATTAACGGACCCACACCCATAAAGAAACGCGGGCCGTACCTGCCCGCTAGCGCCCCGGCGCGTGGCGATAACAAAAACATAATGATCGTTACCGGCAGCATTGCCAGGCCGGCTTTCAGTGCCGAATAGTGGCTGACTTGTTGCAAAAACAGCACTATCAAAAACGTCGAAACACTCAGCCCTGCATAGATTGCCAGCGTTGCTACGTTTCCGACGGAAAAGTTATGATTGCGGAACAAGCCCAGCTTGAGCATTGGCGCCTTTGTGCGGGATTCATATAAAAGAAAAGTAATAAAGATGATGGCTCCAACGCCAAGCGGCAAATAAATCAGCGGATCGCCCCAGCCATAGCGCGGCTGCTCGATTAAAGCGAAGACCGGCCCGCCAAGCCCAAGGGCGCACAACGCGGCTCCAATAATATCGACTGTAGCTTTTTTCGTTTGGTCTTTCGCCACTGTAACGTAGCGGAGTAAATAGAGCGTTGCGGTGATCGGCACGACATTGATTGCAAAGATCAAACGCCACGAAACCGAATCTACTAAAAAGCCGCCAAGCAATGGCCCGATAACAAAAGCAATCCCCGTCCAAGCCGTCCAGGTGCCGATGGCCTTGCCCTGCGCCGCCCCGGAAAATGTCGAGATGATGATAGCCAGCGAGCTCGGCACCAATAAAGCTCCGGCTACTCCCTGCAAGGCCCGGAAGATAATTAAAGCTGTGCTGCTCGGGGCCACGGCGCACAGCAGCGAAGCCGCACCGAACCCGAGTAAGCCGAGCGTCAAAATCCTTTTGCGCCCTAGTAAATCCGATAAAGATCCGGCAATCAGAATAAAAGAACCGAGCGTCAATAGATAAGCATCTACTACCCATTGCTGGGCGGATAACCCGCCGCCCAAGTCATGCTGGATTGCCGGCAATGCGACGTTTACAATCGAGCCATCCAAGAACGACACAAAAGAGGCCAAAATGGTTACTACCAATACTAGTCTTTGCTGCTTGCCCAAACTCATCTCCTT
>DASZVS010000009.1:0-74294 GCA_035546975.1 Saccharimonadales bacterium (SeqCode)
GGCGTTATTTATGTCGTTTTGGTTGACGACCAGAACGATGTTGTCGGTGCCCCCGCTTGCTGATCCCGTCGAGCTTATATCGGAGCGGCCCGCCACAGCAAATGAGCTACCGCCAGGTGTGTTGTAGCTAGAGCCACCTGCTTGCGCGGCAATGGGCGTCTGGCTGCTAGCTTGGTAAGTTATGCAGCCGTGCTTGTTATTATCACCGCTCGTGCTGAAAGTTGTATCTTGCTGAGTGATAAAGGTGTTGCCATTGGCAGTTAAGCCTGTTCCCGCTGGCACATCATCAGGAAATTGAGAGCCTCCGCACTCTTGAGCGGTCATTGTAACACTGCCGCTGGCTTTATTACCGTGGTTTTTCTGGCCGGTAGTCGGGACTTGCTGGGAATATGTCTTCTGCACGGTGGCCGTTTTAGCGGGCAAAGTAGGCGTATCGGAATTCGTGTCGGCCTGGGTTTCAGCGGTTGATAAGTTGAAATCGAGGTTAACTGGCACATTGGTGGCATCGGTCTTAATGCTGATAGTGGCTTTTGGCAGAATGATCAGGCAAAGGATAATGCCGATAATGAGCAATACCAAAATAATTCCGCCGAAAATGAGCCGTTTGCGGAATTTGCCGAAATTGGGAATCTTGAACTTGCTGCCGCCCTCTTTGCCTTTGTCTTTTGCAGCTTTGGCAGCCCCTGCTCCAGCCGCCGCCGCACCGGCGCGAGTAGGCTTTTTGGACGGAGATGCGGCTTTGGCAGCATCTTCAGCCGGTTCGTCATCATCAAGTTCAACCGTTTCGACGCCATTTTGCGGTGGTGGCGGCCCTGCGAGCTGGCCGACTGGTTGGTCACCTGCTGAATCCTTGGTGATTTCACCGCTTTCATTAATAGCTTCCTCGGCAGCGGTTTCGAGCTGCGGCGCCGTGGGTATTTCAGGCTTGCTGGTAAGGGTTTTTGCCACATGAATGCCGGCAGCTCCGGCCAGCGGCATAAGCCCGGCTTCGGAGGTAATGAGGACGAGGTTCTTGTCTGCGCTATCAGCTGCCCGCTTTAGCAGTTTCATATTTACAACGCTTTGGAAAACGCCGGCGCGTTTCGGCAAAACCAATGCCACGACCTTGCCGGAACTGCCGCGCACCTTATCTATGATGCCGGTGATTTCGTCGTCGATGTCTACGTAGATGGTGTCTTTGCTGTTGTTTGCCATATCGGTTCTACTTATACGCTTAACATTCTATCAATTCTGTCACGGATTGACCCGCCGCCTTCATTAAACTGCATGGTATCCATGCCGACGCGGAGCAGGCCCATGGCAGTAATGAACGTGTGGTCAGTTACATCGCCGGTTAAGTCACGAATACCGGAAACTTGGTCGGGCCGGATGTGGTGTACGCTCGGCTTGCGGGTAAACGGCAAATTCTTATACCAATCAGTCTGAAGCCGGTCCATAAGAATGTCGAGCGAAGAGCCGCCGCCGCAGAGAAACATGCGGTGCGGCAGGTGATCGAGCTTGGTAAATTCGCTGAGCGCCAGCTCTATGCCGCCAATCCATGTATCTGCTGTCTTACCGAGCGCCGATTCTACGGCCGGGCGTTTCTGGACCGGGACTTTATTGGTGCTCAGGCCGACTTTCAGCTCTTCGGCCTGCTCAAACGGCACGGAAAGATCACGCTCCACGGCATGCGTATAGGCGCGGCCGCCAATACCGAACATCTTGGTACCTTGCACACCGCCTTCATTGATAACGGCGATATCAGTCGTGCCGCCGCCGACATCCATAAGAATAGCGCTCAAGTTCTGGTTCGGATTATTGCCAATTACAGCGCGCGACACAGCAAACGGTTCTGCAGCTACCGCCAATAGATCGAGGTCGAGTTCTTGGGCGGTTTTTTCGAGCGCGCCAATATGAATCATCGGCGCAAAGGCCGTATACAGCTGCACGACGACGTCTTTACCCTGGAACCCGATAGGGTTCGTGACCGGATAGCCGTCAATCTCGATACTCACCAACGCGCTGTTCACCAAGCGGACTTCTACTTCTTTGCCGCCGAGTTCCCAGGCCAGTTCTTGTTTGGCTCTTGCCTGGGCGCGCTCTTGCACTAGGTTGATTATCTTTTCCATTTCACTGATATCGAGCGGCTTGGTAGGATGCCGCCGCGCCACACGGACAGTGGTAGTAGTGCCCTTTACCAGTTCGCCCGCAATACCTATGATGGCGGTGCGGACGCTGACATTCGCTTCTCCTTCAGCCTGGTTCAGGGCTTTATCGCAGTTCTCAACAACGGCGGCGATGTCGGCAATGGCGCCGGCCTGCATGTCGGTTAAGGCTTGGTGCTGCCGCCCAACGCCAATGATTTCAACGGTACCATCTTCGTGGATTTGGCCGATTAGGGCTTTCACGAATTCCGTACCGACATCCAGGGCTACCAGATACTGGTCGCCGCTATTGCCGCCCTTGGCCGTTCTTTCGCGGGCGGCGGTAGAAGCTCTAGATGCGCCCGCTTTAGCTTTTTCGGCGGCTTTCTGAGCCGCTTTTGCACTAACGCTTTTCAACTTCTGAAGCATATGCATTATTTTACCACAGTGGTAACTGAGGAAGCGCTGAAAAAATTACTCCTGTTCATAACTGTAAGTATCAAGCATAAGGATTATATTTGCTATATTACCTATATATGCACGATAAAATTAAACATCTCATCGATATGCTGGACATCGGAAAACTTGAGTCCTTTTCCTGGTTGGGTAGTGGTTACGTATCCCACGCTTACGAAGTGAGGACTTCATCGGGTGCATATGTATTGCTAGAACAGAAAAAAGGCGCGGGTAGCAGCGCGGACTACACCTACCAATATGCCGTTTTGAAATGTCTCGAAAACAAAAAATACCGCCATGCCCCTAAGCCAATTTACCTGAGCAGCGACGGAAAAACCCTCTTACTTACAAAGGTTCAGGGCAAGGCGCTAAACAAATTGCGCGACGTCTCTAATGAAGATAAGAAAACCATCGCTATAAACGTGGCAGACGCGCTCATGGCGCTGCAAACTATTCACCCAAAGGATGTCGAGCAAGCACTGAAGGCCTTCGGTTTAGAGATGCCCGCCGCCATGAACGATGCTAGCGGATGGGATAAATATGTAATCAACACTTTCTATCCGTATAAAGATTCCGCGCCTGAGGATGCCCAAGCAGCATGGATAGAAAAGCAAATTGACGGATTTAAGCGCCCAAATCCCATCCCAAAAAATCTATATTTTGAGCACGGGGATCCCAATGGTGAGAATACGCTGATCGGGCCGGACCTTAGCGTAACCTTTATTGATTGGGAACTTGCCGGATTTTTCAAATATGCTGAAAACGGACAAGACTACGAGCTTTCTTATATCATGAATGATGTACCCCTGATGAATGAGCTTCGAGACGACGTATTAGAATATGTAGCTAAAAAACAAGGGCTAGAGCTGGATCATTTCAAAAGTATTATTTTCAAAAGGCGTAATGTTACAAAAATAGGGGACATAGCTTGGGCGTTTATGATGTATACGAAAGCATCAAACGGGAATGCTCCCGATAAGCCTGAGGTTTACAAGAAAGTCCTCGATACAAGGATCAAAGAATACAAGAGCGAGTTCGTTTAGCTTTTTATGCCAATACGGCTTTGATGCGTCGGATGCCAGCCGAGCTAGCTTCTTCTTTAGTGATTTTGAAACGTTTACCGCCTTCGCTCAGCTGGCCGGTATGATCGACGTGCGGGCCGCCGCAAATTTCCAAGCTTGCGATATGATCACCTTCGCCCATTTGGTACACCTTAACCGTATCACCATAGCGCTCGCCGAACGGGCCGATGGCGCCCATATCTAGCGCTTCCTGGGTCGGATATTCTTTGAATGAAACGGGCAGGTCTTCATCGATCCATTTATTCACCAAATCTTCAGCCTTGCTGATTTCTTCCGGTGTCATTTTGCGGTCGAGATTGAAGTCGAATCTGAGCCGTTCCTCGGTGATATTGCTGCCGTGTTGGCGGAGTTCGGGCCCGAAAATTTCTCTTAGTGCAGATTGCAGCAAGTGCGTAGCGGTGTGATATTTTTTGTGCTGCAAAGTCTGGCCGCCCAAGCCGCCTTTGAACACGCCCTTACCGGCTGTTTGGCTTCGTTTTCGCTGCTCTTCCATTAACTGGTTAAACTCCTCGTCAGCGTTTTTAGCTAATGGAATATCTCGTTTGAACGCCTCTTCTTTAGTGAGCTCAACCGGGAAGCCGTAGGTGTCGTAAAGCTTAAAGATTAGTTCGCCATTAACCTCATTTATATCCTTTTTAACTGAGCCACCAATTGTATCTTCACCTCCAATCACAGACACGCCTATAGTGAAGGGGCGCGTCCATCTTTCGAATTGCTGTAAACCTTTGCGCAACGTTTGGCGGAAAACTTTTTCTTCTTTCACGAGCGTTTCAATGACCTCATTGCGTTTGGCGGCAACTTCTGGAAAATCATCCTTGTATAAATCTGCAATTACAGGCACAACTTGCTCGAGGAAGTTCTGCTCCACGCCAAGCTCAAACGCGAAGCGAATAGCCCGGCGCAGCAGCCGGCGCATGACATAGCCCTGCTCTTTATTGCTCGGTTTTACGCCGTCGACAGCCAGGAAAGTGGCTGCACGGAGATGGTCGGTAATCACGCGCATGCTTTCGGTATGGCTCTCGTAATTTTTGCCGGAAATTGCTTCGAGCTTCTGAATAATCGGCTTCATTAGGCTGATCTGGAAAACATCAGGGCTGCCGAGGCTGGCGGCGGCAATCCGCTCTAGGCCGGAACCATGGTCGATGTTTGGCGCGGCCAATGGCTCAAACGTGCCTTCGGCAACCTTTTTGTAACCCATAAAGACGTTATTGCCGATTTCAAAGAAACGCGGTGAATCGCTAGCCGGATGCGGTTTGCCCCATTTTTCTTCGTCGTGGAATTCTTCACCGAAATCATAAAACATTTCAGAATCCGGGCCGCACGGGTCACCAACGAGCGTTCCGTCTTCGTCGCCGTTACGGCTCCACCAGTTTTCTTTGCCGTCATACAAAAATATTCGGCCGCCCTGCATGCCAAGTTTATCGCCGTTCTCGGCTGCGCCCAGTTCCACGACTTTTGCTTCAACGTTACGCTTTTCAAACTCCGCTTGCCATAGCCTGATCGCTTCTTCGTCGCGCGGGATATTGTATTTTTTGTTGCCAATGTAGCACGAAATGTAGACTTTTTGCGGGTCCAGGCCGACTACGTCAAACAGAAATTCCGCAATCCAGGCAATCTGTTCGGTTTTGAAATAATCGCCGAGGCTCCAGTTGCCAAGCATTTCGAAGATAGTGGTGTGCTTGTCGTCGCCAACGTCATCGATATCCTGGGCGCGCAAGCAAACTTGGCTATCCGCCAGACGCACGCCTTCGGGATGGTCTTCGCCAAGCAAATAGGGAATCATCGGCTGCATACCGGAGCCAGTAAATAGCGTGGACGGGTCATTCAGCGGCACGAGCTGCGCACGGGGAATAATCGCGTGCCCGCGTTTTTTAAAAAAATCTAAATAAGCTTTTCGGATTTCCTGTGCTGTCATATCTGTTAAATTGTACCAGAACTGGGGTGTAGATACACCCCCTAGTATTGCTTCTTTACGCTTATGGTTGTAATGTTTAAGATATGAACTTTTTGAGGCGGCAAGAGCCGGCTTCAAAACCTGATCTCCAGCCGGATACGGCTGAGCAAAAACGGCAAGAAATAAGCGCCGAACTGGCTGAAATACTGCAAGAACGCAGAGAAGCGTGCGAAGGCATTAGTGTAATTGCAAGCCTTCTCTTAGAGGGAAAGAATGACGGCGAACATCCAGAAGATACAAAAGCGCGGGTAGCAGATTATCTGGGCGATCTCACATTCACGGATGATAGAATCGATGCGCTATTTACAGAGTTATCGGCTATTAGCGCGGAGCCAGATAATGTCATCCCTTTCCCGGCCGGAAAGCTAGCTAATAATCCCGCCGCCTAAAACCTTCTCGCGGTCATATATAACGGCCGACTGGCCGGCAGCGACGCCGCGCTGCTCTTCATTGAGAACAATCATATCTCCCTGCAGCCGGCATGGTACCAGTGGTCCGCGGTAGCGCAATCGCACGCAGTATTCTTTTGATTCATTCGGCTTTTCATTGATCCAATGCACGTCTTGCAACTGGATTTCCTTGACCCACAAATCAGCATCGGCCAGATTCGTGGTTACATAAACCGTGTTCGTTTTCATGTCTTTGCGGCTGACGTAATACGGCAAGCCACCGCCGACATTCAGGCCGTGCCGCTGGCCGATAGTGTAGAAAATTGCGCCGTCGTGCTCGCCGATTTCCCGACCGTCTTGATCGATAATCGGGCCGGGCGGCTGCGGGCCGAGTTCATGCAGCAAAAATTCTTTGATGCCGACTTTGCCGACAAAACAAATTCCCTGGCTGTCTTTTTTCTCTGCCGTCGCAAGCCCTAACTTCTTGGCCAGTTTACGCACCTCCGGTTTTTCCATTTCGCCAATCGGCATAAGGCTTCGGGAAAGCGCATCTTCTGTTACGCGGTACAAAAAGTATGTTTGGTCTTTATTTTTATCAATCCCTGTAAGTAGCTGGCCGTCCCTAATCCGGGCATAATGCCCAGTCGCAATCAAATCAGCGCCGTCTTCAAGTGCAGTCTCTAAGAACAGCCCGAATTTTACCTCTTGGTTGCACATAATGTCGGGGTTTGGCGTACGGCCGGCTTTGTACTCCCGCACCATATAGTCAACAACTTTTTGGCGGTACTCTTTCTCAAAATCATACATTTTGAACGGGATATTAAGCTGTACAGCAACACGTTTTGCGTCCTGATAATCTTCTTTCCATGGGCAAACAAAACCAGGCAGATCCTGGCTCCAATTTTTCATGTACACACCAGTAACGTCATATCCCCGCTCTTTCAAAAGCGCGGCCGTAACAGACGAATCGACGCCGCCGGACATGCCGACGTATACTTTTTTGCCCATATCCTATCTATTTTATCAAAAATAACAGGGGTACGCTAGACATCAAGAAAGACAATGACTTCATCGGCTTTGACATGCATGATGCCGCCGGAAATAACGATTTTTTGCTCGCCCTGCCCTGTGGTCCTGATAATAAGCTCGCAGGCATTAAGCAGCGATATAAAATTATGGTGGCGCGGCAATATATCGAAGGGCCCGGTAGCATTTTGAGCGGAGATACTGACAGCCTGCCCATCATAGTAATCACGAAAAGGAGAATAAACCTTAACGTGCATACTGAGATTAGCTTCTTTGGTAGACCTATCAAAATCGCTTGCTGCCCGGCGCGTTTCTTTTTCAGTACGGCTTACGGGCTTAGTGTCTTGGGTATCGAAAGCTTGCTGCTGGTCAACCGCAGCCGATTGCACCGACTGCTGGTCATCCGGCGGATTCATACGACAATCTCCTCAATGCTTTTAAGCGTCTCTTCCCGCGAGAAGAATTCGCCCGGAATACCATTCTGCTTCGTCATGACATGCATGTGCTGGGTAAAGTTCTCTATAAGCCGTTTTGCCTTAGCATAGTCCGCACGGTCGGCCGGGCTTAATTCATTCTCGCCGATAATGGCAATAATGCCTTTGAGCGACTCATACTTTTGCAGTAAGGCCTGGACTTGCACGCTTAGCAAGTAATGGCGCTCGCCGACTATCTCGGGAGTAAGCAAGGATGAGGTGGTAAGGTTGAGGTCGACTGCAGGGCGGATACCTTGCTCGGCTATCTTGCGCGACAGCACGATAACGGAATCCATCTCATGCTGGATAAACTGCACCGCCGGATCGCTGACATCATCGGCCGGTACATAGATCGTCTGGACTGAGGTGATAGATCCGTTCTCATTAGAGCTCAAGCGGTCCTGCAGGATTTTTACGTCCGAAAAAATAGTAGGCTCGTAGCCGCCTTCACTCGGTACTTCGTCCATAATCGTCGCAAGTTCGTTGCGGGCCTGGACGTAGCGGTACATGTTATCGGCGAAAAACAGGATGTCTTTCTTTTGCTCATCACGGAAAGACTCAGCAACTGTAGCCGCTGATAATCCTACGAGAGAACGTTGCACAGGGTTTTCATTCATTTGCGCAAAGAACATGCACGTATTCTGCAGCAGATCGTTTTCTTTAAGCGTAACGTATAGCTCATGGCCTTCGCGGATGCGTTCGCCAATACCTGCAAACAGCGATAGCCCGCCGCCGCTTTGGGCAATATTGTTAATGAGCTCCATGGTCAAAACCGTTTTGCCGACGCCGGCGCCACCGATAATGCCAATTTTCCGCCCTTTCACAAACGGTGTGAAAAAGTCGATTACTTTAATGCCGGTTTCCAAAATTTCGGGTTGGGAGCCACTGAAGTTAGTCGTCCGGGCCGGCACTTGCAGAATATTTTTATACCGCACATCCGGGCTGGTAAGCGGCTCTTGGCTGTCTAGGGGGTCGCCGAGCGCATTCAGTATGCGGCCGATTGTTACATCGCCTGTCGGTACTTCAATACTTTTATGCGAACGTTCAACTGTCATGCCTTTTGTTAGGCGAAGGTCGCCGCGTACATTCAGGCAAATGGTGTCTCCGCCCGGCTCCAAATGATCAACTAGTAACTGGGTGCCGTGGCCATTCTGAACCACTATCAACTCATTCGTCTCCGGCGGGTCGTCGTCGAAACGGGCATGCACCACAAAATCTTTTACGCTGACAAGAACGCCTGCCATAACCTAAGCCCTCGCTCCTGCTTTGGACTTTTTGAGCCCATTAATGATCTCTTTGAGCCGCTCGTCCTTCACGCCGCGCCGCGCCTTATTGTATGCGAGGTGCAGTTCTTTTTTCATGTCATCGGCGCGTTCATGCGATACGCTCATAGCCCGGAACCGGGAAGCGTACTGGGCCAATTTAGATTCCAGTATCAATTGGCTGATTGCAATCTGCATCATGGAACGCTCCAAGTGCGCTGCAACCGCATACGCGCTCGGTTCAAAAATATAGGTCCGCTCGTTAATAGTATCTTCAGCCCGTTCACTGCTGTCGCCGCGCTCTTTCACGGCTGTTGAGAGTTCAATATTTTTCACTTCTTGGACCATCAGAGACTTATACTCTTGGTAAAAGATTGTCGTGGAACGGTATTGCTGGACCTGCTGAATAATAGGCGTTACATTGATGTTGCGGTCTTTACTGGGCATTTTGAAATATTTCTTATATGGAATTTCGCGCTGGGCAAGCTGGGTAGCCCCATGGCCGCCCACAACGATAATATCCATTTTGGCAGGATCGTAACTTTGCAGCATAAACTCCACTAATTTTTGGTCGATATCGCCGCTAAAACCGCCTTCCGCGGTAATAATTATGTAGAGGTCTTTATCGATAACGTGCGCACCGGCGGAGCCCCGGCCGAATTGAAACGGCGTATCCACATGAATTTGCGAATATATGCCCCACAGCGTATTAAAAAAGTTTGTTGACTGGATCACCTGGTTTTTAATTTGCGCTATCCGCATACTGGCAATGCCTTCGAAACTACTAGTCAGCTGCACCAAGGTTGTCATAGCTTGCTCATCTCGAGCTATCTCCTGGGGGCGCCTCATTTTTTAGCCCCCGTTAAGCGCCGGAACCCCTTGCGCTTATCCTTCGGATCATGCGGTTTTTCATGTTCGTCTTTGCCCGGTTCTTGCTTTGGCGCTTCGGCTGGAGCCGGGGCTGCCGGCTTGGGCGGAGCGGCTTTGACGATTGGCGTAAGCGAAATCATACATTTGGTCTTTAATTCAGCAAGAGATTGTTCGTATAGATCATCGCTAGTCACCTTGGCGGCAATGGCGGGCACGTTAGCCTTCAAAGCCTGGATATCGACTTCTTCGCCGGGCCCTAAACGTAAGATAAGATCAAGCATGAGCTGCTGGCTCATGAGCGAAAACGTTTCAGAAGAGCCTTGGGTAAGCATCATATTAAGGCGTTTGCCCGTAACAAGCGCCTGCTGGGCTTCGGCACCCAATTCAGCGCCAAAATGCGAAAACTCTTCAGCTTGGCGGTAATCAGCCAGTACCTTAAGCGTCTTGGCGGCAAGGTCTTTTTGGCGTTTATTATGCCCTACGCCGCCTGCGCGCGTAACACTCAAGCCTATGCTCAGCGCAGGGCGTATACCTGCCCGGAAAGTGTCCATATCGAGAACCCACTGGCCATCAGTGATTGACATTATGTTTGTCGGCAGATAGGCGGTAATGTCGCTGTTGGCAACGTGGACAACCGGTATGCAGGTTAAACACTTGCCGCTTTTATCCAGGCGGCCGGCTCTTTCCAAAAGGCTGGAATGGACATAGAACATATCGCCGGGATACGAATCGCGGCCGGGGCTTGCGCCGGCTAGCAAAGAAACTTCGCGGTAGACATGCGCATGGCTCGTCAGGTCATCGTAGATAACAATTGCGTCCTGGTCGCACTTTTGCCACAGATATTCAGCCATCGAACATGCAACATATGGGGCAAGATAACTCATCACCAATGACTCGAACATCGTTGAAACTACGACGATAGCCTTTTCCATACCACCGTTTTCCTGCAAACGTGTCAGCAAGGTATCAATGTCGCTGCGGCGCTTTGCGATCAAACAATACACGACAATCTGATCAGTGTTTTTTTGGTTGATCGTCATTTGGGTTACCAGGCTGCTCTTACCGGACTTGCTGTCTCCCAGCAATGCCATACGCTGGCCGCGGACAAGCGGGAAAAGAGAATCTACTGCCGTAACGCCGCTTTCCAGTTGTTCCTCAAGCACGCGACGGGCATACAGCGGCGGCGCGTTATTGAAAACTGGCCAGACGCCGTCAGCAGCAATTGGCCCTTTACCATCCAAGGGATCGCCGGTAACGGATACTACCCTGCCGACAAAATCTTTGCCGACCTTACACACCAATTCCTGATGCTGCACGACAGCCACCATGCCAACCCGGAGCTCGTCGGCGCCTAAACTGAAAACCAACACGTAGTCAGCAAGCACCTGATGGACAAAGCCCTTGCTGCCATCATCAAACATAATAAGCGCGTGGACATTACACGGTTGCAACCCCCGGACTTTAACCAAAAAGCGCTCAACGCCGATGACTTCCCCGACCGGACTGCCGGCTTTCACAAGTTTTTCGAAATGAGCGTTATTGCTCATGGCGTAACCGCCTCTTTCGCTTTAGGCGTCAAGGCGTCAAACAAGATATTTTGCTTGCGGACAAAATCTTGCCTGAGCGAAAAGTCAAAATAGCGGTTTGTACTCCTCACAATACAGCCAGCGCCTATAGTCGGCTGAAGCCCGACAGTCACCAGCACTTGAGTATGGATCTCTTTGCGGAGCCATGATACCAGTTTTTCCATAAAGGCCGGCGACGGGTCGCTACTAAAACTCATGTGCAGTACCGGTGCCCGGTCTTTGACCGTAACCAAGAAGCGAAGTAGCCGCTGCCGGTCGTTTTTGTGCAGCAAGTTCAGCTTATTAAGCTCTACTATTTGACCGAGCAAGCGGCTGGTGCGCGGTAAATGGACATCTTGTCCGGGCTGCCTGAGTTCAAGTTCGAGCAGGGTCGTATCCAAAGCCTCAAGCTCCTGGATCAAACGGCCGACGTCTGCTGGGCTGGCCACAGCTACAGGCAATTGGCCGGCTGTTTTCGGTGGCTCGTCAGTCTTTTTATGCGCCACTGTGAATATCCTCAACGATTGCTTTTTTGTTTGCTTCTAGATCAGCCAAGATATATTCAAGCTGATCATTCAGGTCGATTTGATCGCCGATGGCCGCCATGATGTAGTGGTTGATGATTTCAGCCATATTGGCTTGAAAGTGTTCTATCAACTGGGCTTTTTCAGCGTCCAGCTCTTTGCTTACTTGTTCGCCTAGTACACGGCGCTGCTCATCAATCGCATCATTGGTTTTCTGTAGGGATTGGATTGCCAGTTCTTTGGCGTCCATAATGGACTGTTCATACTTATCAAACTCTTCTTTGAGCTTCTGCGTGATCTCATCCTTCATGTACTCATTAAGCTGGGAGGTCGTTAAGCGTAAGTCCTGCTGCAAGAACATAGCATTTTCGCCAATTATTTTTTCGAAGTGCAGTCGGCCGCGGTTACGAAGCTCCTGGCGGAATTCATCGTTAAAGATATGCTCAACGTCATCCTGCGCAGCCTCTTCCCAAGAATCAGGAGTGTTTTTAGTGTTCTTAGCACCACCGCCTTGCTTTCCGATGCGCACCGCTAACCAGATAAAAGCAATTCCTGCACTACCAAGAAATGCCAGGATTAGGACGAGCCACCAGATTGTCATGTTTGTTTACCCACCATGGATCACGTATTTGCGTTATTACAGCGTAATTATACCTCAAACGTTAGCGTAATAAAACAAGAGAGAATCTCTTTCTTTAAGAAACGCCTTTTTCTTGTATGGCCGCCTGGAGCAATTGCATGGTGCGGCTTATCATATCAGACGTAGTACCGCGGCCCATAGCAAAGCGGAGACTCGCCCGCGCCGTCGATTCGCTCAAACCGAGTGCTTTGAGGACGTGCGAAGCCTCCGTGTCAGACGCATTGCATGCCGAGCCCGCGGCGGCTTGCACGCCAGCTTCATCAAGCTCGAACAACAACCGCTCGTTGTCCTGGCCAGGAATCGTCACATGCACGTTATTTGGCAGCCGGTATTTTTTTGAACCGTTAATCACCACGTGTGGAATGGATGCTTCAAGCCGCTTCACGAAATCCGTCTGCAATTTTTGCAACCGCTCCGATTCTTCTTTTCGCATAGCTTGGGCAAGCCCGAGAGCCTTTGCAAATCCGATGTCCCCGGCAACGTTCTCCGTGCCACTCCGTAAGCCGAATTCTTGGTGACCGCCGCTTATAAGCGGCTCTAGCACCGTGCCAGCGCGAACATACAAACAGCCGGTTTGCTTAGGCCCATAAATTTTGCTGCCGTCGAGCGACATAAGGTCTACCCCGAGGCGCGCTACGTGCAGGTCGAGATAATTTGCGGCCTGGCAGGCATCGGTATGAAAATAGATCGGCGTAGTATTACCTGCTTGTTGGCGCTTTCGGCGAATTTCCGAAATTAACCGGCTGATTTCCCGGATCGGCTGGACAACACCAATTTCATTGTTCGCATAGCCGATACTCACAAGGGTTGTTTGGTCGTCTATCTTGGCCTGCAAGTCTTTCAGGTCGATCCTGCCATCAGCTTGCACTGAAACAATTCGGCAATCGTATGCCTGAGCCGGCATAAGCACCGCATCGTGCTCAATGGCAGAGACTATCACGTTGCCCTTCGGATACTTGCGCATCACTCCATGGATAGCCAGATTTGTAGATTCCGTACCCCCTGCCGTAAATATAATTTCGCTCGGTTTGGCGCCCAGCCAGTGTGCGGCATCTGCACGGGCAGTTTCTAGCGCTTTACGGACGTTTTGGGCGGCCGCGTACGCCGCCGAAGGATTATAGAAATAGTCGGCGTAATATGGCTCCATTGCGGCTAGAACTACAGGATCCAGCGGCGTCGCGGCCGCATAATCCAGATAGATGGGCGTTTTCTTTGTCGGCATAACAATAATTATACGTGCCCTTTAAGGAGCGGCGCCTTAAGCCGTTTGCAGCATGCGGTTGTATTCGGCAATCACGTGATCGCTATACAGGCCGACGGCACGGTAGAAATTCCGGGCCTCATTTTCTGAAAGATGCTGGTAGACCTGGCCATCTTGAATTTTCAGAATGTCATTCGGCCGTACCTCATACCGGGTAGTTACAACTTTTCGCTTGCCGTTTTCCATCCACTCTTCATGCCATATCCAGGTATATTCATCCAAACAGAAAAACTCGCGGCGGTGGCCTTTAGGAACAGGGCCGAATAATTGGCCGCCTATTTTAGATTCGATACGAAGCAATTCCCGCTCCAGCTCAGCTTCACGGTCTTCCTCGCTACGCGGAAAAATTTTAGGCAGCAGGTTCATTGAAAGCCCTCTCGACTAAGTGCTGGGCATCACTAATATATTGGATCTGTTCCGGCGACAGGGTGTCGTTAGCCTTCGCTTCAGCCTGTACAGGCGCTGCAACAGGATTTACCGGGCCAGGCTCGGCAATAGCGCGCTCTACACTGCGCCCTGCTTCACTACGGAACTGCTCCTGGGCCATTGCCATAGCATGAGAAACAGCACTCGCGCCAGTAACGGCCTGCGGCGTTTGATATTCCGCAACGGATGCCTGAGCAGTCTCTGTGACTGCCGGTTTTACAGGTAGATTAAAATCAATTTCAGGAAAACGGGCGTGTGTAGCCGTATGTACCATCGATTTGGCAAAGCTCACGCGGCCGATGCGGGCATTTATTTGGCCCCGCTCAGATATTCGGTCTTTTGACTTGTCTCTCCCTGTTACTGACATATGCTCTCTTTACGTTATAGCGAAGAGTTTTTGGGCGTTAACTGTCGTCGCTTGTGCTATCTGTTCCAGGGATTCACCTCTGATTTCAGACACAAACTCTGCAATACGCCTCACTCTTCTTGGCTCGTTAATACTACCACGATAAGGGGTAGGTGTCAAGAAGGGGGCATCTGTTTCCAGTAGTAATTTTTGTAGCGGGATCGAGCGGTATACATCTAATTGTTTCGGATTTTTGGCGAAGGTAGCAATACCATTTACCCCGACATACAAATTTCGCTCCATGGCGCGCTCCAAATTCTCGGCTGTATCCGTAAAACTATGCAAAACGCCGCGGACCCCCGTGTAGGTATCAAAAATCGGCCAAAAATCATCGAATGCTTCGCGAACGTGGAAAATGAGCGGTAAATCATGTTTCAGTGCCAATTCTATCTGGAACCGCAACAACTCTAACTGGGCTTCTTTAGGCGAATGCTCATAGTAATAATCCAGGCCACACTCGCCGATGGCAACCACTTTTGGTTCTGACGCCAGCGAAGCAAAAGCCGCTAACTTTGCTTCTTGCCCAGTATAATGTTGCGCTTCATGGGGGTGGATGCCGACAGTAGCCCAGCATTTTTCCCGGTTTTTCACGAAATCAATGGCCAAGCGGCTGTCTTCGCCATCGCAACCTACGCAAAGTAAGCGGGTCACACCATCCTTAGCCGCATCGGCTATCATCTTATCGCCGGTCAAACCGGGGACTTTGCCCCATTTTTCCCGTGTTATGCGTTCACCGCCCTCTGTACCGGCCGACTGTATATGGCAATGCGTGTCTACTAATTCCACTTTAATTCCTCCGCGATCTCTGCGACTAATTTATTGACGGTCATCTGCGAGAAATGATTTTCGTAGAGCTTTCGACCGGCGCGCCCAATGCCGGTAAGTTCTTTCGGATGGTTTGCTGCCCACGTAATCGCTTGGGCGAGCGCCTCAGGATCAGCCTGTGGCACCATAAGGCAATTCTTCTTATCAGTAAAGCCTTCGTTTACTTCGTTCTTGCCAATCAATACCGGCGCGCCGCAAGCAAGCGCTTGGTAAGTTTTTCCGGTAATGACAAAACCCGCTTGCAAAGTATTTCCGAATGGCCCGCCGAGGGTTAAACCAGCACTGCGGATAGCCTCTGGCAACTCTTCGAACGGAAGCCACGTTTCATGCGTGACATGCGCTCCGGCTTTCGCCGCTTCGGCGCAAGCATTCGCGACCTGGCCGGCTTTCTTACCTCCCACCAAACGAAAATGAATATCTCGCCGGTCTTTGAGTAGCGCCGCAGCTTGCAGCACGTATTCGAGGCCATGCAGAGCCACCATATGCCCATAATACAAAACGGTAAAGGGCTCTGCTTCTTGAGGCCCCGTTGGTGTGAGTGGCTTAAAAATATCTTCTTCCGCGCATACCGGGATAGTTCGGTATCGGTCAACACTTAACATGTTAAGTGTTGCTGAATATTTTGCATGCGCATCGGTATCGGCCAAGATAAAGCGGCATCGTTTCACTACCCACGCGTTCCATCTTCGAAAAATTCTATATAGCAACGTGCCCGCTTTCAGGTATCTCTGCTCAACCAACCATTCAGCATGGTTAATGAATTCATCGAAAACAATCGGTTTTCGAACGAATGTTAACCGCGTGTACAACATCATTTCATAGCCGCGAAAAGTAAGCACATAGGCGTCAGGCCGGTCGAATAACCGAGCCTTGAGGATTTTGAGCATAACTTCTGGGTAACGAAGTCGGTTCGTATGGTTGTTACGGATTATTTTCAGCTGCACATCCGGGCAAGCCGCGAAGGCAGACCGTAAACTCAGAGCCCTCGGATAATCATTTCGCGGCGAACACGTGACGATAGCTACTTTCATGCTGCTGCCTTATTGCTTAGGAGACGTCTTGGCATCTTGCTTGGGAAACAAAGTTCCCTTGATCGGGCGTACGACCCCGTCCATGAAAATGGCCTGGATCTTAGCGGCGGTATCGGGCAAGAACGGCTCTAAAAGCTGGGCGATTTCCAGTAACGCGCCGACTTGGTATGCCAAGACTTCACGCAGGTGGTCCGCGTCATTTTCGTCTTTAGCTATTTCCCAGGGCTTTTCCTCTTCGATGTACTGGTTTAACCCGCGTACTTGCTGCCAGACTTCGGCGAGAGCTTCATCAAAGCGGCAAGCTTCGATCGCCCGCTCATATGGCGCAGTATCATGTTCAGCGGCTGGCGTATCACCGATCAAGCCGTCTTGGTATTGCTTGATCATAGCGGCGGTACGTTGCACGGCGTTGCCCAATTCATTTGCCAACTCATTATTGTAAGCAGCATCGAAGTGCTCCCAAGAAAAATCACCGTCGTTATAGCTGGGAATATGGCGCAGGAAGTAATAGCGGAAGGCGTCCGTGCCATATTTATCGATGACATCATCGGGAGAAACGTAATTCCCCAGGCTCTTGCTCATTTTTCGGCCATCGACATTGATGAAGCCGTGCACGTATAGTTTTCTTGGCAGTGCAAGCCCCAACCCGAGCAAGATAGCCGGCCATATAGCCGCATGGAACCGTACAATGTCTTTGCCGATAACTTGTACGTTCGCGGGCCAGAATAACTTGAAGTCTTTATGTTCAGGATAGCCGAGAACAGTAATGTAGTTCATGAGCGCTTCAAACCACACGTACATTACCTGGGTCTTGTCACCCGGCACCGGCACGCCCCAGCCAATCTTGTCTTTCGGCCGGCTAATGCTGATATCGGTCAGCCCGTCTTGGAGAATACTCAGAATCTCATTGCGCCGGGTCTCTGGAACGATCGTGAAGTCACCCGTTTCAATGCTTTTACGAATTGGGATTGTGTAGTTGCTGAGTTTGAAGAAGTAATTTTTCTCCTCAATTTTTTCGTACGGGCGGTTATGGTTCGGGCAAATGCCATTATTCGCTTTAACCTCTTCTTCGCTGAAAAAAGCTTCGTCACCGGTACAATACCAGCCGCTGTAGGTGCCTTTGTATATGTCTTTTTTGAGCGCCTTCCAGATCAACTGTGCACGCTGTTCATGGCCGGCATCAGTAGTACGGATAAAACGGTCATTGCTGACATTGAGCCGTTCAGCGAGCGCCCTGAAGCGCCCTGACATTTCATCGGCAAGTTCTTTCGGCGTCATTTTAAGCTCAGCGGCTTTTTCGGCGATCTTACCGCCATGTTCATCCGTGCCGGTACTGAATATGACTGCATCGCCTCGCTGCCTGGCATACCGGGCAAGCACATCCGCCATGACAAATTCCATGGCATGACCCAAGTGCGGGTCGCCGTTGACATAGGGAAGAGACGTAGTTACGTAGTAATTGCTCATAGATGTATAGTGTACCGTTTTCGTCCTCTGTTGTCACCTCTGGAGCTATTTTAATTTGAATGCCGTATCGATGGCATACGGCAGATCATCGAGGATATTGTACACAGAGAGGCTGTCCCGGTGCACCCAGGTAAAATCGGTATGCTCGCTATCAAGAATAACGTCTGGCTTCTCGGAAAATTCAACAAGTGACGGAAATATAATATACTGCCGCTTTTCCTGGGGATTGCGAAGAGTATAAGACTCGCCGAGCTTTATATTGGTTTCGTGTACGACGACACCAAGCTCTTCGCCAAGTTCTTGGGCAACATGCTGCTTCACAGGTTTGGCTATATCGATAAATCCTGTAACGACAGACCACATGCCTTCCGCGTCTGCGAGCCCGAAGCCGCGTTTAAGCAGCAAGACCTCATCGGCGCAAGCTACCACACATAAAATGATTGGTGCGATGTCAGCATGTTTGTAATTTACCCGCCCGTCATCAAAGGTGCCAAGCTGACGGGCCGCTTTTTCAAGCCAAGCGGACAGTTCGTCCGCAGGAATCCCCGCGGATATAGTAAATCGTTGTTTCACGCTAGGCGTTTCCTCTTTTGGTTCTTAGCCTCTTTGGCTTGGAAAGCTGCATCGAGATCAATGCCTAGCCTGTTCGCAAGATCAATAACCAGCCACAGCACATCCGCTAATTCTTCTTCCACATTATGGACTTTGGAATCTTGGTGCGTAACTTGGCCGTTCACTTTGCGTATTGCCTTGGCAAGTTCGCCGACCTCCTCAACAAGCAGCATTAATACTTCCGGCACCGTTTCCTTATCGTAGCCACGCTCAACCACTAGTTTACGTATAAGTTCTTGATAGTCGGCGAGTGCCGGCTTGGTTGGCAAAGTTGCCATAATAATACCCCCGTATCAACAGTGGTATTATACCATTCCGGTCTGGCTTTAGGTGTCTATGTAATCGCGGCAAAAGCGTTCAAAAACGCCGTTAGTCCAGCCAAATCCTGTCTGGCTTGGATACAGCCCTTTAAGCGGTGGTTTTTCAGGGGAGACGACATTATACTTCTCCAGAAAGACATGGTCGCGCTGGAACCAGAGTAAGTTGGTTTTTAGCCACTTCATAGCAATACGGCGCGCATCTTCATGGTAACCGTAGCGCTCAAGCCCCTGGATAACCACTAGATGCAAAGGCGCCCAACCGTTCGGATACGCCCACTGCGTCGGCATACTGCCGAGCACGAATTGGCCAAGCGGTAAAGCATCCGTAGTAGCCAGTCCGCCCTTGTTTTCAAAGCGGCGGAGCGAACGGACCAAAGCCGCAGCCTGGGTATCATTCACCATACCCGCCCACATCGGAAAGTATGCCGCCAGACTATTGATGCTGCTCCGCTTCTCTTTTACGTAGTTGAAGTCATAGTACAAGCCCCTTATCCGGTCCCACATGAGCTTATTCATGATAATTTTTCGCTCTTCGGCAGCATTTTCCCACCGCTTAACTTCTTTTTTATCGCCGAGAATTTCCGCCGCTTTGGCAAAATCTTTTTCGTACTTATACAACAAGGCATTCAGGTCAACCGGCAAGAAATTGAGTGCATGGCGGTCAAAACGCGGCGTCATGTCCCAGCCGCTCTCTGCTTCGGCGAGGTCATGCAGATAGTTAAAATCGTAGTACCGGCTAAGCCCTTCGTAAACCCGCCGCTCGTTGGGTTTTTTCTCGCCCATCCATACGATTTCATATTCTTTCTGGGCAACGGCAATAGTCTTTTTAAGCCAATTTTTATCCATTTTGTACGTTTCGTACACATCGAAGATGAATGAGGTCAAAAAAGGTGGCTGCGAACGGCCGGTTAAGTAGGTACGCGATGCGTTCGGGATGACCTTAAAACGCTTGAAGAGATGCAGCAAATCTTCCAGAATGCCCGTTACCAACTCTTCGTGATCCGGGTCTAGCATGCCCTGGACCATAAAATAACTATCCCAATAATAAAGTTCGTTATAGTCGAACCCTGTCTTTTCGCGGTACGAAGGCACCAGATACGGTTTAGGCAATCCTAAAAGGCTTTCATCATCTTGCGGATGGAAGCGCAAGATCTTTTGCCAGTAATCGCTGACGTAACCGCGCGCCGCTACAACATCATCGGCGTGCAAATCATTCTCCTGCTTCGCAGAGAAGGAGAGCTTTTTTGCCACAAACTTGGTTGCCTTGCTTAGTTTAGACATCGTCCTCCCAGACTAACCTTCACCCGTGCAGGGGTCAAGAAGAAAAATTACGAAAAAATTATGAACACGTTTTCTTGCTTTCCGGCCAGTGATGGCTTAGAGTGAAAATAAGCATAAACAAAATAAAAAGGATCACTATGCCCTCAATACATAAAAACCAAGACGGAATGAGCCCGCTTGAGATCATTCTTATAATAGTTATTGTTGCAATTATCGCTGGTGTCGGCTGGTATGTTTACCATACAACCAAGAATAGCAATGATACCCTTGACCAAGCTACGAGCACGAGCCAAAACGCCGGGCCGCATTTCGCCAAACCGAATGAAAGTAAGGCTAAAAAGTCTTCGAGTTCTTCATCTTCTTCTGGCTCCAATACATCATCCAGCTCAAGTAATTCCGGCTCGTCTTCTTCATCGGGTTCAAGCGCTTCAAGCCCTACGAACAGCAACACGAGCAGTACGAAGACACAATAAGTGTCCGCAGCCATGCATTTATTGCATGAGGCAGTATTTTCCTGCATAGCAAAAGCTCCCTATTGCTAGGGAGCTTTGCAATATTAAGCCAGTACGGCTTAATTAGTAGCGCGGACGTTCTTCGCGCGGGCGGGCTTCGTTGACCACGATTGGGCGGCCGTCGAGCTCTTTGCCGTTGAGGTCTTCAACAGCTTTCTTGGCTTCCTCTTCGGAAGACATTTCGACAAAACCGAAGCCTTTGCTACGGTTGGTTTCCCGGTCAACGATAACGTTGGCCGAAACAACAGTGCCGGCAGAGCTGAAAAACTCTTTAAGGCTGTCGTCTGTGGTTGCCCATGCGAGCGAACCGACAAATAGTTTGGTTGCCATTTATTACTCTCCTAATGTCCGAGGTAACTGTGGCGAACCAAGTTAGCTGCTCCTCATAACACGTACTTATTGATAGATCCTAGAACTGAACGAAACCGTTACTTAGCAGCTTTTCTAGCGGAAGTAGTGTAACAGATAGGCGCCCCAAGAAGCAAGAAAATTCTCTTTTGCTTCATTAAATATGATGGTACAGTATAGGCATTAACAATTTGAAAAACAGAAAGGGGGTAATCCATTGAAAAGTCCTAGATCTAACGGGCAGGCAATGAATGCGAACGCGCGGGAGGTACGCGCCTAGCCCCTTCTCTTTTCTAGACCATTCGCCTGCCTACGTAGGCCGAATACCTTAAACCGCCCCCGTAATAGAGGGCGGTTTTTCGCGTTTATTACTATTACTTAGGCCAGCACAAGAGGTGGCATTGAAATAACGGGGTTGTCGAAGGCGTCAATGCGCGGCAGCACTTCGTCTGTCGGGTAAATATCTACCATGGTGTTCTTATCTACCCTGCAGCGAGCTTCTTCGTCGACACTGTAGGCATACACTATGCCGGGCTCAAACTGATACGCTTCACTTATCCCCATACTTCCTGCTATAAATACTTGCCGCATACCGTCCGCAGCACTGAGGCGGCCTTGGGAGATCTCTTCCTCGGTTTTCCAACCCTCCGGCCGAATGCCTTCGCTGAGCGGCGCAACATATCGAGCCATACGGAGAGCTCCATGTATTGAGCTTATACCGAATACAAAGCCTTCTGGCGGCTTTACGAAGTCCATATGCTTCAGGAGCGACCTTTCAAGCCATTTTTGCGTCACCAGGCCTTCGCTGCTGTTATCGGTACGAGCGCACACCAAAGAAGTGCCGATGAAATTCGCCATGTCCAACTGTTCCAAGCTGCCAGCGATTCTTTCGGCTACCTCAGGTTTAAGCCGGTCAAGATTATTACCTATTGTCATAAGTTTATTAAACCCAACAGTAATTAATACTATAGAAGGACGTGAAATGCAAGTATAAATCTCTCTAACTTCTTGCTATTGCACCATCATTAATACTTAAATTGTTGCTTTAGCGGGTAAAGGGCGCGATAATGAAAGTAAGGATCTATCGAAGTTATGACCACCTCGCTTACCGCCCAACAGCAACGTATTAAGAAAGAGCTTGCAGCAGCGGGCATGACTACGTATGGCCAGTTTAAAATGTCCAGCCGGCATCTGCCGAAAATTCTCGAAGAAGACGAACATATTGGGGGTGTAGTCTATGGGCACTGCGGCATCGGTCTTGCCATGCTGGTAGCCACTACTAAACGCGTGGTCTATTTAGAACGGCGGCCGCTTTTCACGTCTATGGACGACATCGCATACGACGTTATTGCGGGGGTCCAATTTATCGATGCGGGCGTCTTTCCCGCCCTGAATCTCCATACTCGGATGGGGGATTACCGCCTTACGTACGTTAACCCGCGTTGTGCCGGAACTTTTGCCCGGTACATAGAGGACCGCCTCGAACACAAGCCTTTGCCCACTTTCGAGGAACCATCAGAAATACCACCTGAATCCCATAATCCAATGACCCCGGCTGCGCGAAAGTTTTTGAATAGCCGCGAAGTGGCTGTGCTGTCTACGACAGACCGCACAGGGAATGTAGAAGGAGCGACTATTTACTACATCCTAGGGACGGACGATAAAATTTATATCCTGACTAAAAGTGATACCGCGAAAGCCCACAATATGCTGGCAAACCACCAAGTGGCGCTTACCGTTTTTGATGCCGATGAAGCCAAAACCGCCCAAATCGGCGGCTATGCCGAGATCGAGGCCGATATAGAAACGAAACGGAATATTTTTGAGCGTTTGGTACGGCCGCGTAACTATGATGGCGACGTATCAATGCCGCCATTGACGCAGTTAGACACCGGCGGCTTCATAGCCTTTCGCATCACGCCAACTTTCTTAAAATATACCGACTACAAACATAGCAACAGAATCACCCCTTCGCATTCAGCTTAACCAGAGAAAAAGTGGTGGTACGACTCGAAAATAGCTGTGCCAAGCGCAAAAGTAAGCGCAATGCCGGCAACGCCAGCCACCAGACCGACAAAAAACAGGATTAAATCCTCAAGAATAATTGACAGGCCGATAATTACTACCGCCAGGGATGGAAGCGTATCAAGACCGGAGAACGGCGGCGCCAACAACGCGCCAAGCGTGAAAACAAGAATCACAAAACCGAGAAGCTGCGGGGCAAAGGGCAAGGTAAAAAACTTCTTGCCGCGGGGGCTTGAATGCCGCTCAAACCATCGGATCCACTTCATAATCGTCGGGATAACTTTGCCGGTGAACGTTTTGCCGAGCGGCATATGCTTCCACTTCTTAGGCAGCCACGGTGATTGCCGGCCCGCCATCATCTCAAGGCACAATAAAATGACAATAAGCTCGAAAATATGGGTGATGCCCCCCGTGGGCAAAGGCGTGGCAGGCAAAATCATCAGCAGCAAAAAAGTGATGGCAAAGCTTCTGTCTTCAAAAACTTCCTCCAAGCTGGCAAGAGTTTTCGGCTGCTTGCCCTTAAGCCACCCCTCTAGCTGATCACTGAAAGGTTTAGGCTGTTTTTCAGCTGTCATGCCCGTATGATACCAGACGCGGCTAAGGCTTTACTGTGCGCTTACTAACTGTACCTCGAAAACAAGTACCGCATTGGGCGGAATTGTTCCCTGGCCTTGCGAGCCATAACCTACGGCCGGCGGGACGATGACGAGCCGCTTGCCACCCACTTTCATGCCATACACGCCCTCTTCTAGGCCGGGAATTACCTGATGCGCCCCAAGCGTGAAGGAAAAAGGTTGCGGCTGGCCGCCGCTACTGACCGGCGATTGGTCGACTAAGGCGCCATTTGTCAGCCATACTTTGTAATAAATATTAGCTTTTTGGCCAACTGCCAGCTGGGCGCCGGTTCCCTGCTGAATATCACCGAAAAGGGCGTTTTGGCTGCTCTGGTATTTATCGTACTGCGAAAAAGTGGATGGATTGACGTCACTTCCGGACGAACTATTGCTAGAGCTTTGCGATTGGTTATTATCGCCACCCCCACCATTCAGTTGCCCCAGGCTGGAGGCTTGCCCGCTAACGCTGAGTCCGCCCGCGCCTGAAGGCGAACTGTCCTGGTTCAAGGAAATTGTGTGGTTGCCAACGGTTTCTTTGGTGTCTGAAAGCTGCGCTTTATGATGGCTGCTGTGCAATACAAGAAACACAGTAGCCGCCGCAACAACCACAATAAGCACTGTTGCTCCGCCAATAATTATTTTTTTGTTTATTCTGCCCATCCTATCTATGGTATCAGACGCCAGATATTACGGCACCCTCTCCTCGAGTGACTACGACTAACGGGCGCAGACCACTAAACTACGATTCGGATTCGTCTCCTGCATCAAGCATCTCTTCAGCTTGTGCATCAAAATGATCGAGGCAATACATACTGTGAATGTCTCTTCTGATCTTTCCGGCTATTTTCCCGCCCGCCGTACTAATCTTCTTTTCTCGAGCCGCAAAAGTCCGAACGTATGTTTTGAAGATATCTCTCATTGCCCACATACCCACTCCTACAGATGCTCCCGCTGCCATATCGCTGGCTATATTGACTCCGGCTATGCCTACTACTGCAGCCGCGCCAGCAAATGATATAAGCCCTGTTCTCGTCATATGCTCTTGTACGCGGCGGGCATTTCCCGCGCGGAGCCACTCCGAATACACATCTCTTACGGTGTCTGCGGCAGCATCGCTCATTAAATGTGCCATGTAGTTTGTCACTTTTTGGTCGAGCAGCTCAGGTGTAACCGGCATGTCTTTTTCATCGGTAACAAATTCTGCAAGATCTTCTTCGTCCATACCTAAGAAATTTTGCATGCCATCTTTCAACTGTTCCACGGCCTCAGTACGATTCCGGGTTAGTGCTAAATCGAGCGCAATATGATCGCTGCCGGTATCGACATAGAATTGTGTACCAAACTGATTATCAGCTTCAGAAAATACTTCCGGAAATTCTGATGGAGCCAGCAGGCGGACACTTATCAGTTTGTCGTCCTCTATGGCATACCCCTCCTGCCGCGCGCCCGGTTGTAGCGTAAGAAGGCGATAAGCCTCATCCGCAGATTCTGTCACCTCAAAATTGCCCCATTCGAACGGGATGTGATAAGCCACCGGCAGATCGATTTCCGGCGGATCAGGAAATTCAACTCTCTCAGACATAAACGCTATAGTAACATATTATAGTATATATTACAATTACCTTCCCCTGGCCAAACAAAAAAGCCCTAGACTTTGCGTCTAAGACTCTTGTGGTGGAGCTGGTGGGTACTGCCCCCACGTCCGCCGGTTTATCTTGGTTAGTCTTCTACAGGCGTAGTCTATTTAGCAAATTTCAGAAACCGGCCTCAAAACAGACAAAAAAGCCGATCTCCTAAGTCCAGGTCTTAGCGCGCTGGGCGGACATTCCAACGCGAGCGTCCAGAAGAATATGAAACGCCTTTTAGCTATCTGGCGTCGCCTCAGGCATTGCAGTCAATAAATTAGGCTGCTTGTGCGACAGGCGTTGCAAAGATACTAGCGAGGCTAGCAACCGTTGCGTCACGCATGCCACTGAGTTTTTCAGAAATTGCATCTAAAAAATCTGCCTATAACGCTGGCAAGCGACCTGCTGATCTAACCGATAAAGTCCAACGTCGAGCTTAAAATTCAGCCCCTCGTATTGTAGCTGCAGAGTTCTCTGCAGGACTTACCATTATAGCACTTTTACGTAAGAAATGCTAGTGTTTAGCACTCGTAGGTCTGTTACTATAAGGCACATGATTGAAGCCGTGATTTTCGATATGGATGGACTGCTGGTAGACAGCGAACCCGTTTGGCGCGAAGTGGAAGTAGAGCTTTTTAATGAATTGGGCGTGCCGCTTAACGAGCAAAATGCGGCCGAAACCATGGGGCTAAGAGCCGATGAGGTCGTGCAGTACTGGTATCAACGCTACCCCTGGCAAACCCCATCTACTGAAAGCGTAACAGAAAACCTATTGGACCGGATGGTCGAAGAGGTAAGTGCCCGGGATATTGCCCTGCCGGGAGTACAGAAGGCATTCGAAGTAGTAGAAGAAGCCGGGTTGCCCGCAGCCATCGCCTCTTCTTCACCGTCCAGGCTCATATATGCCGCAATTCACCGGCTCGCCATAACCGACAGGCTGCAAGTTATCCAATCGGCCGAGCACGAGCCATACGGCAAGCCGCATCCGGGCGTATATATCAAAGCCGCCGAGAACCTCGGCGTTCATCCCGAACGATGTCTAGCTTTCGAGGATTCGCCTAACGGCGCATTGTCCGCTAAGGCGGCAAAGATGAAGTGTATTGCTATACCCGAAGAGATTGCCCGAGGCCACGCGAATTTCTCGATTGCCGACAAAGTTCTAGGATCATTGCTCGAGTTCGATGCCAGTGTGCTTGAAGAGCTAAGCGCCTAAAGACCAAGCTGGTGGTCGCAAGCGCCCAGTTTGCCCGGCCGGCAAACCACCTTGTGTAACTGCTGCAAGCCGGCAGCCAATTGCATAAGTTGGTCTTCTCCAAGCCCTGCAAATTCTGACCCAAAGTTACGGCGCATGATTGCCGTGGCCGCTTCCGTCATTTGCATGCCAAGCGGTGTCGGAACCGTAATATGCCGCCGGCGATTCTGTGGGTCTTGCCTTATTTCTAGTAATTTTTTGCCTTTAAGCAGCTTGATCTGGCGGCTAACGCTCGCTTCTGTCTGGCCAAGCGCATCAGCAATAGCATTTTGTTGAACCCGGGGGTTCCATTCCAAAACCATAAGAATTTTAAATTGGCTGAGGCCGATACCGAGTTGTTCTTGCAGCACCTGATCAGATTGGCGCCCCATAACGGCAGCCAAATGCTGGATAAGATAACCTAGATTGTTCATCGGGCTCATACTTTAAATGTATGCCCAGATACTTAACGCGTCAAGCTTTATCAGGTGAGGTGTCTATTGTAGTAGGGCCAATAGAAAGTTCTTCGGGCGCGCCGCATATCATATTCATTGGCGGTGTTCATAATGAGCGCGTCACACCCGAGGCTAGCAAGGGCAATAATACTGTCGCCCGGACGAAAGCTTTCGTCTACCGATCGTTTGACAGTTCCTTCGAGTAATCTGTCTTCTACGACTACCTGGACCAATTTGCCGCCTTTTTCTACGTGGGTGTGAGCGCCCTGGCCCCGCATAGTTACCGCATTAATATTAGCCACGACTAAAAGATCCGCCGGATTGCAGAAAGCTCCTCCCCGTTTCGGTACGTCAAAAACAAGTTCGGCGCCAGCATTTAACCCTTCGTGTTTTCCATAGAGAGCAAACGGCTTGCCGTAAACCGCTGCCGCATGTTCTAGGAATTCCTGTGTCTGAGGATACTCATTGGGTGACTTATACATTAACTATATTATATCATTTTAGTCAAGATTTTCATAGAGCCTATGCCACTCTTGGAGGCTCAAGGTCTGGGCACGGCGGCTCGGTTCGATGCCCGATTTCTCGAGTATTTGCGCTGCTTGCTGGCGATCCAGCCGCAGGCCACCGCTCAGGCTATTGAGCAGTGTTTTGCGGCGCTGTGCAAAACCTGCCTTCGCCAGACGGAAGAAAATTTTTGTATCGACTTCCGGAAAAAGCGGGGTTTCGCGGCGGCGCAAGACAAGAATTTGTGAATCCACTTTCGGCGGCGGCGTGAAAAACTCTGCTGGAACTTTCCTACCAAGTTCCGTATGCCAATAAAACTGGGCGGTAACGCTGAGAAGCGACATGGCACCGGGATTTGCAGCTACACGCTGGGCAACTTCTTTCTGCACGAGTATGGCAGCGAGAGACGGCGGATTAGGCGTTTCACTGATAGCTCGCACGAGGTTACTGGTGAGATAGTACGGAATATTTGCAACTACTTTATAGTCTGGCGGCAGGCTGGCCAGGTCAAAACTAAGGATATCCTCAGCAACCACTTGAAGATTGTCTGCCGGTACACGCGCTGGCAGTTCGGCAGCTAAGCGCTTATCAAATTCTACAGCCACCACCTGGCCAGTCTGCCGCACCAGCTTGGAAGTAAGCGCGCCCGGGCCGGGCCCAATCTCAAGCACCGTATCATCTTTACTTACTTCTGCAGCCTGGCACATCGCTTCCAAGCTGGCTTCATCATTAAGCCAGTGCTGCCCGAGCGACTTCTTGGCATGCGGTGTTTGGCTACTCATGCAGGTTTACCTAATTGGGCGGGAAGGCCGATATGCCGGTTTTTTCATAACAGCCTGGGTTTTGCGAAGCAAGACCGCCGCCCGAACGATTCGTGTTGGCTACAATAGCGGCATCCTGTTGGGCCGGCGGCGCATCGCTTGGCAAGCCGCTGTAGCCTAAGCGCTGCCACGTACCGAGTGAGAATTGGTATGCGCCATAATAGCCATTGCCCGTATCTTCTGCATAATTGCCGCCCGATTCACATTGCCGCAGTTTAAGCAGCCAATTAGAGAGACTACCGCTAGATGGCACGGGCGCAGTACCTTTAGCTATGATCTCGGCCACTGGTGGCTGGATAATCGCAGACTGTAATTGAGTTTTTGCGCCAGTCTTTTCATCTACTTGGAAAGTTATTAACAATATACCCGGGGAGCCCTGCTGGCGTACTGCGCTGGTGCCAGTAGTCAGCGACGGGTCATTTACGGTTTGGACCGGCGCGGGAATCGGTTGTTGCTCAGTCGTAATCGTAGTGCCCTTTCTCAGCACAAAAACTTGCATATTGGGCGTAATCGGAGTGTTCGCCGAAGGTTGCACCGTATCGCCGGGGTTCAATTTTATATTCTTTTCCGCGAGCATCTCGCCAACAGTATCCGCCGGAGTACGCGTAACCACCGGCGTGCCATATAAGATCAGTTGTACTGGTACCGAAGGTTTCACGGTTACCACTTGGCCAATTGCCCCGCTCTGGACAAAATTATCTACGGGCGCAGCCGTTACCTGATCCTCTGGGTATAATTTTTGACCAGTTTGCTGGGCAATCGAGCGAGGCGTACTGGCAGCGCTGAAAGCAAAGGTTTTTTGGGCGCCAGTAGCTATCTGGACGGGTTTGGCGCGATATACGTTTATACGGAATTCATCTTGGTTGATTCGTGTTGCCAGGCTCGGCTCAACAACATCGCCCTGGTAAAGCTGTATGTGAAGCTTGGCAAGAAGCGTGCCGACTGTCGGCTCACGGCTTGGCACTGTCTGTTTGACGTTATCATGCGAAACGATAACCACATACGGCGTACTTTTGGGCTGCCCGTGGCCGTGAAACAGCAAGATCCCGGCAATCGTGAGCACTAAAAGCACGCCAAAGGTAATAAAAGGGACGGCATGTGGATGCCGGCTCATCGTCTTTATATCGTCCGCATTTTGCGGTAAATTCCTCCGGCGGAAGCGGCGGAATTGCAGTCGAAATCTTCTTAGTTTCTTTTGCATATGTCAGGACAGGCCCCAGCTGTCGGTCGTTTGATCCACCCCATGAACCCGTGCCCTTTATTGTAGCAAAAAGCGGCACAGGGATATACGGTACTGATTATAACTTCTCTAGTGGAGCGAAAGCGACGTTTAGCTTCCGGGTACCTTTGCCTTTGAAACCCATGAGACAAACCTCTGGTTTTTCTCATCGCGCGGCGCTCGGAATGAATCCGAGCTCCGGCTGCTCTTTTTCCTGTAAGTTAAAGTTTTTCGAGTGGAGCGAAAGCGACGTTTAGCTTCCGGGTACCTTTGCCTTTGAAATAAACCGTTACGTTATCACCTTCGATCTCGAGCACCGTGCCATGACCGAATACTTGGTGCCGCACCCCATCACCCTCGACCAAATCGGGCACGTAGCGGGGTTCATCGCTGTTATTTGTTTGCGGCGCGCCAAGGATTGTGGGTGTTTCTTCTTGAATGCCCGAGAAGCCCCCACGCTGGCTGAAGGCAAAGCCCTGGTTTGTCGTAAACTCACCGTCAATTTCGCTTAAGAAACGGGAAGGCGGATTATGCTGCAGGCCGCCATACAAAAGCCGGGTAGTGGCATACATCATATACAGCTCTTCTTTGGCACGGGTCATGCCTACATAGCAAAGCCTGCGCTCCTCTTCCATTTCACTCTGGTCGTAGAGGGCTCTGGAGTGCGGGAAGATCGACTCTTCCATGCCGGTCATAAAGACTACCGGAAATTCCAGGCCTTTTGCGGCGTGCAGCGTCATCAACGTGACGGCGTCGCCGCTAAAATCAGCTCCGTCGAGGTCGCTCACCAAAGCCACTTCCTCCAGGAAGCCATCCAGACCGGCATCCTGGTATTCTTGCGCGACGCTCAGCAGTTCGCGGACGTTCTCCTGCCGGGCTTCGCCTTGCGGCGTGCCATCATCTAGGTAATGCAAATAGTCAATTCGCCGGAGCAGTGAATCAATCAACCCCGTTACTGCGGCATCCTGGCTGACTGTCCGTAAACTGGCTAGCATATCACCGAGTTCGCTGAGGCCTTTGCGGGCTTTAGGGGTTAAATCTTCGCAGTTTGCAACCTCGGCCAATGCCCGTTCAAGCGTTAAGCCGTGCGTTTGTTGCCACGAAAAGAAAGTCTGTACGCTTTTGGCGCCGATGCCGCGGGTTGGCACATTAACGATCCGCTCGAAACTCACACGGTCTTCCGGCTGGAAAATCAACCTAAGGTATGCTAACAAGTCCTTTATTTCCTTGCGGTCATAGAACCGAACGCCGCCGACAACCCGGTATGGCACACCATAGTGCACAAACGCCTCTTCCACGGAGCGGCTTTGGGCGTTAGTGCGATAAAGGACAGCATAATCATGGAATTTTCGCCGGCCGCTGTCCACGCCCTCGCGAATACGCCGGATAATAGCCTCTCCTTCTGCCCGCTCGTTTCCAACCTGTACCATCTGGACCGGCAAGCCGCCTTCCATCGCTGTCCACAATTGCTTGTCGCTGCGCTGGGCATTTTTAGTAATCACGGCATGCGCTGCGTCGAGAATCGGCTTGGTGCTGCGGTAGTTCTGCTCAAGCTTAATAACAGTGCAATCTTTAAAATCTTTCTCGAACTTTAAAATGTTCCGAAAATCCGCGCCGCGCCAACTATAAATACTTTGCCAATCGTCGCCTACCACCGCGATATTCCGATCGGCATTAGTTAACATGTTAACTAATGCGTATTGCGCGGCATTTGTATCCTGATACTCATCGATCATGATGTATTTGAACTGCTGTTGCCATTTTTTGCGGATTTCCGGCTGCTCTTTAAAAAGCCGGACGGTCCGGTTGATGAGATCGTCAAAATCCAACGCCGAGGCTTCTTTGAGTGATTTTTCGTAGAGCGGAAAAACTTTGGCAGCTGCTTGCTGGGCCGGGCTGGAAGCGCTCTGCATATACTCTTCCGGCGTCACCATCTCGTTTTTGGCACTGCTTATAAGGCTGCTGAGCGTCCGTGCCGGAAATGCTTTTTCATCAATCATAAGCTGTTTGCTGGCCTGCTTAACGGCAGCCTGACGGTCCGATTCATCGAAGATGACAAAGCTGCGGGGGATCCCGATAGCCTCGCCATCTTGGCGGAGCAAACGTACGCAAATACCGTGAAACGTACCCATATATGGCATAAAACTGCGGTTTTCAGCATTTTCGCCGAGCAGCGCGGCAACCCGTTCGCGCATTTCCCGGGCAGCTTTATTCGTAAAAGTAACTGCAAGAATATTAAACGGGGTAGCTCTATTAGAAGCAATCAAGTAAGCGATTCGGTGGGTCAGCGTTTTGGTTTTGCCCGAGCCGGCGCCAGCTTGAATAAGCAGCGGCCCGTCAGTCGTTTTAACGGCGCGCTGCTGCTCCGGATTCAAACCCTCAAGAAGCTTATCTAACACCTGTCTATTTTAACAGACCGACAATAAATTTATTGGCTGGTACCACTCTCATTTCCGGTAACGTTTAGTTCATCTGTTTCATTAACATTATCGACCAACCACGTCTTTCCGCTCGGCACGACATCTATCACTGACGTTCTGGTGGTGCCGCCGGTTCCTCCCGCCGTAGTACTAACATTTTTTGAAAATTGGTAACTTATTTCCTCGCCCTTGACACCGGCGGCTGAAGTATAAGGTTTAACTTTAGAAGAGTTAAGATACGACACCTTAAACGCCATCAAGCAATCGTCTCCCGTCGTCTTGCAAGCCGCATAAAAACTCGGCGTCCCAGCCTGGCTTTGCACAAGCTTAGAATAGGCTGGCGACTGCAATTTGTCTGCGGCTGCTTTGTCTCCTTTCTGGATGGCACTTACGAATTGCCTCACAGCCGCCATGTATGTCGGTGCGTTCGTTGATGTGGAACTTGCCGTATTTGAGGCTGCAGGAGGTGGCGCAGTTGAGTTGCCTGTCGTTTTGTGGCCTATCGTAATGAGTCCTGTGGCAAGAGAAAAGCCGAGCCACGCGCATATGAGCAGCAGTAAGGCCGCTGCCACTATAAGAATCTGCTTTTTATTCGTTTTTTTATTTTTACGCCTCTCTATTGAATTAATGGGAAGTTCATATTTTTTGCCGGCAATAAGTTCCCGGATAGCTGCATCATGCTTAGCCTTCTCAGCCGCCTTAACTTCATCCTCTTTTTTCTGCGTATCGCCATCCGACATAATGCCAGGACCAGCAGGCGGCGTACCAGGTTCTGTGTCTTGCCCATCCGGCGTAGCGGGTTGGGCATGGTTAGAATCCCCCGGCTCAGCCGTTGGAGGTAGCACGGCACTATCGGCCGGAGCCGGTTCTCGTTCGGCGGCAGGCTGCCTACCCTCCTGTTCCGTAAACCCCTCCGGACCTGGTGCGTCGGTTTTCACGGTTTGATCCGGCTGCGGAGTGTCAGGTTCTATACCTTCATCCGCCGACGAAACCGGATTGGCCTCGTCTTCTTGGGCAACCGTTTGCTCCGACACATTACTTGCGTCATTTTCCTTCTCGGAATCGGTGGCATCCGAAGATTTAAGCGGCTGCACAGTTGGAGCTTGTACTTTTGACAGGTCTATTTTTTCTGCGGGTTTTTCTTCTGATTCCTCATTCTGCGGGTCTTGCGCCATCATAGGATCCTTTAGAATTGACCGGTTCGTTACTATGACCGGCTTAGATGTAGGGCTCGGTACGGCCGTCCCCGGATGGCTGACGTCTTGTATGGGTTTAGAATGATCGCTATCGGCTTTCTTATTTTTCGTCATGGTCTTTTTCGGGTTGGTGGCTTGCTTTGTAGGCGCTGTCAACAATGCCGCCAAACTGCTTATAGTTTAGGCTGGCGGCACCCACGAGCAAGCCATCGCAGCCTTTTGCCGCTAAATACCCTGCAGCCGTATCGGCGTTAACGCTACCGCCGTACAATAACCGGACAGAATCGGCCGCTTTCATGCCATATAGCTCGCTGATTTCCGCACGTATCCGTTCAAATTCTTTCTCTATTTCATCAGGCTTAGCTAACTCGCCGCCAAAAGTACTGATCGCCCAAATCGGCTCATAAGCTATTACAATGCCCTCAACTTCTTCGGGAGTGAGATTGGAGAGCGCGGTAGCGATTTGGTCATGAATTACGCGGCGTGTCTCTCCGGCTTCACGCTCATGTTTGGTTTCGCCCACGCAGAGAATTGGCGTAAGTTCGTTCCGAACGGCAGCCGCCACCTTGTCCCGCACAATTTCTAATGTTTCCTCAAAATAAATGCGCCGTTCGGAGTGCCCGACAATTACATAATGGGCAATTTCGCGGAGCATTGTAAAGCTGACTTCGCCCGTATACGCTCCTTCGTCCTTATAAAAGGCGTTTTGGGCAGCCAATCGGAATTTGCGGCGGTCAACTTCCAGGCTGACCGGCTGTAAAGCCAACAGGCTCGGCGCCAATACCACTTCTACGGTGCGGAGCGGCTTAATTTGCTTATTGAGCCGGTTTACGAGCAAGCTAGCCTGCTGCACATTCAGGTGCATCTTCCAATTGCCGACGATAAGGGTGCGTTCTGCATTCATAATACTTACGGTTATTGTACCTTACGCTCTTCTTTTCGCTCGGATTTTTTATCCATCAATGCCTCTACGCCGGGCAGTTTCCGGCCAGCCATTAATTCTAAGCTAGCACCGCCGCCGGTCGAGACATGGTTAAAATGGTCTACCAGCCCGCGCTCCTCTATGTAGCCTACCGTATCGCCACCGCCTACCAACGTAAACGGCTTATGGCCAAAATCACCTACTAGAGCTTCAATAACGAGCTCCGTACCATGCGCGTAGGGCCCGATCGGCCCCTGCAATCCTTTTGTCTCTGTAATACCCATGGCGCCATTCCAAATAACGGTATTAGCGAGTTGTACGCCCCCCGCTATGAAAGAGCCGCTGAAAGGCCCAATATCCACAATTTTTTCATGCGCATGAATATGGCTAGAGCCTGCCGGAACCCGTTTTGGATAGTTCTCAATGTCAGCGATTACCTGTGTATCCCAATCAACGATCCGCGTCGGTACGGTTTTGTCGATTTCCGAGGTAACGACGCCATCACGCGGAACTGCAAAAATAAACCGCCGTTTTTTAGCTTCTGCAGCAGCTTTTTTGAGAATGTCTTTAGCTACCGGTAGGTCTTCTTGGTCATATAAGCTTTCGGATACGCTAATGCCGCGGGCGACAAGAAACGTGTTAGCCATGGCACCGCCGACTGCTACGAAGTCAGCGATTTCAATGCACCGTTTTAAGATGTCTATTTTGTCAGCGATTTTAGCGCCGCCGATGATTGCCACAAGCGGCCGTTCCGGATTCTCCATAACATTCGTGATGGTGTCGACTTCTTTTTCCAGCAAAAAACCGGCCACGCCAGGCAAGTATTTCGGCAGCTCGGAAACAGATACGGCAGGATGGTGGACCACCCCGAACGCATCTTGCACAAAAATATCCGCCAGCGCTGCCAGCTGCTTGGCGAATGCCGGGTCATTGGATTCTTCCTCGGGATGAAAACGAACGTTTTCGAGCAGTAGCACCTGCCCCGGTTTCAAACCAGCCGCAGCTTTTTCTACCCGTTCGCCTACGCAATCAGGCACGAATTCTACATCTTGCTGCAGAAGTGACTTAAGATGTTTAGCGACTGGAAAAAGGCTCAGTTCCGGTACAACCCTGCCCTTCGGGCGGCCCAAATGTGAACAAATGATCAGTTTAACGCCGTGCTTAAGCAGATATTGCACGGTCGGCAGCGACTTTTGAATCCGGTAGTCGTCAGTAATCTTACCGTCTTGAAGCGGAACGTTATAATCAGCTCTCAAAAAAACGGTTTTGCCTTTTAGGTCAATGTCTCGAATCGTCTGTTTGGTAAACATCCCACCCCTGTCTTGTATCAGTCAATTTTCCTTTTCATTCTAGCACGCGCACTTTTATGGTGTCAGTGGTACCGACTACCCCAGGGTACTTACCACTGGCCGTAACAACTACATCGCCCTTCTTAAGGACTTTGTTCTGCCGAAGCCAGTTGGTGAGTTTTGTGGCAGCCAGGCGGTCCACCGGCCGCACATAACTCTTAACGCCGTAAATAATAGCTAGCTGCTGGGCTACTCGTATGTCGCTGGTAACTGCAATTATGGGTATGCCTGAGCGTAGCGCGGCTACTTGCAAAGCAGTGGCCCCCGACTTCGTTTCGGCCACAATTGCCTTGGCGGCTATGCTTTCAGCCAAGCTTAAAATAGCCGTGCTGATAGCTACTTGCCGGCTATGGTCTTCGTTGCCGGGAAAACTTACCTGGAGCGGCGAATGCGTTTCGGTGTAGAGAATTACCCGCTTCATAGTTTCTACGGCTTGCAATGGATACCTACCGCTGGCAGTTTCATCGCTTAGCATGACACAATCGGCACCCACAATTACGGCCGTAGCCACATCGGAAACCTCGGCGCGCGTTGGATCGGGGACTTCCGTCATGCTCGCTAGCATGTGGGTCGCCACGATCGTCGGCGTCTGGTACTGAAGCCCCAGACCGATGATTTGCCGCTGTACAATCGGCACGCTCTCTGCCGGAGTTTCAACCGCTAAGTCTCCGCGGGCAACCATCACCACATCGCTGGCCCGTACGATTTCCTCGGCATTGTCGACCGCCGCCCTGGTTTCAATCTTGGCAATCACTTTAGCGTTGCTATTCATACTGCGAAGCAGCTTGCGCAGGGCCTCTATATCTTCAGCGGCCTGAACGAAACTGAGCGCCACATAATCTATGTCCTGCGCCGAGCCGTAAACCAAATCCGCCTTATCTTTGGCGGTGATGATATCGCCCGCAAAATCGGTGTCCGGCAAGTTCATGCCTTTTCGGCGAATCAATATGCCATCATTGCCAGCTTCGGCCCGCACTACACCCTCGCGTACCGTGGTAACAGTCATGTGCACTTTGCCATCGTATAGATACATCCGCTCGCCGCGTTTCACTTTGGTACTCAAGTCATATTGCGTAGGGATATGCCCCGTATCCTCGTAATCTGATTCATACGCAAAACTATACGTATCACCTTTTTTAATATTGATAACGCCGTCGAAATCGCCAAGGCGAATTTTGGGACCTTGCAGGTCTTGGATAATTGCCACCGGCTTGCCCACGACCTTGGAGGCTTTGCGAACCCACTTTATCTGTTGTGTGCGTTCGTCGTGAGTGCCGTGGCTAAAATTCAGCCTGATACCGTTTGCGCCGGCCTTCAAAAGCCCCAGCACCGACTCATAGCTATTCGTGGCAGGGCCAAGCGTAGCAATGATCTTTGTCCGTTTGAAGTTCTGCAATGGCACATCCGGTGCTTTGTGTGTTTCTGTCATATTCGCCCACCTAAAGACGTTACTCGTTACCCTTAAGTATATCTCGTCTCTCAGGCAATGCACAAGCGACTTGTGCTAAAATACTTTCCGTGACAGCCGAAAAAATCTCTCAAAAACCTGCTCATTCCGTCCCTAAAGTTATTTCCAAAAAGCGTAATACCACCGGGCTGGTAATCACCTTTGCCATCGGCTTTATTTTGCTTGTTGTGAGCATGATTGCCGCCAGCAGCAATAGTATTACCGGCTGGCAAGCCAGTATTTTCCACGCAATCAACAATGAATCAAACAGCCTGAAGACCGCTGCCCTAGTGATAACTGAGGCTGGCGGTGCAGCATATCCGATTATCATTTGTATCTTGGCAGCTCTGTTGTTCAAAAAATACCGCTTAGCCTGGCGCTTTTTCTTTACGGTAGGCGGCGCCATTGTAGTAGGTTTTGCCGTTAAATATATCGTCAATGAACCCCGCCCTGCGGCCATGCTGCATGGAAATTTGCATGTTCGCGCCATTGAGACCGGGCCTGGCTTCCCTTCCGGTCATATGCTTGCCGCTACCTCGCTGGCACTCACTCTATGGTTTATTTTACCCGTTAAATGGCGCTGGCTATCGGCGCTCTGGATCCTGCTCGTAGCCTGGTCACGCCTATACCTTGGCGTCCATACCGTTCCCGACATAGTTTCTGGTTTTGCCATCGGATTGATGGCTGTTTGTTTCGTCCGTTTATTGCCCCCTTCCATTGCCAAGCCTCTGCGGCTCGATGAGAAGTAATCAGATTCTCTTTCAGCAAACTCTCAGTTTTGTGGCATATCTCACTGCGTGATTCTTATGCTTTAGAGACAATAGACACTCGTTGCATGGCGATCCCCGGGTGAAGCGCAACGAGCATTCAAGTCTAGACTTCAACAATAATCATAACTTTCCACCGAAAAGGAGGATTATATGAGTATATCTACGAATATTAAACGGTTTCTATCAACTGCAGCCGTGAGCGTTCTCGGCATCGGGCTTATAGCAGCTCCGGCTGCGTTTGCGCATGGCTCTACAAATAACGGCTCGCAACATGCCCAATACGCTGCCCAGTTCTCGCCGGGTGTCGACAATCATAGCAATAGTTGGTGGTCAATGTGGCATAAATATAACCCTGGCACCCCTACGCTTTCTTGCAGCCAGCAACAGCAGATTTTGAATACTGAGGCAACCAATAACGCTTCTGCCGATAAAAAGAAGCTTACGGGCCTAAATATCATGCTGAGCGGTGTTCAAACGTATGTATCGAGCGGCAATGTGTCGGTCAATAACTACGACACTTTGAATGCAACGGCTACGAACGACCAAACTACCGCTACAACAGATGTTAACGCTATAGCGGCTCCTCAGCTTAATTGCGACAATGAGTCGCCGTCCGACTACAGCAATGCCCAAAAACAGCTTAGCGGCGAGATCAATACCGCCAAAAAAGCCTTGGGCACATACGGCCATGACATGATGAACCTGTTCCAGGCAGTAGTTAATAGCTAATCCTTGCCTAAAGAAAGGTGAGAAAAGAGCCGGCTTGCGCTGCCGGCTCTTTTCTATTCTTAACGCTATCTACGAAAAAACCTGAGCGCAAGGCTCAGGCATTTTGCTGGTGACCTCAAGGGGAATATAGCGCATTTGCGCATATATTCTTGCGGCGTGCTCAGAGCAAGCTCCTGCGCGCGTCCTCGAATATCGAACCCAGGTTCGACTTTCACACATGAAAGCACCAATGAAAATACCCGAGACAAGCTCGGGCACTTTCATTGGTGACCTCAAGGGGAATCGAACCCCTATTGCCAGGATGAAAACCTGGTGTCCTAACCGTTAGACGATGAGGCCGTTAACAGAGTATGGGAGACCGAAATATCATATCATAACAGAGGCGAAAAGAAAATCCTCTCCACCACCTATGGAGAGGATTTTCGAAGGGATCTGTGAGGTGTGTGTTTTTCTCGAGCGGTCAGTCAGTGCTCTTGAACTATTGTTAGCGTAGCACAAACGGGTGTTTTGCGCTAGTGCTTATCCACAAGCACTGTTACTGACGGCTGAGGCGGCGGCTCAAGAAGCGGCGGTAAGCCAGAGTGCCGGCGATAGTGGCGACAGCGAAGGCTGCAAGCGTACTGCCAGGACCCGTGTTAACCAGTGAGGTTGGAGCAGGCGAACCGCTCGCACCGGTCGGAGGGGTCGGAGGCGTTACCGTAGGCGGCTGGTTTGGCGTAAAGGTAACCTGTTCAGCACAAGCCGTGCCTGCACCGCCCGAAGTGACTTCCTTGCCATTCTCATCGAACGTTACGACAGCGGTGATGAGGTAGGTGCCAAAGCTATTGTACTGGTGGCCTTGGCCAACAACTGCATTTGCATTGGTGTAAGTATTGGAGTTGTTATCGCCCCAGTTTACGACTACTTGCTTGAAGTTAGAGTTTTCAGCAGTGTATTTGAAGGCACTTACTTTAACTTTCTTATCTTCGCTAGCAGTGACGGTAAACATGTTACAAACTGCGCTAGATGGGGTAGGCTGTTCTTTCTGAACGGTCACGCGGTAAACAACTACGATGCGGTAGTTCCAGCAGCCCCATTCGTCGCCACTGCCCATGTTCGGGCTACCAACGGTAGTCGTACCGTTAACAGCGCTATCCGGCAATTGGCTGAAGTTCGTCTGATTTACGTCGTTATTGTAGTAAACGGCACTCGGGACAAGCGTCAATTTGACGGGCTGGCCATTACAAGTCAGCGAAGCAGAGTCGTTTACGCTGGCAGCGTTTCTAGCGCTAATAGTGCTGCCGAAGGAAAAGTGGTTGCCAGTCGTATTGATCGGAGCTGACATAGCCAGCTTCACGTCGTGAGCTACAGCACTACCGTTACCATTATCGTTGTAATCTGCCATGGCATCGTTGTGGATGTATGTCCAGATATCAAAGTTTGTACCGTTGTCACAAGCAGAGGTTAGGTCGTTGACCAGTTTCGGGTTACTAGAACCCAATGGGCTGCCGCTCGTGTTTTGGCGGATGCGGACAAAGTCCGTTTCATCGCCGAGGGCGTAATTACCTTGCGTAGAACTCATGTTGGTAGTTATGCCACAGATGTTATTAAAAACAGGCGTGGTTGAAGTTTGAAAGTTACCGCTCGGATCATACTTGTAACAAGCGATCGCGCTGGCATTTCCTGCCATGCTTACGGCAACCGCAGCGGTGATGGCCACTACCAGGCCTGTACCGATGCTTACTAATTTCTTGAAACTCATGGTGTGTACTCCTTATGTAGTCTCGTTAGTTTGCTTAAAGGCCTGGCGCCTCGGGAGCTGGTCCCTTTACTGGAGGCGTTGGGGTTGGGGTAGGCGTTGGGGTGGGTGTAGGGGTAGGTGTAGGAGTTGGGGTTGGAGTGGGCGTAGGTTGCTCAGGTGTAGGAGTTGGAGTGGGCGTAGGTTGCTCAGGTGTAGGAGTTGGAGTTGGGGTTGGGGCCGGAGAAGGCTGTTCTGGAGCCGGAGCCGGAGCAGGGCTTGGAGCAGGAGCTGGCTTCGGTGCAGGTGCACCAGCGCCAGGACCGCCGCCGCCATAACTCGGAGCATTACCCGGCTGGTGGCCAGTTGGGCCGCCATTGCCGGCTACGTTGCCCGGGCCGGTTTCTTTAACTGGGCCAGGTACATTGCTTTCACCGCTGTTATGGCTGGTGCCAAAGGTACCGTTCGATGGGGTGCCGCCCTGGCCTTCAGTAGAGCCGGGAGCAGTCGTTGAAGTACCGGTCGAAGCCTGGGTTTCGGTAGTGCTGACACTGCCGCCGGCGCTGCCGGTAGAAACCTGGCCTTGTTCAGTACCCTTATGATTCATGTGATGGTTGTGCTGATTCTTGTGGTGCTTCTGGTGCTGCTTATGACCGGTCTGTTGCATGCTAGCGCCAGCCTGAGTCGGCTTCAAACCTTTCACGATCATCCGGCCGTCTGGCAGGATCAATACGGCTGGGAAGCCTTCGAGCTGCTCACCGTTCATGCCCTTGGCAGTCTGGTTAAGCACAAACTCGATGCCGCTCAGTTTGTCAGCTTGGACAACCCACGGCTTGGTAAGCGTAGCACCGTCAATGCGGTATTTATCGCTGCGGTCAGCGGCAAAGAGCGAAATATGATCGCCCTGGCCGGCCCAATCAGAATTCTCGTTAGCGAGCTGCGACATAACATCATATGCAGTTTCGCAGTCCTCGGCAGCAACAGTTTGGCCGCCGTCTGCTTCATAAGCAGCTAACTTCTCTTTATAGGTGTCTGTATAGCTATAGTTCGGGTTGTTGATGCTTGACTTCAGCGAAGGCTCCACGATAGCTGCCATAACAGCTGCCAGAGAGTGTGCATCATTCGTAAGCGTACCATCCTTAGAGAAGAGGCTATTAACATAAGCTTGGGCGCCCTTGCCTTCTATCTTCGGCAAGAAAGCTTTAGCTGTATATTGGTTAGGGTTAGAGGAGACATCATTGAATGCAAAATCTTTACAGTTTGGCTGGTTGTAGTCGATTGACTTGGTTATAGCGTCAGCCTGGGCGCCAACTGGGCCATCGCTGCCACCGCCGGCAAAAGCTTCAATGCCATATCCGACAGTTGCTGCTGCGAGCGCTGTAGCACCTACGATTTTTACGCGGCGAAGAGCCTTGCCATGGCGTTCTTTCAGGCCGGCATACGCACCGCTCACACGTTCTTTAATACCCGAAACAAAACCTTGGTTTTGTTCTGTTGCAACAGGTTCTGCCGCAATCGGATTACTCTCAGCAGCAACATAGGGCTGCTCAGTTTCTATAGGGGTCGGCTCAACTACCGGTGCCGCCATTTCTGGTGCTGGCGCTGGTTGCCGAAGGTGTCGTCCAAACCTATCCATACTATTCTCCTCGTTACTTATTTAAGGGACTTTACCGAAACACTTTGTTTGGTCAAATCCCCGCCTCTCTTTAAGACATTAAAAGCTTATGCTTGCAATATCTTAGTTTTACTGTTTGAGTATACCACGCTATTTATTTTTTGTCAACATTATTTTTATGCTTAGTTTTGCTTATGCTTTGTCGGGATTTTTACTGTTAATTGCAGCTGCCAGTTCCCTATCGGCACCAGAGGTACTGAACCCCAGCGCCACCGCTGGCTCCATCACAATATGCGCTACAGCCAGGCCAGCGCGCTGGAGGCGCAGTACGGTGTTAGCATGAATGGCTGCCATTTTTTCATTAATGGCGGCCACCTCTTCTTCATTGCCCAAGTTCACTTCACCGCCCCTGTTGCCGATGGCAACTCGCATAGTTTTCTCCATCTTCGGCAGCTTAACGTCGAACGTATGGTTAGCTTTTACTGCTACAGCCATGGGAAAATCAGCTTCTGTCTCTTCCAGAGGAAGCTTATGGAAGTCGCTAATGACGAAAGTAAGGCCATCTTGGCACAGCTCAGCAATTGTTTCGGCATCTGTTAACGGGTTTCCGTCAGTACCGATTACCTCTATCTCGCTCCCCTTAACCGTGCCGGCGGCTTCGCCAACGGCATATTGGAATACGCGGTCAGTCAGGCCAGGCATTGTGTCATAGAGGCTATCGGCTATTTCGCTAGCTAAACGCCGCTTCGAAGGAATAATCCCTAACACGTCTTCCTCGGGCTGCTGGCGCTCATGCGTCACAACGCTCACCGAGAGTGGCCGGTCCGGAATTATCAGGGGTACATGCGGTTCGTCATATATAGCTTCTGCAATAGACAACGGATTGATGTCGGAAACTTTATCTCGCTCCGGGCGAAATGCCCGTTCGCCAACATATACGCCTAAGCCGTTTGTGCGCAGCTCTTCGCTGCCATGCACGCCGTAGAGTATTTGCTGGTTTGCAAACACTTCAGATAGAGCCTGTTCGGTCTGGGGTAAACGTGCCATGGTATACAGCTTTCCTTTTACTTACTTCGTAATCTTAGCTTTCGGTAATGCTGTCGTGGATTTGGCCGATTTCAGCAGAACCAAATGTACTCAGAGCACCGAGGCGAGCAGCAATGACCAGAAGAACTGCGTCGTCAACGTCGCCTTCTTCTACGGTATGATTGCCGTTCCGAAGGCCAGCCAAGGCCCGAGAAACTTCAGAGATGTGTTTCAGGAAGCGCGGGTCAGCTTCTTTGATGCCCACTTTACGCATAGCGTCAGCTGTGCGAAGCGTTAATTCTAGGCGGCGTTCCCGAATATCTGAAGGTTCGGCCGTTGCAAGTACGTAATCTTTCAGCGCGTCAAGATGTGCAATGTCTGCGCGGGGCTTTATGGCGCTAGGGTTCGGCTCAAAGCCATCTGTAGCGTCAAGCATTGCCCGGCGGGCTTCAATATCTTCAGGAGCACCCATAACAGCACCAAGATTGAAACGTGATGCCATGGCATTCGAAAGCCGGAAAGTACTCTGCTTAGACTCAGTCGGGTTCATGGTAGCTACCGTAGTAACCAAATTCGGCAGCTCAACACGGCCGGCAGTAGTTTCAAGCCAGCGGTTTTCAAGTGCTGGCAACAGCGACTGCAAAGCGTGCTGAGGCATGCGGTTCGGCTCCTCAAGGCGCAATACTTTCGTATCAGGGGTGATCATACCTTCAATTTCAGAAACTTTCTCGTATTCCCCTTCGTCGTCACGAATCTTCTGGGTTACCACACCGCCAACCATTTCCTTGGCTGTAATGTCATGTTCGCCCGGGATCAAAGCAATGTCTTCGGAATCAATGTCTTCAATCAAATGATGGAAGTTATTGGCAAGGGTCGACTTACCGCCGGCAGGCTCACCCACCAACAGAACGTTCCTGCCTAAGACGAGGCCTGCCAAGAGAGCAGTCTTTGCGGCCTCTTCGCCCTTAATAAGATGGGCATTAAGGTCTCTCATCGAATCGTTATAGAAGTTGATTGCATAGCCCGTCATCATATCGGGGCTAATATCGTTTGCGGCAAGATCCGTAGGTAGTACCGTTAGATCAATACCATTCGTAGATGTTTCTGCTGCACTCATACTTATTCTCCTTTAAAATCCTTAAGCGTTGCATATTCACTGCGGCGGCGGAAAAGGCCTACAGCGGAAACTGCCAGCATGGCACCGAACTCAATGATCGGCCATTTTGGCGTATGGCTGCTCTTAGCCTCAGCCGGACTCAACGTAGCCTGTACGCTGTCCGCAACTTCAGATAAGTTACCCTTATTTGCTTCCCAGTATTTGCCACCGGTATCCTTGGCCAGGCCTTCAAGCTCATCTTTCAGGTCATGCGAAGTTTGGTCAGCGCTTTCAACATTGACGACAAATACAGGGGTCTCATCGCGTTCAGCCTGCTCAGCTAGCTTCTTCGTATCACCCACGCTGTTACCGTTAGTGATTACTAGAACGCTATCTTGGCCCTTTGCCGTATTAGCAGTTGATTTATCGAGCGCCAAGCTCGTAGCCTGTTCCAGCGGCGCGAAACCGAACGGTACGTTCTTATTAACCTTCCTGATAGGCATAGCTTGTACGACGCCACTACTTGCAACCAGAGCTTCACCGTGTATACCCTTGCCTGCGATCTGATCGGCAAGGCTGTTTACTTCAATAATGGATCGGGTCCCATTGATTGCAAAATTTGTTGCTTCTGAGTGGTCAACAACCATTTCAAGCTTAGGCTGCGTCGGAGGCAACACTACTTGGTTCTCTTGTTTATAAGCAAAGGTGGCCATACCTGCAGCACCGGCAACCAGCATTGTAAGCGGAGCCAGCGCGCTGCGGCCAAGGCGTTGGCGCACCCTAAAGCCAAAGCTCGGCTGCGAGGCAAGCTCGCTACTGGCTTCTGCGGCAACTTCGCTCTGCGCAACCGCCGCAGTAGCCGCTTCAAGCTCAATTAATTTAGCGTTCTCCATCGCATTATCGATGGCACGTTTCTCAGCATAAAAACCGACTGCGCCGCCGGCAACTGCTGCTACTTGACTCAAAACTTCTGGTGACATGCTCTATATATTACACCAAAAGTGAGTATTTGTCAATTACCTTTTATGGTTATTTTTATTTATTGCTATGGCACCTGCTTTACGGTGTTACTTAGCTGTCGCGGCCGGTTCCTTTGGGGTACTCACTTCGGAGCTATGGGTAGCGGCCGGTTTCGCCATAAGCTTATGTTTGCTGAAAATGAAGCCGAATGTACTTCCCTTGCCCTCCTGGCTTTCAAACACCGTAGATCCACCTTGGGCTACAATCACCTTTTTAGCCATAAAGAGGCCGAGCCCCGTACCATCCGGACGTGCTTTGCGAGCGTTCGCCGCACGGTAAAACTTGGTGAAAAGATGGGCCTGCTCGCTCTTTGGTACCCCTATGCCATTATCTTGGACCCGAAGTTCTACCGTATTGCTGTTATTCAAGAGGTGTACCGTAATATGCCCCCCGGTAGGAGTGTAATAAATGGCATTATCGACGAAATTCATGATAACCTGGCGGGTCTTGGTTTCATCAAGCATTAACAAGGGGAAATGTTTCGGCTTGTCATAGTTAATAGTCAAAGAGTGGGCAGCGGCAGTTTCTTCTAGCTGGCTCAACTCCTGTTCGACCATTTCCGCCAGATCTACCGGGCTGGGCTCAATGACAAATTTCCCTGTTTTTAGCCTCGAGACATTCAAGAGGTCAGCTATCAGGTAAACCATACGCTGGGAGCTAAAGAAGGCCTGCCCGAGCATTTCCCGCTGCATATGCGTGATTTTGCCCGCATCCCCCTCCAAAACCATGCTGATATACCCCTTAACGCTTGTGAGCGGCGTCCTGAGCTGGTGCGAGGCCATACTGATGAAATCGTCCTTGGTTTCATCCATTTCACGGAGTTTTTCATTGGCCCGGCGCAATTTCTTGGTGGCGTCGTCGACACGGTCCTGCAGCGTCCGGTTGAAGTTTTCTATCTCCTCGAATCTCAGAGCATTCTGGACCGCAACCGATAGCGAGTCCGCTACAAGCGTAAGAAGTTGCATGTCTTGCTGGTTATAGACCACGCCGTTCTGCTTTGTGCCGAATGCAATATAGCCGATAAAGCTCTTGTTGGCATACAGGGGTTCAATTAACTCTACCTGGAGTTTATCTAGGGCATTCCTCAGGGTGGCTTCATGTTCTATATTGTCTACGACAAGGGGAGTATGCGGTTTGAGCAATTTTTCAATATTTTTGCTGTGTTCGTTTAATCCTTTAGGGGAAGTGCTCGAGGAGAAGTCTCGGTAATTATTGCCCCTGGCCAGCACTAAAGTACAAAAGCTACTTTTCATAGTCCGCTCCAACAGGGTCACCGTACTCTTCGTAAGCAGCCGCAGGTCAAGCGTAGCAGTAATAATGCCATTAAGTTCATCGAGGACCTGCTGCGGATCATAGCTGTCCCTGAAGAAAATCCGGCTGGTGAGGCTGGTAAAGAACCCCCGGATATATTGGAACGCCTGGGCAGCAATGAAAATAAGAATAATATTAGTAACGAGCAGGGTTTTGCTGATATGAGTTCCCGATACGGCTACGCTCAAGCCAATTGCAATAATAGAGTACGTAACCCCAATGAATATAAGAAGTAACGAATACACTAGGCTGCGGGCCACCACCCGCCGTATATCAAATAGTTTTTTGGTGGTTATAGCCACGTACACGCACGCCACCAACAGCAAAATACCGAGGTAGCCTATGATATTGAGCTCTTTGACTACCCCTCGGCTGCTAATGACATTTGGGAAAATCAGGTTCGTGGCTATATTAGCGATAATCGCTATAAAAAAGCCTATCCATATCAGATCTAATCCCTGGCGGTTAGGCGGCGATGCTTTTAGATATGCTCTGCCGAGGATAATAAGCGAATAGGTGAAGTACGCAGCCATAGTCGCCACATAAACATAAAAAAGCGGGCCAGTAGTAGTTTCGAGAGTGTTGGCCGACACAGTAGCCTTAACGAGCACATCTCCAATAATCAAGCCGATAAGCGACACATTAAGCGCAACAGTAACCCAGAGATAAAGATTTCGCTGGACAATATAGGGTTTTGGATGTGTCGACCGAAGTTTTCCGTCCCTGATAAGTGCTGCAATAAACTGAGGCAATACCCAGGCTAAGATAAGAGCGAAGCAGTAGTCTACCTTAAGAAGGTACGGGGTTATGGGACCATACACATTGCTATCGAAGAAGTTAGCCGGCATCCATATAGCCAGGCAAATCGTGAGGAAAAAGAACCATTGGTGCATTTTTTTGGCTGGGTCGCGAAGAAGCGACAGACTGCCGGCCACCAGCATGGTTAGAGCTGCAAAATTCGTTAAAACAGCCAGGAACACATACATATGCCCCCATTGTAAGCGTTAGAGGTTCGTATTACCACACTTAGCGCATATGTAAATGCTTACCAGAGAGAGTCTTTCCTGCCCGAAGTCATCGGGAAGAAGAGGTCCTGGATCTTATCCTGGAGGCCACTGAAAGAGCTATGCCTAATGAGTTCCATGGCTTTAAGCTCGATGGGCTTATAGTCTTGCGGCAATATATTGATAAGCCGCTGGGCCGGCGTGAAGTCATGAAATTCACCGGTGGATTTTATAATGCCTTCGTGAGGAAGCGCGCCCAGGCGTGTCAGGTACCAGGTGGCGGTAAGCAAAGAACAGGGATATTTACCATGGTTTTCGACGTAGCGGTTGTAACTCCGTTGTAGCTTGGGAGCAGTTATATTATCCAGCAATATTTTCGCGTTATCGATTAAATCGCCTTCATAAGCCCAAAAGGGCGGCGTGGCGCCATGCTGCGCTAAATAATCGAAAACTTCTTCCACCTTCAAGGTGTGCACCGTAGGATTGTAATTATCGATGAGCAAAATAAGGTTATCGTTAATTTCCCAGGCTTTTTTTGCTTCCTGCAAGTAGTGGAGGCTGGCTTCGTGAATAGGGCCTATCTGTTCATCCGTGTAAATGTGGAAGAATTCGGTACTATAGAGTGTCTTCTTAGCTTCTAGTGTATCTTCTGAAGTTTCAGTAAGGGCCATGTCGTCTCTCTTTCCTATTTACACTAATTTTTGCAGTAACTTAGGCTTCTTGGCTAACTGGCGCAAAGCAAATGCCGCCAGCTTGCGTACGGGCTTGATCTTGCGGAGCGGGGCGGGCAGAGGAACGTTAGCTCTAAACACGACGCCAAAGTCCAGGGAGGCATCATCTTCAAATGCATCCGCTACCATCCGTTGCGGTTTAAAGCCGTAGCCCTCATACATCCGCAGCTGCGGGTCGTAGCGCTTGCCGTCCTCTCGTTTCAGTTCCATATATTGTTCTGCGAGTTCCTGTTTGTTTTCGGAGGTGGGGGCAACACCTTGCGACTCAACCCATCGTTTGAGGTGAGGCATACGGGCAACAAAGTACCCATACTCCATGCCATTTTCTATGCCCTTGGCAAACAGATTAGCCAACAGCATATCTTCTGCTCCCAGCTCAACGGCCTCATGCTTAATGGTCATGTTTGTTACATAGCCATACTTGCCATGGGGTTTTACCCTGCCCTCAAGCGTACCGTTGGCAGTTGAATCTTCCCACGATGTAAATTCTTCGAGAGGTTTATCTGTTGGAAAGGCCGAGACAAAGCCTTCGACGACGCCATCAACCTCTGATACAAACATCCAGCCGGGGTTGTTGTGCAGCCGCTGGCGCAGCATATCGACCACCTCTTGCTTGTCTGGTTTCTCGGTGCCATAAGCCCTGTCAAATAATAATAAATCGATGTCAGCTAAGCGATCGAGATCCTCGTCCGTGGCGGTGCGTACTTTAACTTCGGGCTTCTTCTCTGTTTCGGCGCCCTTAAGCCCTGCATATATACCGCCTCGTATAGCTGCGGTACCTGCCATATCAGCAGCAGCAAGGCCGACTGCCCCAGGCCAGGTTTCGGGAGGCAACGACGTAACTGCTCCTGCCGCTACGACACCAGCGGTACCTAGCGCGCCTAACGTATTAATAGCAAGGCCGGCCTTAAAGGTATTACTGGAGGCAAGTTCTTGCGTAATTTCTCCCCAGCGAGAATGTAGTTTGAAGGGGTTGCCAATACTTTTACCTGTGGCACCTGCCATAAGTCCGGCGCCACCTATCCACATTCCTTCGGTAACTGCGCCGCCTCCTATAACCCATGGCGCTGCATCGATTACTTCCTTCTCGACGCCGCTCAAGGGGTTCGTGCCAAGCGTCAAAGCCACGCTGCCAACGAAGGCAGCGGCAGAAGCCTTAAGGATATTTTCCCTCGTAAACCACCCGCGGTGCCCCTCCGTCTGTTCTGCCGGATCGGCTTGCGTAGCCTCAGTAGGTGTTTCCCCTTCTGCGGGTGAAGATGAAAATGCTTCGGGGGGCTCCGCAATTAAGTCAGCATAAGAAGACGGATACAAAGAGCTCTCAGGGGATTGGATTTCTTCCTGGGCGGCTCCATTACCCATCGCCGGTTCATCGACAGGGGTTTCGGGTGCTATTGAAGGTGATTTATCTGGTGACGACATATTGTCCCGCTCTTATTTCAACAAAAGCGCAGTGTCCTTAGCCCCTCCCCGGGCCAAAAACACTGCGCTTTATCTTCTAAAGAACATAAGCATTATAACGCATCCATGCTACAATGTCAACGTATCTCACAAACAAAACATTATGTCAAAAGTTCTTATCGTTGAGGATGAGGCGCCTATAGCTTCTATGTACCAGTTCAAGCTTGAGAAGAGCGGACATGCAGTACGGTGCGCCTACAATGGCGAAGAAGGGCTGAGGGAGGCTGAAAAATTCCGGCCGGCACTTATACTGCTCGACTTGCGGATGCCGGTAATGAACGGTGAGATAATGCTGGAAAAAGTACGGAAAACTGTCTGGGGCAGCAACATTAGGGTTATAATTTTAACGAATATAAGTAAAGCTGAGGCTCCGTCTCAGTTGCGGTTCTTGGACGTAGACCGTTATATTGTGAAAGCCCATCATACCCCAACGCAGGTGGCCGCTATCGTGGACGAGGTGTTAGAAGAAAGTTAGGAGAAACCATGCCCGCTATTACCGATTGTGTTAATATGGCGCTGGGCGTAGGATAATCTATATGTCAAAAATCGCAATTATCGAAGATGACCAGGCTATTAGCCAGATGTACCGCTTCAAATTCGAAGCGGAGGGTTATGACGTGCAGACTGCCGAAAATGGCAAACTAGGCCTGGAGCTTATCCAAAAAATGAAACCGGATATTATCCTTCTGGATCTTATGATGCCGGAAATGACCGGCGACGAAGTACTCGTGAAACTGCGCGAAAGCAGCTGGGGCAAGAATATCAAAGTTATTATTCTGACCAATATGGGCGAGCAAGAAATACCCGATATCGTCAAAAAAATGGGCGTGAGCGGTATTATCCTTAAAGCGAATATGACACCGCGGCAAGTCGCGGACCTTGTTAAGCAAAATTTAGGGAAGTAATCAGTATCCCGCTTCTACAGCGAGAACTGTGCCTAAACTATGATAGTTACCGGGGTGCAGACCCCTAAAATCTTGCCTGGATCCAGCGATATTTACAGCTTGCTGGACCATTCAATCTCTTCTGTAAAAGAGGGCGACGTACTGGTTGTCACGTCGAAGGTTGTTGCGCTATGTGAAAACCGGGTAGTTAATCCGGGCACGAAAAGTGTCGAAGAGCTCGTAGCCCAAGAATCAGAGGTATATTTTCCTCTTCAGATGGCAAGCCATATGTTCTTTTTGAGCATGGTTTGTAATACCCTCCTCTTGACCGCAGGCATAGACAGCTCCAACGCCAACGGCCAGCTCGTTTTACTACCTGAAAATTCCCAAAAGAGCGCCAACGAAATCCGAAAATACCTAGCAGACCGGTTCGGGTTGCAGCGGGTAGGTGTCGTAATTACCGATAGCACGTCCCAGCCGCTTAGGCGGGGCACGCTCGGTGTCGCTCTGGCACACAGCGGTTTTTTGGCGCTGCGCGACTACCGCGGTACACCTGATATATTCGGTGAGCCGCTTAAATCAAGCCAATCGAATGTCGTCGGCGGGCTGGCAGCAGCTGCCGTCACGGTTATGGGAGAAGGTTCTGAACAAACGCCGCTGACGATTATATCCGATATTCCGTTTGTCGCCTTCCAAGACCGGGATCCGACAGATGAAGAATTGCGGAATTTATACCTAAAACCAGAAGATGACATATTCGCGCCAATGCTTGCCACTATACCATGGAAGCGTGGCAGGCGCGGCTAAATTCATGGTGCTTTAAAGAAAGTCCTGGCATAATAAGGGTAATGAAAATCGCGATTCTTGGTTTCGGGCTGCAGGGACAGTCGGCGTACACCTACTGGCATGATGGCAATGAAATCACTATCTGTGACCGCAAAGAAGATCTTGAAGTACCGGAAGACGCCCATACACAGCTGGGACCTTCACACCTGGAAGGCTTAAGCAATTTTGATTTGATTGTGAGAAGCCCGTTGGTACACCCTGACGATATCGTTGCCGCTAACTCACCGGAAATACTGGCTAAGGTTACCACGGTAACGAACGAGTTTTTCCGGGTATGCCCTACTAAAAATATCATTGGCGTAACAGGTACCAAGGGGAAAGGCACGACCTCATCGCTTATTGCAAAGTTACTGGGAACCACCGGTAAACGGGTGCACTTAGGCGGAAATATTGGTGTTGCCCCACTGGATATGCTCAAGGAGAATATTGGCCCTGATGACTGGGTAGTGCTGGAATTGGCCAACTTCCAATTGATAGATATTGAACATTCGCCGCATATCGGCGTCTGCCTTATGATTGCCGCCGAACACCTCGACTGGCATGCTAACGAAGAGGATTACTTTGTGGCAAAAAGCCAGATGTTTATGCATCAAACACCTGAAGACATAGCCATTTATTACGCCAAAGATGAAATCTCGAGTCGAATCGCCCATGCAGGCTCAGGTAAAAAAATACCATATTTTGAGGAGCCCGGCGCGCTTATACAGAATAATGCGGTTTTTATTGGCGGGCAGCGTATTTGCGGCGTGGAAGAATTAAAACTGCTCGGTAAGCATAATTGGCAAAATGTGTGCGCAGCGGTAACGGCAGTCTGGCAAATTACCCAGGATGTTGAGAAAATCCGGTCTGTTCTTACATCGTTCGGAGGGTTAGAACACCGCCTGGAGCCTGTTCGGGTAATCGATGGCGCGGAGTACTACAATGACAGTTTTGGCACCACCCCCTCTACCGCCATCGTGGCCATAGAGGCTTTCAAAGAGCCTAAAGTTATCATTCTTGGGGGGTCAGATAAGGGGTCGGACTATAACGAACTGGCGAAGGTCGTGGCGGCCAGCAATATGCGGGCAGTAATACTCATCGGTGAACAAGCCGGCAGGATAAGACAGGCCCTGGAAGCCGCGGGCGTACACAATGCAGTCCCGGGAGGCAAAAGTATCGAAGAGATTGTTGCCACAGCGCGAAAGCTGGCCCAGCCCGGCGACGTAGTGCTCTTTTCTCCGGCTTGCGCCAGCTTTGATATGTTCAAGAACTATAAAGACCGCGGCGAAAAGTTTAAGCAAGCTGTTTTAGCAGCTGCCTAAGCTGGCCGATAACGATCGGCTCCGGCTGCAACACCAGCGCTCTAGCATCAGCGATATTTTTGATTTCTTTCTCAATCCAGTGGTAATGCGTGCATCCGAGCACAATGACGTCACTCCCTGCTTCAAGCGACGCTTCAATACTTTGGCGGATCTTCATTTCTTCTAGCTTTTTTTGCTGGATCATTTGCGCCCACTCGCTGCAATCCGGCTCTATAACCGTTAAGCCTTTGGCATATCGGCTCTTGAGGTAATGATAGCGGGGGCTGGCCAATGTGGCCGGCGTAGCGCATACAGTTACAACGTTGCTTTTTGTGAGGCGGGCGGCATATTTTAGCATCGGCTCGACAGCGATAAATGGCACAGAAAACCGTTGCCGGAGTTCGGGCATTAGATTCGTCGACACTGTATTACAGGCAATAACAATAATCTCGCAGCCATCCTTTATCATACCCTCGAAGATTGGTACGACAAACCCGAGAATCTCAGTGGGCTGTCTCGTCCCGTAAGGAACATGCTGTTTATCTTCTTTGAGTAAAATGTCTAGCTCTGGGAGGGATTTTTTGATGGCGTTGGCTACCGATAAACCGCCGATGCCCGAATCGAATACTCCAACCTTCATGTTTCTTTTTGCTTGGCAGCGGCCGAAGCGGCGCGGATAACATTCTCAAATAGCGCGCACACCGTCAGCGGGCCTACGCCGCCTTTTTTAGGAGTAAGCGTTAGATCATCACGGCCGTATACGTCTTCTGCCAGATCGCCAACAGTTCTGCCCTCTTCGCTCGCGACGCCAGCGTCTACTACAACCGCGTCCTGCTTGATCATGTCGGCAGTTAAAACAGCCGGGCTGCCAGTAGCCGTTATTATGACGTCGGCTTGGGCTACTTCGCCTGCCAGATCTGTAGTTTGGCGATCCGCTACATGCACGTCAACGCCGGTTTCTTTCAAGAGCTTTTCGAGCGGGATACCCACTAGCTTTCCGTGACCTATAAGCAGAACTCTTTTGCCAGCGAGATCTACGTTGTAACCAGCCAGCAACCACATAATAGCCATCGGCGTCGCGGGCTCAAAGTTCGCATCAGACCCAAGAGCGTCCACGTCTTTTTCGGGGGGGACCATCCGGACTATTTTGTCAGTTTCCGAGGGGTTTTCCAGAGGTAATTGAATGATAATACCATGAACGGCCTCATCATTACTTAACATGTTAAGTGTTTCTGCTATGGCAGCCTGGTCAATGCGGTGGACTTCGACGTCTACCAGAATATCTTCGCCGTAGTGCTGTTTAAGCCGCATATACGTTTCAATAACTGGATTTTTGACTGTTACCACAATGGCGAGTTTAGGAAATATACCATGGGCTTGCCTAAGGCTTCGCACCTGATGGGCTTGCCGCTCTTTGATAAAGCCGGCTATTTCACTGCCATTAAGTATTTTCATCTCTAAAATTGTATCACCTTACGAACAACTGTTTGCATTACAAGGCCGATAGGATAAGATAAGCGTAGGCGTTATCGTAAAAAAGCTTAAAGGAGCAAATATGAAAAACCGAAACCCCTTGGCAGTTTTCTTTTTACCGATTATCACTCTTGGGATATATGGCATCGTTTGGTTTGTAAAAACAAAAAATGAAATGAATGCCAAAGGAGCAAATATTCCTACGGCCTGGCTCATCATAGTGCCCTTCGTAAGCATTTGGTGGCTATGGAAATACAGCCAAGGAGTCGACACAGTTACCCAAGGCGAATATTCGGCAGCTGTTTCCCTGTTATTATTGTGGTTCTTGGGCTCTATCGGCATGGCTATTATTCAAAGTGGATTTAATAAAGTAAATGGGGCTGCCGCGCCGGTTGCGCCAACTATGCCCCAAGCTCCAACTGGACCCATGGGGCCTGCAGAACCTCCGGTCGGACCCACACCTCCGACACCCACACCTCCTACACAAACACCGCCAGCTCCCACGCCCCCTACTCCTCCTGTAGCCCCAACTCCTCCCACTCCGCCAGCTCCTCCTGTAGTCGGCGGCTAGAAGTTAGGCAATGCAATCTCTTGCTTCAGCAAGGTCTAAGTATTCCTTCAACATTGAGTAGAATGCTAGGCGCGCGTTCAGGATTTTTTCTTTACACTAAGGATGTTTATGATTGCGCGGCTGGCAGTAGATTACTGCGAGCCCGGTGCCCATAGTAATGGTTGAACCGACTACAAGAACTGCCGCAATCGGGTCAAATCCAAGCGGCCTCCCATAGCCGGTATTGGGCGCCGCAGGAGCGGAGCTCGGATCCGTTATTCCAGAATTTGAGCTGTTCGTACCAGGGTTAGACCCGCAACTGCCCGCGAGAGTACCTGTCAGTGTACCACTAGCCCCCGTAGCCGTACTCAGATTGTAGCCACAGCCGCTGACGCTGCCAGTAATAGAGGCATTAGCACCGACTAAGCCGACTGTTGCATTGCCGGCAAGAGTAATTGGCCCGGTAAAATTAACAGTGCCTGAAGCGCTATAGCCGTGCACGATCAATGCGCCAGCGCCATAGCTCGCATTATTCGCGCCATTGCCCGCTAGCGTGATTGGATTAGCGACCGTATACGTGCCGTTAGCATTGATGCTTTCCTGTAAGGTCGCGCCATTAGCAATCGTCACATGGCTAGTGCCTAGCGGGTCAGTATAACCAGCGTTAATGATAAGTGTGCCACCAGCTATATTGACCGGGCCGCTGAAACCGGAGTTGTTGCCGTACAGCAGATAGATAGCCGAAGCGTTGCCGTTAAATGCCATCGTGCCGCTGCCGACGATGGCCGCATCAATCTGCGTCCATCCTGCGCCGCCAACCTGTAAATTATACGAGCCTATGTTGAAGGTGCTGTTACCTACATCAAGGGTACCGGTAGCGCTTGTGGTAATAAACGTTTGATTGCTAGTAAGCGTAATGGCAAGATTGAGCCCGGTGACGTTAGAAGGTGCGCTATCGAGAATACCGTTATTTAAACTTATCGCATTGCCGTTGATAATATAACCATAAGGACCGCTACCGCTAAATGTGATAGAGCCGACTTGGAGGTTAGACAGGTCGTTACTGAGAAATGTGTCAGTTGATAAGCCTGAGCTGTCAAATGCTAAGCTGTCGCCATTCTGCGGCTCGCCGCCACAGCCCGACCAGTTTCCTGAGTCACTCCAGGACGTGCCATCACCGCTGCCTGTCCACGTACACGTTGAGCCTGCGGCTGCGGCCGTGCCGGACGCAATTACGGCGCCGAACGGTGCAATCACAAATGCCAGGCCTATTAGGAGAAGGCTGCCCCGTCGCTTCCACTGCACAAAACGTTTGATATTTGTCTCTCTTCTTACGTTACGTGTTACGCTTATGATTTTACCATACGTGGGTCCTACCCATTTTGCAATAAATAGCACTCAAACTATGTATGGAGAGCCATCACGATTACCATTGGTATTTAGGCTTAAATGCACAAAACTAACGGCGGCCTTTAGATTTTTTTCGATAAAGTAGGGACACACCGGCACTTACGGATATAAGGGTACCGCTTAAAATGGTGTGGATAATTGGATCCGACTGAGGGGGCAGACCGTAGCCGGTATCCGGCGCGGCAGGATCCGAAATCGATGCATCATTGTTTGAGCTGCTTGAATTGACAGGATCAACTGGTACGGGGTCAAGCGCAGGATCATAGGCGGTCCATATGTCACTGTTGAATGTAACTGAAGCGAGACGGCTACCAGTAGCATTTGAGGCCAGGGCGCTTGAAGCAGGCGCTCCGGCCGTTGCAGTCTGATCCGTCCAAGTTGCACCATAGTCTGAAGAGGTATAAACGTCGCCGGTCCATCCGTTCCCTCCTGCTGCCGCTGCCAAATATTGCCCATTTGACGACGAGGTCAGGGCGCCCCATTTCTGGGTTCCGGCGGAGCTTCTATCTATCCATGTAACTCCGTAGTCATCTGATGTCCAAATATCGCTAGGCGTTGGATAGTTGCTTATCGTGGCTGCCAGATACTGACCGTTCGCGGATGAAACAACTTTATACCATGGCTGGCTGCCAGCATTTGTTTGGCTCGTCCACGTATGACCGTAATCCGAAGACGTATAGATATTGCCGTTGTAGGCTGCCGCTATTACACGTGAACCATCACTACTGGACACGATCGAACTCCATTGGTGATCTCCAGGTGCTGCTTGGTCGGTCCACGTATGGCCGTAGTCACTTGATGTCCAGATATCACCGTTACCTGGCGAATTATAGTCATTTGTCGCGGCTGCCAGATACTTTCCATCGGCACTCATAGCTACTGCTTCAAAAACGCCATAACCCGGTGAATATGCGGCGGTCCATGTGGCACCGTAGTCATCACTCATTACCGTATCAGAACCGACTACTACCTGGTAATGGCCATCAGCAGATATGGCCACATCGTCTGTTGTGCACCACTGGCTATGGCCGAATACCGTAAGTTGGTTCCACGTCGCACCGTAGTCGGAAGAAGTATATATGTAGCCGGGCCAGGAGCAGGCCGCCAGATATTTCCCGTCGCTGGATGATCCGATTTCGTCCCAGTAGGCGGTAGGCGAGCCAGCCTGATTAGTCCATGTATAACTGGCAGCAAAAACGTTGGGGGTAACAATGAGGCTGGCGAATAGTGTACTGGCAGCCAAAAAACTAAACCGTGTTTTCCATTTTTGCACGTATCTCATTCAAACCTCTATAGCTTAAATGTACAGCAAAGCTCACTTTAAATGCAAAATTAGGCGATTCGAGATAAGTCTTCTGGGCGAGCTTGGTAGCGTAAAAGGCTGCTAATGAAGTTTTTCGCCTTTATTCAACATGTTTACAAATTTCTCTATCCTAGCTTTTCTGGTTTCTGGCTTCTTTGCGGTTTGCACTCGCCAGCAAAATGAATAAACATTCGTCTTATTAAGCGTTCCGAAAAATTGCTTGGCTTTCGGATTTTTGTCGAGTGCTGCCTGAAAATCCTCGGGCACCGTAACTGTGCTAGGCGAATCATAAGCAGCTCCCCATCTACCATCCTGCTTAGCTAAATTTATCGCCGCAAGCCCGGCTGGTTGCATTTTGCCTGACTTCACGAGCAGCTGAGCTTTAGTAACATTAACTTTTGACCAAACACTCTTCGCCCCTCTGGGAGAAAACTTTTGCAGCCAGTATTCATTATCATAGGCTTGTTTCTGGCCGTCTATCCATCCATAGCAAAGCGCTTCCTCAAGCGCTTCTGCATACGTTATCGTGGATTTCCCTGATGATTTCTTAGCAAGCTTCAGCCATAAACCTTTCTGTTGCGCGTGATTCTTTTCAAGCCAAACATGCCAGTCTAACTGGTTATTAAAAAGTGCAATGGGCAAGTCTTTGTAAGTCTCCACACAGAAAGCATAGCAAATAAAAATCTCCTCGTGTCTGAGGAGTTAAAACGCTTCTGCTTGGAGGGCCAGGAGGGACAGCGGCCTCCGGCCTTTTCCGCTGTGGCGTGCTCGGTGCGAGCACCTGTGCGCGTCCTCGCTCCACCGAACCCGCCGCTTCGCGGCACAGGGTTCTCACGCTAATTGGCTACCATGAAAAAAGCCGAGCGGTAATGCTCGACTCTTTTCATGGAGGGCCAGGAGGGACTCGAACCCTCGACACCCTGCTTAAGAGGCAGGTGCTCTAACCAGCTGAGCTACTGGCCCACATGTCCGCAGCCAACGAGAAAGGACAGCGGCTCACAAAACTTTAGCAAATTACCTCTGTTTTTGCAAGCAATCGGAAGGATGGCGGCTTGCTCTTGTGACCTATTTCATAGCCGCCCCCGCCAGTGCTTGTTAGGCTAAAAAGTACTAATAACTAAGGAGGTGTCTATGGCAGGCAATTCAAATAAGCGCGGTTTAGCAAGCGCTAGCGAAGAAACTAAGAAACGCGTATCAAGCGCCGGCGGGAAAGCCCCACACGCAAAAAGAGGCCAGCAAGGTAGCGATAGCCAGATGAGTGAAAGCGAATAAAAGGATTTAACCGCACAATTAAAACAGGGATTTTAAAACCCCTGTTTTTGCTTACGGCTAAGAGCCTGGTGATTACTCTTCGCCCTCGTCATCTCCATCTTCGTCGCCGTCCTGCGCGAGCACCTGAGTCGTTTGACCCTGCTCTTCCAAAAGATCACTGCTCATTGGAGCCATATCTTCTGGTTGTTGCGTATCGTCACCCATAGTAACCTCCTTACCCTTAGTATTAGTGTCCTTATTTTTAGAAATTTGAGCGGCATTGTCTGTGATATTATTTACGATCAAAATAAAAACAATTCGTCCCTACATATCGCACACCTGCTGAAATGATGCAGCCTCGCACACTGCACTATATGCTGAAATTATTATTGGCAATCAGCTATATGCACGAAGTCAAAATACGACTTGTTGGCCGGATGGCAATAAACTGCATTTGCTTGCTGCATAGCCTGTCCCCTCCTCTTAGTCTCCCAATGCTCCATGTGGAACATCTACTGTCAGCGTACTGGATAGAGCTGGGAAAGAGCTATGAAGTATCTCACTAGAACCTGTGGATTTCTAAGCGGATCGGCGATATTTGGTATACCTATAGGTAAAGCCATTTTGTTCCTTGGGCTCGCTTTGCTCAATCTGGGTAAAACTACCTTCATACTCAGGAAAGAAACGGTCGCAGCCGAATGATGCGTCTACATGCGTTAAATACAGCTCGTCCGCGTAGCCTAACTCCATTACTTCCTCGAATACAGCCGCGCCGCCAGCAACCCATAGGTCGCCTTCAAATTTTTCCAAAAACTGGGCAATGTCATGGATAACCGTCGCGCCCTCTATAGGCTGAGGGTCATGCGTTAAAATATAGTTTTGCCGCCCCGCCAAAGGATGACCTCCGTAGCCTACCCTGAACGTGACGCCGCCGCTGAGTACCTTGCCGCCAAACTTCTTGGTTTCGGAGTCGAAGAATGCGGCGTCCTCAGGAATATGCCAGGGTATGACACCCCGCTTGGCAATACCGCGCTCGCGGTCAATGGCAGCTATTAGACGAATCATGCTTTGTTTATTGTGCCTCATTTTACATAGCGCGTAAACGGTTCTTCTCTGTTAAAATAAGGCTACCTAGCGCGCGCCTGTAGCTCAGCGGATTAGAGCGCCTGGCTTCGGACCAGGAGGTCGGGGGTTCGAATCCCTCCGGGCGTACCACGAATGATTATGATTTTTGAGATTCCGAAAATACAAGCAGAAAATGGCAAATAAATGCCGCGTGTATCAGAAACTAATAACGAAGAACCTCCTTTCGAGGATATAAGCCTCACCGATTTGATCCTGCATACTCTTTTAGACATGTATGAGTTTAGCGCGCACTCATTCGTAAGCGCCGAGGGCCCATATTTCTGGAACGGTATCGGTATAGACTTCGAAGCCCCTTTCCCGGAAAAACGAGTTTTACAACACGCCAAGGAAGCGGCAGCCTCCACCATCTATTTAGCCCACACTCATCCTCTGTCCAATGACGAATCATTTAACTTTTTAGACGCACCAGTCGACCCACGAGAACAGATTGCCTTTGGCCATAGGCAGCTCCCGATCGGGAATAAACCTTCAGCGGGAGACGTACTTTACTTGGCTCACCTTCAAAAAAGGTTCGCCGAAATAGGTATCCAGGCAATTGGGGTCGTGTTCTCGGCAAGTGGTATTTGGAAATTTAATATTCCTGAGCTTGCAGATTTTGATGCTAAAAAATTTAAAAAAGCCTATGATGGGTTTTATCCGCTCAAAAATGAAGGTAATTTTTTAGAGGAATGGTCCGCCAAGGACAATTTCCCGAGTTATTATATGGAACTACAGAAACCGCAAGCACACCACAACAGCTACACGCTCCAAATCATGAGCCCAAAGGATGCCCCGGATTCAGTGAGCGCCTTCAGGCAAGAAATAGCCGGGGCTGTACGCTTTTTCGACGATAATGGCGTGAAACTTGCATTTCTCCCCTACACAAAAATGGACATCCATCCGCGAATCCTCATGAGTAAGACAATGAACCGCTGGGCAAACACTTTCCCTGCCTAAACGGTAATTATCTTGTATTTAAAAACATATTCTATGCGGGTAGTTCCGTGCTGTGTAATAAGTGATTCATCGGTCGGATAGGTATGGCCGTGCATCCACAACGCAGGCTGTTGTTCGTCCATATATCTGCGGAGGGCATCGAAGCCCTGGTGGGCAATCTCTTCTTCATCGTTTATGCCGCGAGGCGGACAATGCGAAATAAAGATATCTACTTTGGGAAAGTTCTGCATGAGCAAATTTGCTTCATTTTGCGTAAACATAATGGCATCAGGATTTTCTTTATAGCGAACACATCCCTGAAAGCCGCCGAACCGTAAACCGTTAAAATCCCAGACCTTTAAGTGCATGTCCCATATGCCCAGCTCAGGCATGTATGTCCCGCTATCATGGTTGCCATATACCCCTATTTTAGGAATATTAGTTATGTATTCGAGTGGCAGTAGATCTTCTCTCGTTAAGTCTCCCAATGTAACAACGAGGTCAACGTTTTCTTTTTTAATGACCTCCGATATGTCTATATCCGCACGTTTGTCGGCTAGGGCAAGTATCTTCATGTGGCAATTCCATAAGAACGCGTGAAAAAAATGGTAATCTGGAGCATACGTATAGTATAAACAATTAACAAGTTATAATTGTGACATGCCCCGTTAGCTCAATTGGATAGAGCGTTGGTTTCCGGTACCAAAGGTTGCAGGTTCGATTCCTGTGCGGGGTACCATTTTAATTTTAGCCGTCCGCCAGCTCTACCGGCGGATACCGTAAATAAGAAGCTACGTCAGTGCGCCCGTCTTGCGCCATTATGACAAAATTCTGAACCATCCACGGCGAAAGCCCATATTCGCCTGGGAAAATAGCCACCTTGGAGTACTCAGCCTGCAGCATATCTACCAAACGGCGCAGAATCTGGGAGCGCTCACCCCGTAACGCGCCGATGGCATTGATAGCTAGCACTCCATGTGCACCAGTCCGCTGCTTCAGATCCTTTACTACTTGCGGAGTTTGAAAATTCGGCGGCATAACGGCATCGTGGAAGACGTCTACGACAACTAGATCATACGTTTGGGTTGAGGTTTTAATAAAAGATAGGCCGTCTTGGACATAAACGCGAAGATTTTGATCGGGCTGAAAAGAGAAATATTGCTGGGCAATACCGACAAGCCCGGGATCGAGCTCAACCACATCTATCGATAGTTCTGGGAATGCCTTGCGGGCAGCAGTCGGCAGCGTAAAACCGCCGCCGCCGAGTACTAATATGCTTTTGGGGCGAGCACCACGGATGAATTCCATAAGGCGCTCATTGTAATCAAAGAGGAGTTCGGGCTTATTATCAAATGCTATGCCGGATTGGGCGGCCATTTTATTGCCGCTATACAAAACGCGGGCTGGGCGGCCGTTGTATGTAGTATCTACAACTTGAAAATGATTGAGGTCCGTATTCCCATCGAATAATACAGCGTCGCGGGCCATGTGAATATTCTACTCTTTTCCTAAAACGTTGGCAGACATGTATTAGAAATCCTGCCGGTCCGCTCAGTCCATATCCCCGTCTGGATCCATGTGCATCTGGGGCATGGGCGGCTGCGCGTTTTGCTGGGTATTGATTTGAGAAAAGGAGCTGGGGTTGACCCCATTTTTATCCGTAACTTCATATTGGGCGCTCATGCCCTGCATCATATGTTCATCAACATGGCAGTGCACAAGCCAGGTGCCGGGAGCATTTTCCGTAAACCATACTGACTTGGCTTCGGCAGGTCCAAGCTCTAAGAGATCTTGGTCCCGCCCGTCATATTTCCAACGGTGGCCGTGAATGTGAAAATCATGGAAATCACTACCAACCGCAGCCACAATCCACTGTATACGGTCGCCCACCGTCGCGGTGTACGTCGGAGTATTGCCAACAAAAGCGTGGCCGTTGATAGTATCGTATTCATTTGGCAATCCGGTTGATTCAGAAGTCATTTCGTCGAAGAAAGTAACCATTTGCTTTTGCGGCGCGACCGCCCCTGGTTTGGTAACTTCAATCAAGCCATACATGCCGAGAGTAGTATTATCGACGGAATCTACAGAATGGTCATGATATATCCAATCGCCCACCGAGTCGCTACCAGCGGTCCATGTGTATGTATAGGTATGCCCCACCCCGACCGCATCGCCAGGCTGCTGGTTTGAATAGACATACGCGCCATCATTCGTCGGCGTGTAATGAAGTCCGTGCGGGTGCATACTATGGGGCCGCTTATAGTACGTATCAAGATTTTTGAAGTGTACTATTACGGTATCGCCGACTTCGGCATGAATCATTGGGCCAGGCATGCCGCCATATTCATCCGGCAAAGCCTTCTTCCAACCTGGCGTGTAGGCCCGATAAATAAGCGCCTCCATAGTGGTCTCTTGCGGAGTGTATTTGGCGCCGGTCATGCCATCTACCCCAGTCGGCATAATATTCCATTTTTCAGGGACGGCGGCAATCCAATATTCTCTGGTTTTTCCATGGTAAAACAGCTGGGCTATATTAAAACCGCTGAAATACCAAGCAATTATAAGCACGAGAATTATCAAATCTATGGCCAATAAGACTTTTGTTGGCCTTCTGAGCCTCTTCGGCTTTTTAGGCTGTTTCTCGGATTTTTCGCTCTTCATGAATTTCATATGCTTGCCAGTAGTATAACAAGCGTGCGCCTCACCCCCGTTTTGCTTGTTTGCAGGAGCTAAATGGTAGGTGGCGGGAGCAGTTTGTCGTTACTTTGGTACTTGGCCTTGAGAAGAGCAAATTGAAGCGCCAAAGCGACACGTTCAGCCTGTTCAATACTCATACCAATGCGTGAGATCGGTGTGGCCTCGGACTTGCCGGCTTGTGTAAAAGTTAACGTAGCGCCGGCCTTATTGACGTCCACTTCAATGCCGTCGCTATAAATAGTGCGCGCATCAAAAGCCAGTAGCATAACTACCTTATTGCCAGCCTGCAGATCTATTTCCGGCTTAATTTGGTCGGGTGTATCGGTGCCATAGTCCGCAAGTTCCCATAGTTGAACGGCTTGTTGGTCCTGGACCCCGTAGTAACTTATAAGCAGCAACAAAATGTCTTCCGCTGGGCGCTCTTTGCCAGCTTCTATACGCTCCAGCGTCTGCTCATCAATCTCAACTGCTCCCGAAACCTCAGCTGTACTCTGATGCAGCTGTTCGCGAACGTATTTCAGGTGTCTCCCTAACGTAATAAAGGGTGCGTTCGACTCACTCATCTAGTTCCATATTACGCCGGCACCGGTATCAGTGCAAGACTGTATAATGTAGCCTGATGGAACCGCAACAAAATGTCAGCCTTGCTAACTATTCGACAATGGGATTGGGCGGGTCGGCAGCTTACTTGGTCGAAATCACAAGCAGATTTCAGGTGCCGGCAGCTGTGGAATGGGCACGCGCTAAATCCTTGCCGCTCCTTATGCTTGGCGGCGGCAGCAATACGATTTGGCGAGACGAAGGCTTTCCGGGCTTAGTGCTCATCAATAAAATCAGCAACTTCGAAGTTCAACAGGAAGACGAAACGAATTTCTATATAACTGTCGGGGCCGGTGAGAACTGGGATAGCGTAGTAGAGCGCAGTGTCCAGAAAGGGCTTACTGGTATTGAGGCGCTGAGTTTAATACCGGGTAGCGCCGGCGCCACCCCCGTCCAGAATGTCGGCGCGTACGGGCAAGAAATTTCCGACACGCTTGTCAGCGTGGAAGTTTTTGATACGAGCACTAATGAGTTTACTACGTTGCCGGCGGCCAGCTGCGGCTTTGGCTACCGGACAAGCCGGTTCAAAACTACAGACAAGCACCGCTTTTTAATCACCGGGCTAACAATCCACCTCATGAAGGCGGATCCAGAACCGCCTTTTTACGCTGCTGTTCAAAGTTATTTCGACGAGCAAAACATTACTAATTACACGTCGCAAAGCCTGCGTGATGCTGTCATTGCTATTCGTACGGCCAAGCTACCGGATCCGGCGGTCGTGCATAATACCGGCTCGTTTTTTGCAAATCCCATTATTGATGATGCGCAGCTTAGAGAGCTCCGCGACACATACCCGACTATGCCCTCCTGGGAAACAGATGATCCGGAAAAAGTAAAAATTCCGGCCGCCTGGCTTCTTGACCAGGCCGGCTTAAAGGACGTGCATGACGAAAAAACCGGCATGGCAACCTGGCCGACACAACCGCTGGTGCTCATCAATGAAAATGCAAAATCAACCGCCGATTTGCTTGCATTCAAACAAAAAATTATCGAAATAGTTGAACACAAGTTCGGTATCACGCTCGAGCAAGAACCGGAATTATTACCCTAAACTGAGTAGACGCGTCTACGAATCGCTTGGAAGCGGATACATAAGGGCAAACTGCTTCACTTCGTCTCTTAACATGTTAAGCTTTTTTTCATCTTCCCTGTTATCGACAGCCTGGCGCATCCATGTGGCAATCTTTTCCATATCTTCTTCTTTTAGGCCGCGCGTCGTAACGGCAGGCGTACCGAGCCGTATGCCGCTTGGCCGGAATGGCGGACGAGGATCGTCGGGCACAGCGTTTTTATTGAGTGTAAGATTGATTTTGTCTAAGGCCTCTTCGACTTCGCCGCCATCAATACCAAAGCTTTTGTCTACATTTGCCAATATGAGGTGATTACTTGTGCCGCCGGTTACTAGATTGAAGTCCTGGCTTTGCAGCGCATCTGCAAGTGCGGCCGCGTTTGTAATGATCTGACGCGCATAATCCTTAAACTCCGGCTTGAGCGCCTCACCGAAAGCCACGGCTTTGGCTGCAATAATGTGCTCGTGCGGGCCGCCTTGCATACCTGGAAACACAGCCCTGTCTATTAGCGTCGGTATATTTTCAAGGGTTTTTTCGGGCTTCTTCAGCGGGTTGCCTACAGTACCTTTGCTCAATATTAGGCCGCCGCGGGGGCCGCGAAGCGTTTTATGCGTCGTAGTGGTAATGACATGAAAGCCGTAGTCAAATGGATTCTTTGCTACGCCGCCGGCAATCAGCCCGGCAATGTGCGCCATATCGGCCATAAGAAGCGCGCCTACTTCATTGCCGATCTCGGCAAATTTCGCATAATCTAGTTCGCGGGGATAGCCGCTGAATCCGGCCAGAATAATTTTCGGCTTGTGTTTTCTTGCCAGCTCGCGGAGTTCATCATAGTCAATTTCACCAGTATCAATGTCCTTCATCTTGTACCGGATGAAATTGTAGGTATGCGCGGCGCGGGTCACCGGCGCGCCGTGCGTTAAGTGGCCGCCATGGCCAAGATCCATAGCCAGTACGGTGTCACCCGGTTCGAGCCACGCAAAATACACGGCTTCATTCGCCGGCGCGCCGGAATGCGGCTGTACATTGGCATGGTCCGCGCCGAAAAGCTTTTTAGCACGGTCAATAGCAAGCTGTTCTACTTGGTCAGTATTTTGCTGGCCGCCATAATAGCGCCTGCCGGGATAACCCTCTGAATATTTATTCGTAAATACGCTTCCCATGGCTGTCAGGACATCACGGCTTACATAATTTTCGCTCGGGATCAGCTCGAGTCCTTCGCGTTGGCGTTGTTCTTCGGCAGCGATCAGCTGGGCTACAGTATCGTCAATCATCTCAAATTCCCTTCTCTTACATTCAGTATATGTCAGTACGGAGGAGAATTCTATGTCATAGGGCAATTATAGCATCGGAAAATGCAGTCAAAAATACTCTTGTCAAAAAAATATCACATATGATATTATCTGTCGGCATGTCCTCAACGAATGAAAAGATCGGCCAGTTGATTGCACAGCTTAGGCAAGAGAAAAACCTCACGCAAGCTGAGTTTGCGCGCAAGCTTGGCACAAGCCAATCGGCCGTTAATCGCATGGAGCATGGCCGCCAGAATCTCAGCCTAGAAACACTCGGTCGGATCAGCGATGTTCTAAATAAGCAATTATTATCAATCAGCGGTGAAGGTACCACGAACCTGCGGATCGAAGGCGGCCACGAACTGCATGGGAATATACGCCTTAAAACGAGTAAAAATGCGGCCGTTGGGCTGCTTTGCGCAAGTTTATTGAACCACGGGGTTACACGATTTAAGTCGTTCCCCCGGATCGAAGAGGTTTACCGCATTATTGAAGTGCTCGAGAGTATGGGCGTATCTGTGAAATGGCTTGAAGGTAATGACATTGAGATCCGCCGGCCTGCTAAGCTGAAACTCGACCGCCTGGATGCCCAGGCAGCTAAGAAGACAAGAAGCGTCCTTATGATGATCGGGCCGCTGATGCATGAAACTGACACGTTCAAAATCCCTTATGCCGGCGGTTGTAAGCTCGGTACGCGTACCGTAGCGCCGCATTTATACGCGCTTGAACATTTCGGCGTGGATATCGTAGCCACAGGCGGGCATTATCATGTGAATGTTAAGAAGCGTCCGGCCGGAGAAATTGTACTGTTTGAATCCGGTAATACTGTGACCGAAAACGCCTTGATGGCAGCTGCGCGCACCCCAGAAACTACTGTAATCCAGGCCGCCAGCGGTGATTATATGGTGCAAGACGTTTGTTATTTCCTTCAAAAGCTAGGCGTAAAAATCGAAGGTATCGGTTCCCAAACGCTCACCGTTAAGGGCGTGGCAGACATTAAGAAAAATGTTACCTACGCGCCTACGGAAGACCCGATTGAAGCTATGTTTTTTGCTGCCGCTGCCATCACGACTAATTCTAAGATAACCATCGAGCGCGTGCCGTACCGATGGATCGGATTAGAGCTTACGAAGCTGGAAAAAATGGGGCTTAGGTTCTCGCTCAGCAAGCCGTACAAGGCGGCCAACGACATGGTTGACTTAGCGGATCTGACTATCGAAAAACATAACGGCAAGCTAAAAGCGCCTATCGATAAGCTTCATCCTAATCTATGGCCAGGTTTGAATCCAGACAACCTCCCCTATTTTGTGCTGGTTGCAGCCGTAGCTAGAGGCCGGACTTTAATCCATGACTGGATGTATGAAAACCGGGCTATTTATTACACAGAACTCACCAAAATCGGCGGCCAAATCGAGCTGGCTGATCCGCACCGCGTGTATGTTACGGGGCCAACGCGTTTTACCGTCAGCGACGTTGTGTGCCCGCCAGCATTGCGCCCGGCGAGTTTATTGCTTATTGGTATGCTGGCCGCGCACGGCACGAGCATGCTCAGGAATGTCTACACTATAAACCGCGGCTACGAAGACCTTGCTGACCGGCTCAATAGCCTCGGTGCTAAAATTACTGTCCTGCACGAAATTTAGAGCCGCCTACAAGCGCAACAGTTATAATGGCATCATGGAATTATTTGTAGATATCTGTAGCTTCCTTGGGTCGTGGCTGCTGGTGGCGGGTCCGATTTACCAGGCATCTCTTGAGCTCCGCGAGCAAGATATCGAAACCGAGCGAATCCATGAGGCCAGCAATAAGATACAAACGCCACGGAACGTGTCGGCATGGTGGTGGTTGATACCGCCATTGAAGTTACTGCTTGAGCATCAGCAAACCCAGAAATATCGGCGTGAATATTTAAATGTACTGGATCCGGAAGACGTGGAAGCATTGGTAAACTTCATTAATAAAGCCACCGGCTGGCTAATGGTAGCTGGTGGCGCTTCGCTCATCGCCGTTAAGGAAACATATGAGCTTGTTGATGAAATCCATGTGCAACATTATTTTATCTGGCTTGCCGTGCCAGTTATGATGTTCTTCTGCCTTATATACACGATACTGCGCACAAAGCGGGCCAAACGGATTATCGCCCATCACGGCGTAAAAGAAGCCTAGGCATAGCGGTTTGGCCAAGTTTACTCCGTAAGATTTATTCAGCCGATAACCATACTGAGCGCGCGGAATGCTTCTTCGCTTTCCGGTGTCAGATCGTAATCCAATACGCGATCTGAAGGCGCCCAGACGCTATCTGAATGCTCGCTGCTTAAACGAACTTCGCCGCCCGTTAATCTTGCAACGCTAAACAGCGCTAGATACAAGGCGCCCTTATAACGGCCGTCGTCGAGTACACGTGCCACAGAGTACCGAAGGGGAGAAATAACCTCTACATGAATGTCAGCTTCCTCATCTATTTCACGGCTGCGGGCAATTTCAAGCACATTTGCGCCATGATTGGGGCTGCTCAAATTTTTAATTACATCTTCATAATCCACTTTGCCGCCAATAAACTCATATTTGCCGGCACTGTGGTTAATGTGTGGCGCACGTTGCAGCAATAAAAATTCATCATGTTCATTGAACACCAGGCAGCGATTTACGATTACTGAAGGAATTGTTTCAGAGTAGGACATAATAAATAACTTGGTACCCCGGGTAGGATATATGCACGGAATTCGCTTTTCAGAGCAAGCTCCTACACGCTCATTCCTGTACGAACCTCGGCTATGCCGGGCGGTTCGAATTCTCGCTCGAGAACGAGCCGAATTGTAATAACCCTTGCGTGATTATTACAATTCACCTGGTACCCCGGGTAGGATTCGAACCTACGGCCTATGGGTTAGAACTCCATTGCTCTATCCAGCTGAGCTACCGGGGCATAATCCGCGAACCAAACCAAGCGCTAGCTGTTTGGCGAGCGAAAGGAGGAATCGTGCAGGTCTTAGGAAAATTTTTTCAAGGACAAAGTTCATGAAAAAATCTTGCAAGACCGAAACGTATTCCGACGTGGTGCGGGATGGGAGAGTCGAACTCCCGTCCTCAGTTTGGAAAACTGATATATTAACCGCTATACGAATCCCGCTTAAACAGAGGTAATTGTAGCATTTTCCTCCGACATTAGCCACATCTATACCAAAGCCTGTAAGCGATTAGTGTTATGCTTATTTTATGACTATTGAAGAACTCCTTAAAAAGGCGCGCAAAATTTGGGGCGATGACAAACTGACGCTTGAAGAAATTATCATTCGCCAAGGCGTAGCTATTGGTGATATTCACCGCTATGCCCGCGACAAAGAAGAAGGCACGCCGCCAAATGAAACCGAACTGAAAAAAGAGCTGGGCAATGTCATCTTCTCAACAATCCGGTGGTGCGACGACCTCGGATACAGCCCAGAAGAATGCATTGAGCTCGCCGAGCAAGCCCAAATACAATACCGGCAGCGGCAAGCACAGAGTTAATACCCGTTGTTGTCCATTTTACCCGGATCATATACATTATAAGAGATAAGCTTAAAGGATAAACATGGCAAAAACACAAAGAAAAGTCATTGATAAAGTTTTTATACTGCTTGGTGTATGTGCCGCCGCAGTGCTCATCGTCGTCGGCGCATTAGCATGGTGGGGACATTCCTTTACCACCAATCAGGTTCGCGATGAACTTACATCGCAAAAAATATACTTCCCGCAAAAAGGCAGCCCGTCATTCAGCCCAGCTGAGTTTCCCGCGCTACAAAAATACGCCGGCCAACCGGTTGATAGCGGCGTAAAGGCCAAAGCTTACGCCAACGATTATATCGGCAAACACATAAGCAAAATTGCCGATGGCCAAACCTACGCCCAAGTTAGTTCGGCAGCTCAGGCAGATCCGAGCAATGCAGCGCTCCAGACCGAAAAGGCTACGCTCTTCCAGGGCGAGACGCTACGCGGCTTGCTTCTGAATGCCTACGCCTTCGGTACGCTCGGAACAATTGCCGGTTACGTAGCTATAACCGCTTTTGTCGGTGCCGCTATCTTTGTGATTTTAGTGCTGGCTGGGCTAGCCCACTTAAAGAGACTCTAGCCTCTCTCCCAGCCTTCCCGCCATATAGCTAAGGCTGCGCCTTAGAGAATACGGCATAATAATATCCGTCATTGGCTGGACTATTCCAGGGAGAGAGTGTGTAGAAATCTTCTTCCATCATCCGCCATTCTTCCGGGGAATCGCTGAACGCGTAAAAAGCATCTGCCTTCAGGCCGATTTTCTCGAAATAATTCATTGGTATTGTTCCCTCTCCCAACTCATCGGCAATTATAATTTTCCCTTCGTTTGTTACCAGGCGGGCCGCTTCTGCGAGCAGATTATACGTCCCATTAGAACTTCCGTGAATAATGGGATCATCGAATACGTTGTTGATGTACACTTCGTCCGCCGCTCCATCGGGGAGAACTGATCGCCCATCTGAGTGTTTGGCGTCTATATCAATAAAGAAAATATTATCTTCCGGGCGCTGGCTTCGCAAATGTGCCTGTATGCCTTTCTTGTCATAGCCGCCTATTGGCCCCGTAAATCCGGCAACCGACACTTGCGGGTCCGTGTAATAGGGGTTCAGATTCGCTTCAACTCCAATATATGCCTGCTCCGGCCCGATTGGGTGTTGCATTACAAGAGGCTGTCCCCCATAGCCGAGTTCCACGGTTACGCGCTTCGGCATATGTTTTCGCTCATCCAGCCAACTACGCAAATCAAAACTCGGGTTATTTTCTCTCATATGGCGGATATAATCCTCCCGTGCTTTTTCCTCGGCAGCATGCCGGCTCGCGACCATACGCGCGAATTCAGCTGCTCGTTTTCTTCTTGCCGTTTCCTGTTCTTGTTCCCTTTTTTGTAGCTCAGCTTGCCGCGCTTCCGGAGAAAGCGACGCCAAATATCGTTCGTCTTTTCTCTGCACTCGCTCACGGGGGCTGGCAATGAGCACAACGTCAATCGAATCCTGTAGTGCCGATAAAGTCTTTCGCCCCAGAACTTTACGCTGTTCTGGATCGGCTAACCGATCAAAAACTCGTGACCTGCGTATCGATTCGCGGGCCTTAGCTCCAGTCTTTTTCATGTACTATATAATACAATATTTTTTACCATAATACAATCCTAGCTATACAAAATGTGCCTGTTTTCAGCAATTTTTTGGTTAAGCGCTGTACGTTTATTTCATAAGCAGGAACACGCCTATGAATCCTCAATATCCTTACGGTACAGATAACAGCGATAGCTTTTCGTACCGCGAAAAACACGCTCATCGCCATGATGTTTTAGAGCGAATCGTAGAAGCAGCAGCCGGGTTTCTTTTAGCCACGTTGGCGTTCCGGTTTCTCTTTTCACTGCTCGGTGCCAACCCGGAAAATGGCTTTGCCAGTTTTATTTACAGCTTCACGTCACCGTTTGTATCGCCGTTTTACGACCTTTTCAATTATGACCATCCGAGCTTGGGGGTTGCCACCTTCGAAGGTTATACCCTCGTAGCTATGGCGGTATACGGTCTAGGTGCGGCCGGACTAACCCGGCTGATTTCTATAACCCGCTACTAAACCATTTGTAAAAAATAGTCAGTTCCCGTATAATCACCCCTGTTGCGGAAGCAAAATCAGAATTTAAACCGAGTGGTCAAGCTACCGTTTAAAATTCTGTCATGGGCGCGGTTAAGATAGCGCCAGCGAGGTGGCTGTAGCTCAGTTGGTTAGAGCGTCGGGTTGTGGTCCCGAAGGCCGTGGGTTCAAGTCCCATCAGCCACCCCATTTTTATTTAGTATGTTTGAATTTGGTGAATCAGTAGATCCCGACGCTGCATATGTAGAAGAGCGCCAGCTCGGCATTGCCAGAGCATTCGTCGAGGAAGACGAGGTACTTGGAGTGCTGGCGGAAGCCAGCCAAGATGAAGCCACCGATAAGATTGCGAGAATGATGACGGCGCTTGATGCTGAGTTATTTTTGCAAGAACCGGGCAAAGCGAGAATTAAAACAGTGGAGTTTCTTGCAAACGGCCACGATAAAGCCATAGTTTTACTCGGCACGAAAACAGTAGGAAGGGTCACATACGAAGGAGTCGTGCTCGATGTGGAAGTTGCACGAGAAATACTTAGCGGCTATGACGAACTGTGATGCTCGTGCACAACTGTTTGGCTCTTGCTACGGACAATTAGACCAGGAACAGCCTTCATAAAAATATAAAGACGACGGCAATTGGTATACTAGGAGTACTCTCTATGATGAAAACACCTATCGTGCGTTTTTTGCGCCACTATAAACTCTTCAGTTTGGCCGCCATTACCATCGTGGCCGGCTTGGTACTGCAATTCACAGGCAATCAGACAGCCAGCCATTGGGTTATCGGTGTAATTTCCATTATCGAAGTTTTGCCTCTTGGATGGAACATGTGGCAAGACCTGCGTTCAGGAAGATACGGTATTGATATATTGGCGGCAACCGCAATTGTGGCATCTGTCATACTTGGGCAGTATTGGGCAGCCATCGTCGTCGTAGTAATGCTTACAGGCGGCGAAGCGCTTGAGGACTATGCCCACCACCGGGCACAAGCCGAATTAGATGCGTTGCTTGAGCACGCCCCGCAAAAGGCCAAGGTTATACGAAAGGGTAAAACACAGGAAATCCCCGTAAGCGAGATTCGTACCGGCGACAAAATAGCCATTAACGCAGGCGATGTCGTTCCGGTAGATGCCATAATTATAGAAGGTACAGCCAGCTTTGATGAAGCTTCCCTAACCGGCGAGAGCCTTCCACAACCAAAAGGAAAAGATGATTCACTGCTTAGCGGTTCAATAAATTTGGATGGTTCGATCACAGCCAAAGCTACGGCTACAGCTGAAAATAGCCAATACCAACAGATCATTAAGCTTGTCCGTAGCGCGGCGGCCAGCCAAGCGCCGTTCGTACGCCTGGCGGACCGTTATGCGATTCCTTTCACTTTACTGGCATACGCCATAGCGATCGGCGTCTGGGTTTATAGCGGCGAAGCAATCCGGTTTTTGGAAGTCATTGTAGTGGCTACGCCCTGCCCTCTTTTATTGGCGGCTCCGATAGCCCTGATAAGCGGCATGGCCAGGGCAAGCCGCTACGGCATTATCGTTAAAACCGGCTCGGCACTGGAACGGCTGGCCGAAGCAAAGTCCATCGCCTTCGATAAGACCGGCACGCTCACCCGCGGAGAGCTCGTGGTTGAACAAGTTGCCACGTACAGTTCATTCAAAAAAGAGGAGGTACTTAATCTGGCCGCCAGCCTGGAACAGAGTTCAAATCATATTGTCGCGCAAGCTATCATTGGTAAAGCTAAAGAACAAAAGCTTAAACTTTCGAAAGCTAAACGCGTCCGGGAAGTTTCAGGGCTCGGTCTTATATCTACGCTTAGAGGCAAAGAAATTCTTGTAGGCCGGCTACAGCTCCTCGAGGATAATGGCGTAACTCTTCCCGCAGATTTCAAAAAAAATAGTATCAAACAAAGCGTAGTGTATGTTGCAGTCGACAGCACGCTCGCCGGTGCCATTACGCTGAAGGACGAGATACGACCCGAAGCCAAAGCCACGCTGGAACGCCTGCACGAACTGGGCATTAAAGAAACTATTATGGTAACGGGTGACAACCAGGCTACCGCAAAGGAAATTGCCCGCCAGCTGGGCATTTCGCATGTCCATGCCGAGGCCCTTCCTGCAGATAAGCTGCATATCTTGGATGAAATTAAGGCGCGGCCAATGGCGTTTGTGGGGGATGGGGTTAATGACGCACCGATCCTTACCGCCGCGGACGTAGGTATCGCGCTTGGCGCAAAAGGTTCGACGGCCGCCAGCGAATCCGCCGATATGGTCATTATGCTTGATGACATCAGCCGCGTAGCCGTAGCGGCAGTTATTGCTAAACGCACGTTCCAAATTGCCCGGCAAAGCATTTTATCAGGTATTGGGCTCAGCGTCTTATTGATGATAGTGTTTGCTACGGGCAAGTTTTCACCGCTAAGTGGCGCTATAATACAGGAAGCAGTCGATGTGGTGGTAATCTTTAATGCGCTTCGGGCCCACCTCATTAAAGTCGGCGAGTAACTGTTCCTACTTAAGTAAGTAAGCGGATTGCGCCTGCCACTAGTACCGGCACCAGCAGATTATCCAAACCCTCTACTCCGACATTTTCAATGGCGCTTGTGCCAATGGAAAGATCGACGATAAATTTCCATCCTAGGTGCTGGCCACTCTCGCGTGAAAAACCAACTAGTATAATCACGGAGACGATAAAGAAGGTAAGCGTACCGTACAAACTTTTAGCATGGCCAAATACGATATATCTGAATCGCTGGCCATAGCGGGTACCGATAACAGCCGCGAAGCCATCA